>NZ_JBHTRI010000004.1:0-306396 GCF_042796085.1 Streptomyces sp. NPDC056452
CGCGGGCGGCTTGCTGCCCGCGGCGGCCCCCTTGCTCCCGTCGGCGGACGAGCCGCAGGCGGCCAGCGCCGCCGTCGCGATGACGACGACGGCGCCGGCCAGGAACGGATACCTCATCAACCCGTCCTCAGGGCGTAGTGGGCGCTGACCTGCGAAGCGGCCAGCGCGGTCGGGTACACGGCGGTCTCGTCGATCTGCCCGGCGAAGAAGTTGCTGGTCGGGCGGTTGGGCCAGTTGTTCAGGTTGTCCCCGCCGACCCGCCAGTAGCCGGGGTAGTTCTCGTTGGTGGTGTAGAGGAAGTTGGACGCGCGCAGCTGTCCGTCGACGTACAGGGCCATGCCGCCGGGGCCCTGGGTGGCGACGACGTGGTGCCAGGCGCCGTTGTTGTAGGCGCCGGGCGTCGTGATGGTGCGGGTGCTGCCGTTGTGGATGCCGAAGACCAGCCGCCCGTCGTTGGTCATGTACACGTGCTTGTCGTACCGGGAGCTGTTCTGCATCGTCAGATTGCCGAACCCGATGATCTTTCCGCCCCGGACCGTGGTGGTCTTGATCCAGGTCTCCACGGAGAACCGGGTGGGCTGCGCATGGCGCTTGTTGCTGTACGCGTACTCGTCGGAGCCGTTGAAACCGATCGCGGTCGAGGCACCCGCGACGGCGGCGGGTGTCTGACGATAGGCGGGTGCGTTGCGCAGGAAGCCGCTGTTCAGCCCACCCGTGGTGTCGGCGGCGAAGGTGGACGTGCCCTCGTCGTAACGCCAGTAGAGCGAGGCGCCGTCGGCCAGCACACGCGCCGGATAGCTCTCCGTCGTCGCCGCCACGGTCGCGGACTGTGCCGGGGACTTGGCGCTGGTGTTGGTGCCGTCGCTCGCGGTGATGCGGTACGAGTGGGTCTCGCCCACCGCCACATCGGTGTCGGTCCACTTCAGCTGGGGCCGGTCCCAGAAGAGCGAGTACCCGGTCGTCGTGTGTACGGGTGTGCTCGCCCCGTCCTTGTAGATCCGGTAGGTGAGCTCACCGTCGTCGGTGTCGAAGCTGGTCTGCCAGTTGACGTCGATCTGCCCCGGAGCAAGCGTGGAGAGGCTGACGTTGGGCACCCACGGCGCCCCGGTGTCCGGGCCGTCGGCGAACCGGGTCAGGCCCTGCTGCGCGGCGCCGTTGACGGTGGTGAACTCCCCGCCCACCCACAGGTAGTGGCTGCCGCCCTTGTCGGTCTGGGCCATCACCCGCGGCCCGACGGGCTCGCCGATGCCGTCGTTCGTGTCCGGGAACCAGGGCAGCAGCTCCGGATCGTCGACGGACTGGGCGAGCAGATGCCTGCGCGGCTGGTCGGAGAACCCGCCCATGCTGGCGCAGTCATGGGCGTGGCTTCCGCTGTACAGCACGCCCGAGTGCACGAGGACGGCCTGGGTGGCTCCCAGGCAGGTGTCCCGCCACCGCTGTTGGAAGTCGTCCAGGTCGATGGCGATACGGCCGTCGAAGACACCGCCGCCGGTGCCCTCGTTGGCGGTGTACAGGCCGGTCGCGTCCGTCGTGAGGTCCTGCACCGTGGAGGTGTTGGGGATGAAGCCGGGGTAACTCCTGGTGAGTGCACCCGTGGTGGCGTCCACGACGGCCAGTGCGTGCGACGTGGTGCCGTTGACGGTGAAGAAGTCACCGCCGAGCACCACGTGCTGTCCGTCGGGAGTCACCTGGACGGCGCGGGCGACCTCGTCGGCGTCGGCCGCCCACGGCAGCAGGTCGGCGTCCGTGGTGACGGCGGCGAAACTGTTCCGGGTCTGCCCGCCCACACTGTTGAAGTCACCGCCCAGGTAGACGGTGTCCGCGGTGACGTCCAGGGCCCGCACGGTCGCCGAGACGGAGATCTTGAAGTCCTGGCGCGGAGTGCAGGTCGCGGTGTCGATGGCGGCGATATTGCTCACGCCTTCACCGTTCACCGCCCCGAACTGGCCTCCCGCGTACAGGGTCTGCCCGTCCGGCGACAGCGCCAGCGCGCGAACGGTGGCCGTGCCCGACGAGAGCGTGAACGACAGGCTGCACCCCGTCGGTGCGCCGGTCGCCGCGTCGAAGGCGGCGAAGTTGACCGCGGGCTGCTCGGAGGTGCCGGCCGCGGCGTCGGGCGGCCGGACGGTGGAGAAGGTGCCGCCGGCGTACACGACGCCGTCGGTCGCGGCCATCGACCAGACGATGCCGTTGGTCTGCCAGGTGGTGAGGTCGTCCGCGGTGAGAGACACCGGAGGTGTCAGTGCCGCCGTCGGGGATGCCCCGGCCGCCGCGGCGGTCAGGGCGCCGGCGAACAGGCAGAGAGCGGTGGAGACGGCCCGCACACGGCCGCGTCCTCCGGCTCTGTGCCCCGTACTTGCGTTCATCATTCAGCTCCGAAGGTGAGAACGAGCTGCGGCCGGTAGGCCGCGGTTCCTGCCTCGCTCGACCAGACGCGGAGACTGTCCGTCCCGCTGCTGGTGAGGGCGAGTGAGTAGACGGAGCCCAGGGCCCCGCCCAGTGCGGACGCGTTCAGCTCCACCGTGTCGTCGGTGGAGACCGAGGTCGCGCCTGTGATGGTCCCCAGCACGGTCGCGGCGAGCGCCGGCCGGGTGTTGTAGGTGACCGTCGACTCGGTCCACGTGCCGGTGACCGGCACGACGCTGTGGCTGTCCAGGGATCCCGCCGTCGAGTCCGACGACGTGCGGAAGGCGAGGCGGGCGCTCTTGAGCACCTGGCCGGACGGGGCCGGCGGAACGGTGAACCGCAGATAGCTCAGATAGGCCGTGGAGCCCCGGGAGGCGAGCTGGCTGTCGTTGTAGTTCGTGTTCGCCGACACGCTGTTGACGTACGCGTCCTCGTCCGGTGCGACGCTCAGCGTGGTGTCGCCGGGGCCGGGCGCGGTGTCCGCGAGCGCGTGGTGCGCGGCGACCTGGGCGGCGGTGAGCGCCGTCGGATAGACCGCGGTCTCGTCGACCTGTCCGGCGAAGTAGGTGCTCGTGGGCCGGTTCGGCCAGGCGTTGTTCATGGCGTCCCCGCCCACCCGCCAGTACCCGTTGTACGAGCGGTTGCCGGTGGCCGCGTTCGTGCCGACGGCCGCCCCGTCCACGTACAGGACCATGCCGGACGGCCCCTGGGTCGCGACGGCGTGGTGCCAGGAGCCGTCGTTGTACGTGCCCGCCGTGGTGATGGTGGGCCGGGTGCTGCTGTTGCCGGACTGGACGCCGAACGCGAGGCGCCCGTTGTCCGTCAGGTACAGCAGCTTGTCGGAGATGCTGCTGGTGTGGCCCTGCGCGGTACCGATGTTGTTGCCGTAGCCGATGATCCGTCCGCCCGTCGTCGAGGTGGTCCGGAACCATGTCTCGATCGAGTACGGCGTGGGCGAGGTGTACCGGTGCAGACGGTCGCTGTAGACGTACTCGTCGACGCCGTTGAGGGAGAGCGCCGCCGAGCCGGCCACCGCGGACGGCGTGGAGCGGTACGCGGGGGCGTTCGTGTACACCCCCGAGTTGTCGTCGGCCGAGGCGTCCGCCGCGAAGGCGCCGCCCGCCTCGTCGTAGCGCCAGTACAGGCCGGCCCCGTCGGCGAGCACCTTCTCCTGGTACGGGGAGGCCGAGGCGGCGGCCGTGACCGAGGCGGCGGCGGACAGCCCGCTGGTGTTGGTCCCGTCGCTCGCCGTGATCCGGTACGAGTACGTCCGGCCCGCCACCACGTTCGTGTCGGTGAAGGTCAGCTGCGGCCGGCTGAAGAACAGCGAGGAGCCGGTCGCCGTGTGTACGGGAGTCGCGCCGCCGTCGCGGTAGACCCGGTAGGTCAGCGCACTGTCGTCCAGGTCCAGGCTCGAACGCCAGCGGACCTTCACCTCGCCGGCCCGCGGTGCGGACACGCTCACGGCCGGAGCGGCGGGCGCACCCGTGTCGGGGGTGTTGGCGAACCGTGTCAGGGCCTGCTGGGACACCCCGTTGACCGTGGTGAACTCGCCGCCCACCCAGAGGAAGTCGCGGCCGCCGCGCGAGGCGACCGTCAGGGCCCGGGGCCCGACCGGCTCCCCGATGCCGTCGTTGGTGTCCGGGAGCCAGCCCAGCAGCGCCGGGTCGTCGACGGACTGGGCGGTGAGGTGTTTGCGGACCTGGTTGGGGAAGCCGCCCATGGACGAGCAGTCATGGACGTGGCTGCCCGCGTACAGGACACCCTGGTAGACCCGCAGCGCCTGGGTCGCACCCTGGCAGGTGTCCCGCCACCGCTGGTCGAAGTCGTCGAGGCCCATGGCGAGCCTGCCGTCGAACGACGAACCCCCGGCCCCTTCGCCCGCGACGTACCAACCGTCGGAGGCGGCGTCCGTGACGATGTCCTTGATCACCGCGGACGACGGGATGAAGTTGCCGGTGTAGGCGCGGGTCAGCGCACCCGACGATGCGCTCGTCACCGCGAGCGCGTGCGAGGCGGCGCCGCCGACGGTGAAGAACTCGCCGCCGATGAGCACACTCGCCCCGTCGGGGGTCACCTTCAGTGTCCGGCCGGGCTCGTCCGCGTCGGGGTTCCATGCGGTCAGGGCGCCCGTGGAGGTGACCGCGCCGAAGAAGCGCCGCGTCTGGCCGTTGACCGTCTGGAAGTCACCGCCCGCGTACACGGTGCCGTTCGCGGCGACGTCCAGGGCGCGCACCGTCGCGCCGAAGTCGGGCGAGAAGCCCGGACGCAGCTGACAGGTCGCGGTGTTGATCGCGACCAGGCCGTTCGCGGCTGTCCCGTTGACGGCATTGAAGTAGCCACCCGCGTACAGGGTGGACCTGTCCGCGGAGACCGCGAGGGCCCGGACCGTGGCCGTGCCGCTGCTGCGGGTGAACGAGAGCGAGCAGCCGGTGGGCGCTCCGGTGGCCGCGTCGAACGCCGCGAAGTTCACGGCGGGTCTCGTGTTGCTGCCCGCGGGGGAGCCCGCCGGGCGGACGTTGGAGAACGTGCCGCCCGCGTAGACCACTCCGTTCGCCTCGGCGAGCGACCAGACGATGCCGTTCGTCTGGTAGGTGGACAGGTGGTCGGCCGTGAAGGCGACCGGCGGAGTCAGTGCGGCGGCCGGGGGAGCGGTGCCCGCGCCGAGCGCGCCCGCACCGAGGGCGAGAACCGCGGCGAACACGGCGCTCCGGGTGCGTCTGAGGCGTCCTGGCCCTCTCATCGGTCCACCCGCACGGCCGCACCCGTGAGCTGGTCGGTCAGCAGCCGGATGTCCGCGTCGACCATGATCCTGGCCAGCTCCTGCGACGTCACCTCGGGCTTCCAGCCGAGCAGTTCCTCGGCCTTGGAGGCGTCACCGATCAGTGCGTCGACCTCGCTGGGACGCTCGTACTTGGGGTCGTAGCGCACGTACTCGGCCCAGTCGAGGCCCGCGTGCTCGAAGGCGTACTCGAGGAACTGCCGGACGCTGACCCCCACGCCGGTGGCCACCACGTAGTCGTCCGGGGTGTCGCACTGCAGCATCCGCCACATCGCTTCCACGTACTCGGGGGCGTACCCCCAGTCCCGTACGGCGTCGAGGTTGCCCAGATGCAGCCGGTCCTGGAGCCCGGCCTTGATGCGTGCCACCCCGCGGGTGATCTTGCGGGTCACGAAGGTCTCGCCGCGCCGCGGTGACTCGTGGTTGAACAGGATCCCGTTGACGGCGAACATGTCGTACGCCTCGCGGTAGTTGACCGTCGCCCAGTACCCGTACACCTTGGCCACGCTGTACGGGCTGCGCGGGTGGAAGGGAGTGCTCTCGTTCTGCGGGGGCGGGCTGGCGCCGAACATCTCGGACGACGAAGCCTGGTAGATGCGGGTGTCGATACCGCTGGCGCGAACCGCCTCCAGAAGCCGCATTGTGCCGAGACCCGTGACGTCCCCGGTGTACAGGGGCGCGTCGAACGAGACCCGGACGTGCGACTGCGCGCCCAGGTTGTAGACCTCGTCGGGACGGATGTCACGCAGCAGGTTCACCAGGGCGACGCCGTCGGACAGATCGGCGTGATGGAGCACGAACGAACGATTCGCCTCCTCGGGCCCCTGGTAGATGTGGTCTATTCGCTCCGTGTTGAAGCTCGACGATCTGCGTATCAGACCGTGGACCGTGTACCCCTTCTCGAGCAACAGCTCCGCCAGGTACGAACCGTCCTGACCGGTCACGCCGGTGATGAGTGCGGACTTCGCCATGACTCCCCCCTTCTGTGGTCGCCCGATGGGCGGTTGGTTCACCGAAATATCAACATCTGAGCGCTTTGGGCAAAAGCTCACCCGGACGCGGTGCTGCTGGCACAATCCGAGCCATGACGACCGATATCCCCGGCCCGCCCCAGGAATCCGTCCGCCCCCTCCTACGCCCCGGCTCCCGCATATTCGTCGCGGGGCACCGCGGTCTCGTCGGCTCGGCGCTGGTGCGCCGCCTCACCGCCGACGGCCACGAGGTGGTCACCCGTGACCGCGGCGACCTCGATCTGCGTGACGCGGCACCGACCGAGGCGTTCCTGCGCGACGCCCGTCCGGACGTCGTCGTACTGGCCGCCGCCAAAGTGGGCGGGATCATGGCCAACAGCACCTGGCCGGTGCAGTTCCTGGAGGACAACCTGCGCATCCAGCTCAGCGTGATCGCCGGAGCGCACGCGGCGGGGACGAAGCGGCTGCTCTTCCTCGGCTCGTCCTGCATCTACCCCAAGCACGCCCCGCAGCCGATCCACGAGGACTCGCTGCTCACCGGCCCCCTGGAGCCGACCAACGAGGCCTACGCGCTGGCCAAGATCGCCGGAATCGTGCAGGTCCAGTCCTACCGCCGGCAGTACGGCGCCTCGTTCATCAGCGCCATGCCCACCAACCTCTACGGTCCCGGTGACAACTTCGCCCTGGAGACCTCGCACGTCCTGCCCGCCCTGATCCGCCGGTTCCACGAGGCGAAGAGGGACGGTGCGCCCGAGGTCACCCTGTGGGGCTCCGGCACGCCCCGCCGTGAATTCCTGCACGTCGACGACCTTGCCGCGGCCTGTGTGCGACTGCTGGAGTCCTACGACGGGGACGCGCCGGTCAACATCGGCTGCGGCGAGGACCTGACCATCAGGGAACTCGCCGAGACCGTCCGGGACGTGACGGAGTATCACGGCAGCATCGGCTGGGACACCTCGAAGCCGGACGGCACCCCGCGCAAGCTCCTCGACGTGTCCCGGCTCTCCTCCCTCGGCTTCAAGCCGCAGATCCCCCTGCGCGACGGCATCGCCCGCACCTACGCCTGGTGGCTCGGGCAGGGCTGACCGCCCCGCCCGCCGCCCATGGGCTCCTCGTCCGAGTTCCTCCATCGCGATCAGTACGCTCCGCGGCCGTCGGTGACGGCGCGCACCGTACGGGCGAGGAGCCCCATGTCCGTGACCACCGACCAGTTGTCGACGTACCAGAGGTCCAACGACACGGTCTCCTGCCACGAGAGGTCCGAGCGCCCGCTGACCTGCCACAGGCCGGTCAGTCCCGGCTTCACCGCGAGCCGGCGCCGCTCACGTTCGTCGTAGCGCGACACCTCCTCGGGCAGCGGCGGACGTGGACCTACCAGGGACATGTCACCCCGTAGCACGTTGAGAAGCTGCGGGAGTTCGTCGATGGAGGTCCGGCGCAGCGCATGGCCGATCCGGGTCACCCTCGGGTCGCGGCGCATCTTGAACATCGGGCCTTCGCTCTCGTTCGCCCCGGTGAGCTGCGCCTTACGGGTCTCCGCATCCGCCACCATCGTGCGGAACTTCCACATGGTGAAGGGCCTGCTGTGCCGTCCGTGCCGGATCTGGCGGTGGAACACCGGGCCGGGTGACGAGAACCGGACCGCCAGGGCGACCACGAACAGCAGCGGGGCCAGCACCAGTAGTCCGAGCGCGGCACCGCTCCGGTCCACCACCGTCTTGAGCCAGGGCTGCGGACCGCGCCGCAGAGGCGGCGCGATGTGCAGCAGGGTCAGCCCGGCGGCGTCGGTGGGCCGCACGCGGCTCGCCGAGACGCCCGACAGCTCCGAGAGCACGCAGAGCGCGAGGCCGCTGTCGTGCAGGCCCCACGACAGCGGGCGCAGCCTCTCGTCGCCGAACTGCGGCCCGGGCACCACGAGTACGAGGTCCGCGTCATGGGCGAAGGCACCGCCGAGCACCGTGGACACGTCGTCGTCCGCCGGCTCCGGGTCGAGCCGTCCCGGTACCGGTGTGTCGCAGCTCAGCTGCGCGGGTCCCACCGGCACGGCGGCCGCCACGGTGTACAGGTGGTCCGCACGGGAGTTGAGCATTGTCACCGCCCGGTCCACCCCCGCGGCCCCGCCGACCACCAGCACCCGGCGTGACGCCTGCCGCTGGCGTGTGGAACCGGGTCTGCCCCGCAGACCCGAGGCGAGCACGGTCACGGCCAGGCCGGGCACCAGCGACAGGACCGCGGTCGCCGGGTCGAGGGATCCGCCCGCCGCCGCGCAGAGCACGGCGAGCAGTCCGACGAGCACCAGCCAGTCGCCGACGGCACCGGGCGCCCCACCGGAGTCCGCCGGCAGCCGGTCCGTGTACCGGCCGCGCGCCAGGCGCACCCCGGTCCAGACGAGTGTCACCAGGGCGCCGATGATCAGTGGTCGCGGCTGATCGTCGGCGCTCAGGACGAGCCAGGCCGGGATTCCGAGCCCCAGCGCGTCGGTCAGGACCAGGAACGGCAGGCGCCGGCCCGGCTTCTTCTTCGTCCGCGCGCGGTCCGCGTCGTCGCGCTGTGCGGTCGGAGCTCTCCACAACTGCTCGAGAGCCGCGGTGCGGTTCCGGGACGCAGCGGTACGCGGCCGTGGTGCGCCCGCCAGTCCCACCGGCCCGGATATGTCTGATTCAGGTATTTCGACATGCCCCATGAACCCCCCAGCCACAGTTGCATCCCCACAAACGGGACGCATCCGCCGATCCCATGGACTGACGGATGCGCCCTCGCTCGGTGCACGATATCCACACACGTGCCATTTCGCTGGAGTTCTCGTGAAGTTCAGACACCGGTGGAGCGCCCGGCTCCGCGGCATTCCGGACCGGATCTCGGGGTCTGTGCGCAGTTGTTCGGGTCTGATGGCTTTGGGCAAGCGCTTGCGACCGGGCGGGGATCAGGTCATATGCGCTTAGCCCACAGATATATGACGTTCTGTCAAATCTCTGCAATGGAAGGTGAGTTGACTGACCTTGCTTACCGGGCCTGCCACCGATCACGACCTCGCCACCCGATGCCGCTACTCCGGAACGGGCTCCTTCAGGGCGCGGCAGGGGGCTGGATGCGCCAGATCACGTTGATCCCCGACTCGCGCTGAGTCTCCGGCCCGCCGTGTACCGGTACGCGCTCGACCTCGGTGAAGCCCAGACGGCGGGGGACGGCTTCGCTCGCCCGGTTCGCGGCATCGTGGTGGATCTCTATCCGGTTGGTCTCCGCCAGGGCGAATCCCTGCCGGAGGAGGGCGGCAGCGGCCATGGTGGCGAGGCCCCGCCCGGTCCACCCGGGGTGGAGCCAGTACCCGATCTCCAGCCCGCCGGCGCCGATCCGTCGCATGAGGCCGCAACTGCCGATCACCGCGCCGTCCGAAGTGATCGCGTAGCTGTAGGCCCGGCCCGACTCCCACTCGCCCTCGCTCCGGGTCAGGTAGTCGGCGATCGTGGTGTGGTCGTAGGTGGACGCCCAGGGCATCCACGGAATCAGGTGGGGGAGCGATTCGGTGACCACCCGGTTCAAGGTCTCGACGTCGCTCGCGCGCCACCGGCGCAGTTCGACCTGGTCGAACACGAGGGTCTCAGCAGGCTGTTCCATGCACGGCATGCTTCCATCCCGATGCCGTTGAGGGCATCGGGACGGCCCGGGGCGGCGCTGCGGTACGCGCGGGCTGCCAGGGCGGAAGCGCCTCAGCCCCGCTTCACCGCGGCAAGACCCTTCTGCAGGTCCTCGCTGTTCATCACCGGCTGGATCTCGATCCTCGCGCCGAGTCCGTCGAAGAGCGGCTCCGCGATGCTGGGCAGCTGTGAGCTGTCCTGCATGTCGAAGACGAAGGTGCAGCACCGCCCGCCCTCGCCCGGGCCGAAGTAGGCCGCCTCCGGCTTGAGCTGTTCGGCCATCGACTGCATGATCTTCTGCAGGCTGCCGTTCTTGACGGCTTCGTTCGAGATCTGTGTGTCCATGTACGCCCGCAGCATGACCCTCATGGCATCGCTCCTTCCGTCCGCCGCGACCGGCGCGGGCCCGTCCGCGCTCTCTGGGACCCGGGGACATTCGGCTCAGCCTTTCCCCGAGTGATCGGGGCGGCAACATTTCGTCCGCCATCCGTGCCGCAGGCGTCCGGCGCCCCTGCGCGGCCCGGTCCCGCCGAGGCGGAAGCCGGGCCCCGCGGGGACCGGTCGGTCAGGCAGGCCGCAGCTCGAACCAGTCGAAGGCCGCACTGCCGTGGGTGGCGTACATGCCGATGACGCGGCCGGTGAAGCCTCCGGCGACCTCGGTGGTGAGGTAGCGGCCGTCGAGCTCGGCCAGGACCTCGAAGGCGCCGTCGGCGGTCTCGTACCCCAGACGAAGGGTGTCGGGGCCGCCGACGCGCAGGCCGGGCGGGACCGTGGCCTCCGGATCCGTGGGGCGCACGGTGACGGTGGGAGGCAGGACATCGGTGGTCGTGACATCGATCCGAAGGGTCACGGGGCCCGGTGCGAGGCTCCGTTCGGCGACGGTCTGTCGCAGCGGGCCGATCCTGGCGACGGCGCGGACCGTGCCGTCGCCGGTCTCCACCTGGTAGTGGTGAGCCTCGTCCAGGCGTACGGCGAGCCCGGCACGGCTGCCTTCGTCGACAGCGACCAGGGTGCGCGCGCTGAAGTCGGGATCGCGCTGCCGCTGTCCCACGAAGAGCGCACCGGGCTTGTCGAGACCGTCCGCGCGGGCGTGCAGCACGAGGTGGCCCGGCCGCTCGTCGAGGCGGACGGCGGCCGGGTCGTGCCGTCGGAGCGTCACCCAGCGGGGTGCGAGCGCGGAGGAGTCGAAGTCGTCCCGCTCCGGCTCGTGTTGCCAGGGGTGCGGCGGCAGCGCCGGAGCGGCGGCGTGCAGTTCCAGCGGCCCCGGCAGCGGCCACTCGTCCTCCCAGCGCACCGGGACCAGGAACGTCTCCCGGCCCATTCCGTGGTACATCGGTGTGTCACCGCGCGGCCGGGTGCCCAGCAGCACCATCCACCACGTGCCGTCCTGCGCCTGCACCAGGTCGCCGTGGCCGGTGTTCTGCACCGGGTGGCCGGTACTGCGGTGGGACAGCACGGGGTTGGCGGGGTGCGGCTCGAACGGCCCCTGCACCGTCCGGGACCGCGCCACCGACAGCGCGTGCCCGCGTTCCGTGCCGCCTTCCGACAGCAGCAGGTACCACCAGTCGCCGATCCGGTACAGGTGCGGCCCCTCCGGATACTGCAGACCGCTTCCCGACCACATCGCCACCGGTTCGCTCAGCAGCTCGCCGGTCTTCGGGTCGATGCGCACCCCGCGGATCCCCTCCGACGAGAACACGCACCAGCAGTTCCCCTCCTCGTCCCAGGCCAGGTCGGGGTCGATGCCCGGTATGCCGACCGGGACCGGGTCCGACCACGGCCCCGCGGGGTTCTGTGCGGTCACCAGGATGTTGCCCCCGCCGGCGACCACGGTCGTGATCATCCAGAACAGGCCGTCGTGGTGGCGGAGCGTGGGCGCGTACACCCCTGTCGAGGCAGGGGCGGTGTCGGGCAGGTCCAGCTGCGAGGGCCGGTCCAGCGCGTGCCCGATCAGCTTCCAGTGCACCAGGTCGCGGCTGTGCCACAGCGGCACTCCGGGTACGTACTCGAAGCTGGACGTCGCCACGTAGTAGTCGTCGCCGGCCCGGCAGATGCTCGGGTCCGGGCTGAAGCCGGGGATCACCGGATTGTCGAAGAACGTCATGCTCGTCCTGAGGGTCGGTCCGGGCAGGGAAGTTCCCTGTGGGGTTATGAAGTCCGCCGCGTCAGGGAGGCGACGTGCGGGTGCCAACGGTCGCGCATGACGGGTGTTTCCCACCAGTTGTTTGTCGGTGCGGTCATGATCGGAGTGAGCGGTCTCTCGGCGGCGCCCCGTAGCCGGGGCGCCGCCGAGCCCTGTCTCTGAATCCTTGACATCCCGGTGTCGGCGTCGAAGGGGAGGGCCGCCACCGTGGAGCCACCTGGTTGCCGTCAAGGTGATCAGGACGGCGGTGCTCGACGAGGACACCCGGGCGAGGTTCGTGTCCGAGGCCGACAGCCCCAAGGTGGTGTAAAGCCCGCTCGTCGCCGCGTTCGTTGCTGCCGATGCCCACGCCGAACACCCATGGCTCGCCGTCGAGTACGTCGCGGGACCCGACCTGCGTACGTACGTGACCGGACACGGGCCGCTGCCTCCGGCCGAGACCGTCGGCCTCGGCGCACTGCTCGCCGATGGTCCCGGCACCATTCATGAGGCGGGGCTGTTACACCGCACGCTCTGGGTGCCTCGCTGCTCTACGCGGAGACCGACCACTACCCCTACACGGGGCCCAGCCGGCAGGCGGTGGCGCTGCGCATCGAGGATCCGGCCGCCGAGCCCGATCTGGCGGGGCTGGAAACGGAGTTGAAGCCCGTGATCGCAGCCTTGCCGGCCAAGGACCCGGATCACCGGCCGGCACCGGAGAAGGTCACCCGGCAGCTCGTGGCCGTGATCCGGGGCTTCGGCCTCGCCCCGGGCGGGGCCATGCCCACGCTCACTGCCCGCACTTCGGCGGTGCCTCTCCCGGACATGCAACGGGAGCGGTTCCGGCCCGGCAGGCATGGTTGCGACAGCGCGCCACCGCACCGGAGTTTTCCGCAACTGAATGCACCGACGACGATCGTCGCCACGCCCGCCCTCTACGGCTGGTACCGGTGGCCCGACATCGCCGCGCACTGTGCGACCGACCCCGACGACGCTCTCGACCTCTACGGGACACGCCTGTGTTGTTACGCGGTAAAGCGCAGCTCGTGAACCTGAGGGCGGAGGGAGATTCTCCCATGATCACCTCGTGGCATGCTGGTCAATCGCATTATGGGTTGAGCTGATGAGCCGTGAACCGGGGGATGTTGCTTCGTGGGGTACACGATTCCTGAGGGCGTCGACACGATGCTCGATGTGGTCGGTGTGGGCTGGCCGAACGTCGATGAGGACGCGTACCGCGATATGGCGGACGCACTAAGGGAGTTCGGGGATGACGCGGACGACGACGCGTACGCGGCCTACCAGCACATCCAGAAGCTGCTCGCGAGCGGGCAGAGCGAGTCGCTGACCGCGCTGGACAAGCACTGGTCGAAGGTGCAGGGCAAGCACAAGGACCTGGCGAAGGCGGCGCGGCTCGTCGCCGGTGCGCTGGACAGGGTCGCCGACATCATCGTGGCCCGGAAGATAGCCGCCGTGGCTGAGCTGGCGGACCTGGTCGCGACCGTGGGAATCACCTTGGCGTTCGCCCCGGTGACGGCCGGTCTGTCGGCTCTCCTGGCCGGCGCGAAGATCGCGGCGACCCGTATCGCCTTCAAGCGCATCCTGAAGGAGATGGCTGAGGCTGCTGTGTCGGAGATTGTCGCGACGCTCACCGAGCCGGCGGTTGCCGCGATCGAGGACATCGTGGCGGACTTGGCTGTTCAGACGGCGCTGAACGTCGCGGGTGTGCAGGACGGTTACAACACCGGCCAGACGGTGCAGGCGGGCAAGGACGCGCTGCAGATCAACTCGGTGGGCGGGTCGGGCGGTCCGGGTCCGGGTGGCGGCCCGGTGATCGACCACGATGCGCACAGCAAGGCCGGTATGCACCTGGCCGGTGTGCAGATCACGATGCGTGAGAAGACAGGCGGCAAGCTCGGCAAGGCCAAGGGGCACCACGGCCGGGCCAAGGGCAAGGATTCCCTGACCGCTGTGCTCGACACCACGATCGAGGGGGTGGTGGAGAAGTTCGGTAAGGCGCTCGGTGACCTCGGCGACCACGTGGGCAAGACAGTGCCCAACGGCATTGCCAGGAGTTCCAGGACCCACAAGGATACCGACCACGATATTCGTGACGGACTGAACAAGGTCACCTCGGGCGACGGCAAGGGTGACGGCAAAGGCGAACGGCGTGTGGACGACGGAGGGGGACGTCGCCGCCCACCACCCTCGATGCGCAACGCACAGGAAGACCCGCGAAGCAATGCGGTCTCCCTGTCCAAACGGCGCTGCGCGACGGACCCCGTCGATGTCGCCAGTGGGCAGATGGTGCTGCCACAGACTGATCTGGCACTGCCCGGAGTTTTGCCGCTTGTGCTCCGGCGCACCCATATATCCGACTATCGCTACGGTCACTTCTTCGGAATCAGTTGGGCATCCACTCTGGACGAGCGTCTGGAACTTCTCGGCACGGGTGCCGCCTGGGCGCGCGAGGACGGTTCCGTACTCCTCTACCCGGCCCTGCCCGACGAGGACGCGGAGCTGTGTCCCGTCGAGGGGGAGAGGCTTCCGCTCACGCATGGGGGCACCACGGCGATGGGCGATACCACGTACGTGGTGACGGACCCGCTCACGGGGCTGATCCGCAGATTCGCCGGCAACCCCTACCGTGGCGGCTTGTACTGGTTGTGCGAAGTCGAAGACCGCAACGGCAACGCCATCCGGATTCACCGCGACGAGCACGGCCTGCCCGCTGCCGTGCTGCACGAGGGTGGCTATCGAGTGCGGGTCACTTCCGACTTGCAGCTCGGGCGCGTCACCGGTTTGTCGCTCCAAACTCCGCAGGGCCCTGTCCCCGTGGTGGCTTTCGGCTTCGATAGCGACGCAAGCCTGGAAACAGTCACAAACTCCTCAGGACTTCCCCTGAGTTTCACCTATGACCAGGACAAGCGGATCACTTCGTGGACCGACCGGAACGACTCGACCTATCGGTACGTCTATGACGATTCAGGACGTGTGATCCGCACGATCGGCCCCGAGGGGTTCCTGTCATCCTCCTTCGCCTACGGGTCCCGTACCGAGACCGGTGACCGGATCACCCAGTTCACGGACGCAACCGGTGCCACCGCGGCTTTCCACCTCAACGACCGCCACCAGGTCGTAGCCGAGACTGACGCCTTGGGGAACACCACCCAGTACGCCTTCGACTCCTACGACCGGATGCTGACGGTAACCGACCCGCTCGGCCACACGACGAGGCTCGATCGCGATGAGGCCGGCAACATTGTTGCCATGACCGCGCCGGACGGTGAACGCACCACTGCGGTCTACAACGAGCAGCGTCTGCCGATCGAAATCGTCGAGCGTGGCGGACGATGCTTCCGGTACGAGTACGACGCGGCAGGCAACCGCACCGCCGTCATCAACCCGGTCGGCGAGCGAACAGATTTCGTGTTCGACAGCACAGGCGCTGTTACCGAGGTCCGCCCAGAAGCAGGCGGAGCGGTCCTTGTCTCGAACAATGCGGCAGGTATACCGCTGGCTGTCACAGCGGCCACCGGGGCCACAGCCACCAGCACCCGGAACTGTTTCGGCCGCATCACCGCGGTCACTGACGCGGAGGGCGGCACCCTTCGCCAGGAATGGACCGTCGAAGGCCATCTGTCCTGCCGCGAACTGCCGGACGGCACCCGAGAGGAGTGGAGCTGGGACGGTGAGGGCAACCTTCGGACCCATACCGACCGCATGGGGCGCACCGTTACCCACAACTACACCCACTTCGATCTACCGGTCAGCTCCCGCAGCGGCGACGAGCCCGGCTACAACTTCACCCACGACAGTGAACTGCGTCTGACCAAGGTCACCGACACCCGCGGCCGGGAGTGGACCTACGTCTACAACCAGGCTGGACGGCTC
Organism: Streptomyces sp. NPDC056452; assembly: GCF_042796085.1. Classification (NCBI taxonomy): domain Bacteria; kingdom Bacillati; phylum Actinomycetota; class Actinomycetes; order Kitasatosporales; family Streptomycetaceae; genus Streptomyces; species Streptomyces sp. NPDC056452. The sequence goes on from NZ_JBHTRI010000004.1 coordinate 15,811, forward strand.
GTGAGGGAGACCGACTTCGACGGACGCACGCTGACGTACCAGCACGACGCGGCCGGCCGCCTGACGAAGCGAACCAATATGGAAGGGCAGAGCCTTGTCTACCGACGTGACGCCCTCGGCCGAGTTGTCCAGGTGTCCCACGACGACAACGTGGTCTCCTCCTTCTCCTACGCGTCGACGGGCAGCCTCCAGGAAATAGCCAGTCCTGAGGCACGCATCACCCTCGAAACAGATGAAGCCGGCCGGATCGTTGCCGAGACGGTCAACGGGCGCACCTTCCGATATGCCTACGACGCACAGGGCCGACGCACGTGGCGGCGTGCCCCCAGCGGTGCCGAGAGCAGCCTTGAGTACGGGCTCGAAGGCCTCAGCGCCTTCACCGTCGGAGAGCACACCTTTCGCTTCCAACGCGACGCACTCGGCCGGGAAACCTCCCGAAGCCTGGACGATTCACTGGCTGCGCGGCAGGAGTGGGACGAGGTCGGACGGCTCACGCGGCACAGCGTCAGCATTCCCGAGGCTGAGATCCTCGAGAGAGTCTTCACCTACCAGCCCGACGGTGCACCGGTCGGTATCGACGACAGCATCACGGGCCGCCGCACATTCACCCTCGACATGGCCGGTCGAATCACAGGTGTGCAGGCCCGGGGTTGGAGCGAGCAGTACTCCTACAACATGGCCGGCGACCAGACCCGGGCCGATCTCCCCGCGCAGGCCCCTGGGCAGGACAGCGGCGGTGAACGTCGCTACGACGGCACCCGCCTGTCCCGATCGGGAAGAACTCACTACACCTACGACGCGCAGGGCCGACTGACCTCGCGCAGCGTGCGAACCCTCAGCGGAAAACTGCAGACCTGGACCTTTGAATGGGACGCCGAAGACCATCTGGTAAAGGTGCACACCCCCCAGGCAACTGTCTGGCGCTACTTCTACGACGGCCTCGGTCGCAGGATCGCCAAGGTGGCACAGGATCCGGACGGGGCTCTCCTCGAACGCATCGAATACAGCTGGGACGGCGCCCAACTGGCAGAGCAGCGGACCGGAAACACCGTACTGGTGTGGGACTACGCCGGCCTGTACCCGCTCGCGCAGCGTGAGACGAAGCACCACGGCGACAATCAGGAGGACGTGGACCGCCGCTTCTTCGCCATCGTCAACGATCTGACCGGCAGCCCGCACTACATGGTCTCCCCTGACGGAGCGGTGGCCTGGCGGGCGCGCTCCACGGTCTCGGGCGCCACACAGTGGAACAGCGACGCCACCGCGTACACACCTCTGCGGTTTCCGGGGCAGTACTTCGATCCGGAGACCGGACTCCACTACAACGTCCACCGCTATTACGACCCGCAGACAGGGCGCTACATCAGTCCGGACCCGCTGGGGCTGGCGCCGGCGGCGAACCACTATGCCTACGTACCCAACCCGTTCACCATGGCTGACCCCTTGGGGTTGGCGGGCTGCTCGCCGGACCACACTTGGGGCGGCAAAGTCGTATTCGCCCAGGACGAGCACGGTCGGCCGAACGAGATGCATGCGACCGTCACACGCGACATGCTGGATCAAGGCACCCATGCCAACAATGGGCTGAGGCCACCAGGCTTTCTCCACGGCAACGATTACAACCAGGCACGCGGGCACATGCTGGCTCGAATGCTGGGAGGCACCGGCGACAGCCTGGACAATCTGTTCACCATCACGCAGAACCCGACCAACAGTCCCCATATGCGTGACCTGGAGCAACAGATCTACGATGCTGTAGCCGGCGCCCCCTCTCAGGGCGTCGCCGGCCAGACGGTTCAGTACAGCGTCTACCTCGAGTACACCGACGACAAAGCGAACTCCGTGCCATCGCGCATCTACATGGCGGCCGATGGCTCCAACGGCTTCAGGCTCGACACCGACTTCGTCAACCCCGACCACGCGGCGCAACAATCCCGTCGTCGTCAAGGAATCCAATGACCGACCTCAACGACCTCACTCGGCTCTGTCCGCCCCCTGACCAGGCCGTCTCCATTCGCTGGGACAGGATTGAAGCCGACCTCGGCACGGCGCTGCCGCGGGACTACAAACAGCTCGCTGACCGCTACGGGCCGGGGGCGTTCAACGACTACCTTCGCCTCTTCCACCCCCACGGCGTGACCGAGTTCGTCAACATCACAGGCCCCATGCCGGGCCGTATCCGTGCGCAATTGCAGAAGGACCACGACCGGGGCACACACCCCGTCCCTTATGATCCCGATACGCTCTTCACCTGCGGCGCGACGGACAACGGCGAGTACCTCTTCTGGATCACCGACCCCGCAACCGAACCCGACCGCTGGCACATCGCGGTCAACGAGGCTCGTGGCCCCGGTTGGTTCACCTATGAGGGAAACGCCACAGCTTTCCTGGTCGCAGTTCTTGGCAGGCAACTTCAGGTGCCGCTGTTTCCGCCCAGTTTCGTCGAGGGCCCTGCGTACTTCACACCCTCACGGCCGACCCTCTGGAAGCCTCCACCCTTTTCCGACGCACAGCCCGTCGATACCGGAGCGATCCGATCCTGGGCACGTGCCAACGGCTACGACGTGCCGTCACGGGGACGGATCCCGCCCGAGATCCGCGAAGCCTGGGAACGGGCGACTTCGGGAGAATGAGGCTTTGACCTTGCGGTGATGGCTGACCGCGCTGCTCGGTTCAGGACGCCGAGCCGTTCACGCGCACCTGCGCATACGTACGCCCACCCACCGTACGGCTCGCTGATCCGGAGACCCGTACCGGACCGCGCCACCTTGGCCCCATGACAACCCCCGCCACCCCCACGGCGCCCAGTGACCGGCCACTGCGCGATGCCCACGCGTTCACCCAGCGCGTCACTCCACCCAGTGCGGAGCCCGGCTCGCCTGGAGTCTGGCCGTGCTCCGTCTCGGTGCTGACCGCGCTCCCGGGTCTGTCCCGCGGATCGAGGTGTCAGAGCGCGCGGTGAGCGGTGGCCGCCCGCACCGGGCAGCGTCGGCCGGTCCGGGGCCGCTGAGGACTCAGGCAGGGGGCTGCTCCTCGTGGAGGCACTGGTCGACCGGTGGTCGGTGCTCGACCGGGTGCCCGTGGGGAAGACCGTACGGGCGGAGATGGACCTGCCGCGCCGTCCATGGGGCGAGTTCGCCCCGTTCATCGAGGGGACGACGGACGCGTTCCACGCGTGCTTCCGGCGGGAGGAGCCGGGCATCGTCTTCGCCGGTCCGGACTCGGGCGTCGAGACCAGCGGGCGGCGCGACAGCGCGTCCATCCTCGACGAGGTGTGGGCGGCCGCTCCGTTCACCTCCCCGGGCCGCGTTCCGCGGGCTGCGCGTGCAGTCGGTGACGGCCCGCTGGGTGGGCGAGGGCCTGATGACAGCGGCCCAGAGCCGACGTGTCGAGGAGACGGCCGGGCGCGCCACCTTTGGAAGCGCCGGAGCCGCCAGCCGAGCCGCGCCGGTGGCCCTCGCCGTCGATCGCGTCCCGCATCGGGGTCGCCGTGGCGGAATCCCGCGAGCCGCGATGAGTTCTGCGGCGTCCGGCGGTCATACTGTCGAACCCGTTCCCGAGGAGGACCTCCTATGCGCAGCGTGACCTATGCGATGAACGTCTCACTCGACGGCTACATCGTCGGGCCGGACGGCACCTTCGACTGGTCGGCACCCGACGAGGACGTCTTTCGCTTCTGGACCGACGAGACCCGAAAGCTCGGCGTGCACCTGCTGGGGCGACGGCTGTACGAGACGATGCTGTACTGGGAGTCGGCCGAGCAGAACCCGTCGCTGGACGACGCGGACCGCGAGTGGACCGCGGTCTGGAATCGGCTCCCGAAGGTGGTGTTCTCCAGGACGCTGTCGGCGGTGCAGGGCAATGCCCGACTGGCCTCCGGTGGCCTGGCGGAGGAGATCGAGCGGTTGCGGGCCGAGCCGGGCGAGGGTGACATCGCGATCGGCGGCGCGACCCTCGCCGCCGAGGCCGCAGCGTCGGGGCTGATCGACGAGTACCGGGCGGTGGTCTACCCGGTGCTGGTCGGCGGCGGCATTCCGTTCTTTCCCCAGGGCGAGCGCCGGGTGGACCTCGAACTCGTCGAGACGCGCACCTTCAACTCGAAATTCGTCTACCTCCGCCACCGCGTGGCGCGCTAGCCGGCTCGGTTCGTACCGCCGCCGGGGGCGTTCCCGCGGTCCCGCTCGGGTGATCGTCCGACGTGGTTCACGGTGATCGTCCGTCAAACCCCGTTGTCAGTGCCTCCCCCTAGGTTGGAAGCATCAGTCGGGGAGCCTCGGAGGGGGAGTGGACGCGTGTCCGCCAACAAGATCCAGCACAAGGTCAATCACGTCGCGCTCGTAGTGGACTGCTCGGGTTCGATGCATCAGCACCAGAGTCAGCTCATCCGCGTGGTGGACGAGTTCGTGGCGGGTCTGAAGGCCGAGTCGGACAACCTCGGCCATGAGACCCGGATCAGCCTCTACTCCTTCGACCACAGGGTCGAGAACCTGGTGTGGGACATGGACGTGAAGCACCTGCCGTCCATGCGAGGTCTGTACAAGGTCAACAACGGCGCTACTGCCCTCATCGAGGCGTCCCTGAAGTCCCTGGACGACCTGGGGCACATCTGGGAGGAGTACGGCGAGCACAGCTTCCTCCAGATCGTCGTCACGGACGGCGAGGAGAACGCCTCCGGCGGCGACAGGCGGCACGACGGCGACATGACCATCCTCGGGCCCTGGCTCGACAGGATCGCTGCGAAGATGGGCGCGCTTCCGGGCCACTGGACCTCCGCGATCCTCGTCCCGAACTCCCTGGCGAAGCGCACCGCCCAGAACTACGGGTTCCCGGCCGGGAACATCGCCATCTGGGACGCGGATTCCAAGGAGGGCGTCGAGGAGGCGATCGGCACGGTGCGCGCTGCCGCCACCAGCTTCCTCCGGGGCCGTGAGCAGGGTGTGCGCGGCACGAAGAACCTGTTCGCCGTCGGTCAGGACATATCGGTCGACGACGTGCGGGCGAACCTCGAACCGGTCTCGGCCGACAAGTACCGGCTCCTGAAGGTCGACAAGGAGGTCGAGATCCGGGCCTTCGTCGATTCGCATCCGGGCGTCACCTACGAACGCGGTTCGTGCTACTACCAGTTGGGCAGCAGGGTCCAGGTTCAGCCCGACAAGGAAGTCATCGTTGTCGAGAGGGACACCGACCGCGCCTACACAGGTGAAGCCGCCCGCAGCCTCCTGTTCGGCACGGGTATCCACGGGACCGTCTCCGTGAAGGCCGGCAACAATCCCACGTTGGAGGTCTACGTGCAGAGCCGTTCGGTGAACAGGAAGCTCAAGGCGAATACGCGTCTGCTCATCATGCTCTGAGGGGCGGGGGTCGCCGGTGAGGTGCCCCGCATCCGTCCCGTGCGCCGTTCGTGGGCCGGGCGCTCCTCGATAGGGTTCCGTCCGGGTCCTGACCGCAGGGATCGGGACAACGGGCGCCGTTTCAGGCGGAGTTGTGGCCGGTCATGTCGGCGCGACAGCACCCGGAACGGCGCCCGGAGAACCGAGTGAGTGGAGAACCAGTCATGCGTGGAGGCAGCATCGCCGTGGTCGGCGGCAGCATAGCGGGGTGTGCCGCGGCCCTGGCCGCGTCCCGCGGCGGAGCCGAGAAGATCACCGTATTCGAGCGTGCCGACGCCCGACTCCGTGACAGGGGCGTGGGTATCGCCCTTCACAGCGACCGGTACGACGAACTGAGGGACGCCGGGTACGTGGCCCCGGAGATGCCCTGGGCGCCACTGACCCGGCGGGTATGGAGCGCACGCGACGGCGAGGCGGACCACGGACGGGCCATCGGCGAGCAGCCTTTCCCGTTCCGCGCCTACAGCTGGGGTTCCCTGTGGAGCGAGCTGCGCCGTCGGGTGCCGGAGGAGGTCTCCTACCGGTCCGGTGCGGTGGTCACCGGCGTGGAGCCGGACGCCGACGGCGTGACGCTGCGGCTCGCGGACGGATCCGAGGAGCACTTCGACCTCGTGATCGGGGCGGACGGGTACCGCTCCGTCGTCCGTGAGGCCATGTTTCCCGGCGCCGACGCGACGTACGCCGGCTACATCGGCTGGCGCGGTACGTCGAGGGACGTCGCCGATCTCCCCTCCGACGGCAACGACGCCTACAACATCGTGTTCCCGGGTGGCCACTGCATGATCTACCGCATCCCGGACGGAGTCGGCGGCCACCTGCTCAACTGGGTCCTCTACACCGCGCCCCCGCAGACCGAGGGCCTCCACCCGGACCTGCGGACCCCGACCTCCCTGCCGCCGGGCCGGCTCAACTCGGAGCTCACCGCGCACCTGCGCGCCCTCGTCTCCGACAACTTCCCGCCGTACTGGGCGGCCAGAGTGCTCCGTACACCCGCCGAGACCACGTTCATCCAGCCCATCTACGACCTCGAGGTACCGCAGTACACCTCGGGGCGGATGGTGCTCGTCGGCGACGCCGCCAGCGTCGCCCGGCCGCACATCGGCGGCGGCAGCGTGAAGGCGCTCCAGGATGCCACGGCACTGGAGGCCGCCTGGGTGGCCGGCGACAGCTGGAAGGAGGTCCTGGAGAAGTACGACGACCGACGCGGCAGTGTCGGGTCGGCCATGGTCGCGCTCGCCCGCAGGATGGGCAGCGCGCAGGTCGAGAACACACCCGACTGGTCGGCCATGGGCCAGCCGGAGTTCGACGTGTGGTGGCAGGACCAGAACAAGGGCTCCGACCGGCGCAGCGGCTTCGGCGGCCACAGCATCAAGGCCGGCTAGGGCAGTGCGGGAAAGGGCCGGTGACCGGCCGCCGCACCGGTCGGTCACCGCCCTCGCGTCTCAGGCCGGCGTCGCGTCCCAGGCCGCCGTCGGCGAGAGTTCGAGCGCGGCGTGCAGCGCGGTGGCATCGGCACGGGCGTCCGCGCCGTCCAGGCGCAGCGTCACCCGCCCCGAGGTGAGGACCGTGAGCGTACGGGCGCATTCGGCCGCCTGGGCCGGGCTGGGGGACACCAGGAGTACGGCGATGCCCTCGTTCGCCAGCGTGGTCACCAGCTCGTGGACCTGCCGGACGAGCACGGGGGCGAGCCCCTCGGTCGGCTCGTCGAGGAGCAGCACCCTGGGGGAGCCGAGCAGTGCGCGGGCCAGTGCCAGCATCTGCTGCTCGCCACCGGACAGGTCCGTACCCCGGTTGCCCCTGCGCTCGCCCAGCCGGGGCAGCAGCTCCAGGACGCGTGCGGGGGTCCAGACGCTGGGGCGCGTGGTGTCGCCGCGGCGCGGCGGACGGTAGGACAGCCGCAGGTGCTCGGTGACGGTGAGCCCGGCGAACACGCGGCGGCCCTGCGGTACGAGGCCGATTCCGGCACGGGCGATCCGGTGTGCGGGCTGCCCTGTCACGTCCCGGCCGTCAAGGCGTACGTTGCCGGCGTGCGGGCGCATCAGTCCGGCGACGGTGTGGACGAGAGTGGTCTTGCCCGCGCCGTTGTGGCCGACGACGGCGTGGACCGTGCCGGCCGGCACGGACAGGTCGAGGCCGTGGAGGACGGTGCCGCCGTGGTAGCCCGCGGTCAGGCCGGTGAGTTCGAGCATGGGGGCGTCGGTCATCCTCTCGCTTCGGTGCTGGACGGGTCTGCGGTGGACACGGCGACGTTCTCGATGCCGGCCTCCGGGACATCGGCCGCTGCCCCGGGCCTGCCGGCCGTCGCGCCGGTGGTGTGGTACGCGTCGCGAACCTCGGGGTGCGCGAGTGCCTCCTGGGTAGGACCGGTGACGAGCACCCGTCCGGCCGCCAACACCGTGACACTCGTCGCGAGTTGGGCGACGACCTCGACGTGGTGCTCGACCAGGATGATCGCGACGCTCTCCGGCAGGCCGCCGAGGATGCCGAGCAGCCGCCCGATGTCGCTGTCGGTCAGCCCGGCCGCCGGCTCGTCCAGGAGCAGCAGGCGCGGGTTGCCTGCCAACGCGGCGGCGAGGTCGAGCATGCGGCGCTGTCCGTGGGAGAGCGCGGAGGCCGGCCGGTGGGCGAGGTCCGCGAGGCCGACGGTCTCCAGATGACGGCTCGCGGCCTCGGTGTGCAGCCGGTAGCGGGACGGGCTGCGCCAGGCGCCCCGGCGCTTCGGGTGGTGCGGCCAGCCGGCCAGCACGACGTTGTCCAGCACCGTCAACTCGGATATGACCGATGGCTGTTGGAAGCTGCGGGCAATGCCCAGGCGGCTGCGCCTCGCGGTGGCCGTACGCGTGATGTCCGCTCCGTCCAGGGCGATGGTGCCGTGGTCGGGCCGGTCGGTTCCGGCGATGAGGTTGAGCAGGGTGGTCTTGCCCGCCCCGTTGGGGCCGATGACGGCGTGCCGGGCGCCGGCGGGGAGCCGCAGGCTGACGTCGTCGACGGCGGTGAGACTGCCGTACCTCCGGGTGAGGCGGGCGAGGTCCAGGACCGGGCGTGGCGCTGCGGCGGTCGGTGCGGGCGTCATGGGGAGACCTTCCCGGCGGTGGGCGGGGTGGGTGCGGAGGCGGGCGAGGCCGGGGGCCGCTCGTCCGGCCGGAACGGCACGTCGGACGCCGGCCCGTTCCGGCCGGGTCCGCCGCGCAGGCCGGCCAGACCCCGGGGCAGCAGGTACACGGCGGCGACGAACAGCGCACCGAGCAGGAGCGGCCCGTGGCCGGGCCATGAACTGGCGACCCAGTCCCGGGTGGTGACGATGAGACCCGCGCCCATCAGGGCGCCGATGACGGACGTCGTGCCGCCGATGACGGCCGCCAGCAGTGCGAACGCGGCGATCTCGAAGCCGACGTCGGCGGGGGAGAGGTACTGCTGGACGGTGACCATCAGCGAGCCGCCCACACCGGCCAGCGCGCCGGCGCAGATGTGCGCCACCAGCAGGTAGCGCCCCACCGGGTGTCCCGATGCGCGCATCCGCGCTTCGGCACCCCGGGTGCCGGTCAGCAGCTTCCCGGCCGGGGAGCGCAGCACGAGCAAGGTGATGGCGACGGCGATGACGGCGACGACGAGTGCGTAGGTGTAGAGCTCGCTCTCCTCGGACATCCCCTCCCCGCCCCACAGCGCCTGGGTGGCCGGGAAGCCGACGAGACCGTCGGCGCCGCCGGTGACGGACTTGATCTGATTGATGACCGCGCCGCTCAGCTCACCGATGGCGAGCGTGATCATCAGCACGGTGGTGCCACGGGCCCGGATCACCGCGGGCCCCGTCACCGCGGAGAAGACCGCGGCCGCGAGAGCCGAGAGGAGGATCTGGACCGGACCCGTCGTCCACCCGGCGTCCGCGAGATTCGCGGTGGCGTACGCGCCGACGGCGAACGGGGCGGTCTGGCCGAGCGTGGGCAGCCCGGCGTAGCCGGTGAGGATGGTGACACTGACCGCGAGCAGCCCCAGAGCCAGGGCGGAACCGGCCAGCGAGATGCTGTACGCGTCGAGTATCCCCGGCAGCGCGATCAGCACCGCGAGCAGCACGAGCAGCGGGGCGGCCTGCCGCCACGCGGTCCCGGGCGGAAGCCACCCGATGCCCGCGAGCGCGCCCCGGCCCTTTCCGGGGGAGAGCGCCGCACCGAACGAACGGCCGCTCTCCGGCGTGGACGTGATGCCGTCCGTCCCGTTCCCCGGGTGCCCGGGCGCCGTGGCGGCCCGGCCCGCCCCTGCCGACCCGTTCGCCCGCCGTCGCAGCCGCGCGGAGAGGTGGCGGCGCAGCCGGGCCACCGGGTCCGCGGCAGGGCCCTCGGCGCCGTGCGCGGTCGCCGGTTCCGAGAAGCGGGAGCGGAGCACCAGCACGGCCGCCATCGCGGCGAAGAGCAGGTACGGCGCCAGCTCGGGCGCCACCGAGATGCCCAGGGTCTGCACCTCGCCCACGGCCACCGCCGCCGCGAGCGTCGCCCACAGCGAGCGAAGCCCGCCGAGCACGACCACCACGAGGGACAGCATCAGTACGTTCTCCGACGTACCCGGCCCGGGACCGATGATCGGCGCCCCGAGCACGCCCGCGGCACCGGCCAGCGCACCCGCCGCCGCGAGCACACCGGTGTGCACCGCCCGGGGGTTGTGGCCGGTGGTCGCGAGCATCTGCGGGTCGTCGGCGGCGGCCCGTACCGCCGCACCCATACGGGTCCGGGTCAGCACCCACGTGCCGAACGACGCGAGCAGCACGGCCATCATGATGAAGCCGAGCCGGTACGCGGGGTACCGGTGGCCCAGCAGCGTCACCGAGGAGTCGAGCGCCTCGGGCACGCGTACCGGGAGCTCGTCCGCCCCGAAGAACTGGATGAGCAGGTCACCGCCGACCAGGGCGAGCCCGAACGTCAGCAGTGCTTGAGCCAGATGCCCACGCCTGGCGAGCGGGGCCGTCGCGGCGGACAGCCCCGCCCCGGCCACGCACGCCGCCGCCGTTCCGGCGGCCAGCCCGAGGGCGAGGCCGCCCCAGGTCCCGTCGCTCAGCTCGGCCCCCGTGTAGGCGCCGATCGCGTACAGCGTGCCGTGCGAAAGATTCAGCACGCCCGCGGTGCCGAAGGCGAGACTCAGACCGGCGGCGACCACGAACAGCAGCAGCCCGTAGGCCACCCCGTCCACCGCCGGTATGAGGTGGGCATCGAGGAGTCCCATGTCAGCCGCCGAGCGTGGCCAGGTCCTGGACCATGACGTTGGCCAGCTGGGCACCGTCCGGCCGTACCTGGCGCAGGTACCAGGTCTGCACCGGCGAGTGGGCCTTGTCGCCGAACTCCCAGGCGCCGCGCGGGCTGTCGATCTGGCCGAGGCCCGCGATGGCCTTGTTGATGGTCTCGGGCGTCACCTCTCCGCCCTTCACCGCATCGGCGATCGCCTTGTCCAGCACGGCGGCGGCGTCGTACGAGGCCATCGCGTACGTGGTGGGCTGCGTGTCGTGCTCGGCGGTCCAGTCGGCGGCGAACTTGCGGTTGGCCTCGTTGTCGAGGTCGGCCGCGTAGTTCAGGACCGAGTAGATGTCCTTCGCCGCGGGGCCCTGGGCCTGGAGCACACTGCCCTCGGTGACGAAGGCCGTGTACAGCGGCAGATCGGCGATGTCGGACTGGGCGTACTGCTTGGCGAAGTCGATCGCGGCCTTGCCGGCGTAGAAGCAGTACACCGCCTTGGCGTCGGTCTTGGCGATCTTGGCGAAGTACGGCATGAAGTTGGTGGTCTTCGGGAACGGCGTCCAGGTGGTCTTGCCGCCCGGGTTGGCGAGTTTGCCCTTGACCCGCTTGAACTCGTCCGTGAAGCCGCGCAGTTCGTCGTAGCCGCCCTGGTAGTCGGGGCCGATCGCGTAGACCGGTCCGTCGACCTTCTCCTTGACGTACGGGGCGATGGCCTTGCCCGGCTCGTCGGACAGGAAGCTCGTCGTCCACACGTACTCGAGGTCCTTGATGGGCGGCCGGCCGTTCGAACCCAGGAAGGGGATCTTGGCCTGGTTGACCAGTGGCAGCACCGCGTTGACCGAGCCACCGCTGACGAGACCCGTCAGCACGTCGACCTTGTCCTTCTTGACCAGCTTGGTGGCCGCGGGAACGGCGGTCGGCGGACCGTCGCCCTCGTCCGCCACGATGAGCTCGACCTTGCGTCCGCCCAGCTTGTTTCCGTGGGTGTTCAGGTAGAGCTCGAAGCCGGCCCGCAGCTCGGTGCCGACCGGCTCGTAGGTGCCGGACAGGGAGGCGACCAGGCCGACCTTCACGGTGTCGTCGTCGGCGCCGCTGTCACTGCTGCACCCGGTGACGGCGGCCAGGCCGAGGGCGAGGGCGGCGGCACCGGCCGGCCGGAATCTGCGGCGGCGGGGAGTGGATATGTCGAAGAACATGAGGGCTCTCATCAGGAGTATCGGGGGCATCGATCGGATCAGGTGGAACGGGCGGGGCCTGCAGTCGAGCGCGCCCGACGCGGGGGTGGCGCCGCCGGTCGTACGCGTGGTGCGGGCGGTGCGGTCGTACGGGAACGGCCCGGTGATCAGCGCGAGGGCGGCAGGCTCGGGTCGCGGACCTGGGGAGTCAGTGAGTCACCGACCTGGTTGATGAGTTCGGACATCATGTAACTGACCTCGCCGATGTCCGCGTCCCTGGTGGTGGTCACGAGCAGGGACGCGCCGCTGGAGACGGCCATCGAGAACATGTAGCCGCCCTCCATCGCGGTGAGGCTGTGCTCGACGGGATCGGTGTTCGTCAACTGGGCTGCGGCGGAAAGCAGGTTGACGACACCGGAGGCGATGGCGGCCAGCCGCTCGGCGTCGTCACGTTCCACACCGGTGTAAGCCAGTGCGAGCCCGTCCACGGACACGGCTATCGCCTGGGTGACTTCCGGGATGCGTCCGGCGAAGCCGCTCAGGATCCAGCTCAGGTCGTTGGGGGAGGTCATTTCTTGGTCCGTTCGGTGTCGTCGTCGGTGGCGGAGCGCCCACGGTTCGTGCTCCTGTTGATCCCCTGGGCGTAGGCCGCCAGGACGTCGGAGACTTGCCGGGAGTCCCGGCGGCGGGGCGACGGCCTCGGCGCCGTGGCGCCGGAACGCTGCTCTGTGCCGTCCCGTTTGCCCAAGGTGGGCCACTGCTGGGGCGTGTTGCGCTGCCGCAGGGGCAGTCCTGAGGAGCTGACTCCCGCGATGCGCGAAACCGGCTCGTCGTGCACGGGATGCGGGGCAGGCGCGGTTCCGCCGTCCCGCTCACGCGTGCCGGGCCCGGATCCGCCGCCGCGTGCCCTGTCGTCGCCGGGAGACACGCCCTGATGGCCACCACCCCGGTTCGCGCCCGGCGTGTAGTCACCGCCGGTGGGTGCGCCCCGCGTGCCGACACCCGCACCGACGGGGGCGCCGTGGCGGTCGGGCCACCCGCCCACTCCGGCCGGCTGCATGCGGGCGGACGGCCCGGGCCGTGTGACCGGACGGGGTGATTCGTAGCGAACATCGTTGTCATGGCTGTCGTTGCCGTGATCGTCGCCGAGCATCCCCGGCTGCGGCGGTGCGGCTTCCTCGGGGGCCGCGGCCAGCACCTTCGCGGGCAGGGTGACCTCCGCGATGGTGCCGGGGCCGGACGAGTCGCGCAGTTCGACGACGATGCCGTGGCGCGCGGCGAGCCGTGCCACCACGCGCAGACCCATGGACCGCACGTCTCCGATACCCGCCTGCGGTTCGAGCAGCGCGGCGTTGTGGACGGCGCGGCGTTCCGCGGTGATGCCCACGCCCTCGTCGACGATCTGCACGACGGCGCGGTCCCACAGCCGCCACACGGCGACCCCGACCTGCTTGTCGGGCGGCGAGAACCGGGTCGCGTTGTCGAGGAGTTCCGCCAGGATGTGCGCCACGTCGTGGACGGCGCGGGCGGTGACGCCGATACCGGATTCGACGACGCCGAGGGACACACGGTCGAAGCGTTCGATCTGCTGGGCCGCGGCCACGACGACTGTGGAACACCCGACGTCGGCCGTGCGCACCCGGGCATGCCCGTAACCACCCAGCACCAGAAGGTTGTTGGTGTTGCGCTCCATGCGGATGGCGAGGTGGTCGAGAGCGAAGAGGGTCCTCATCCGCACGGGGTCGGCCTCGTCGCGCTGCACCGTGTCCAGCTCGGACACCATGACAGCGGTCAACTGCGCGCCCCTTCGGGCGACACCGACCAGCGTCTCGGCGAACTGTTCGTGAATATGGGCCTGTTGGGCCGCCAGACGGACGGCCTCGTGGTGGACGGCGTTGAACGCCTCACCGACCTCGCCGATCTCGTCGTCGCCCGTGGTCCTCACCGGGTTGCCCGTACGCCGCGCCACCTGCTCGGGCGTCGCGCCGCTGAGGGCGCCGGGCTGGGACAGTTCGTTCATCACGGCGGGCAGCCCGGTGTGGGCGACCTCGTGCGCGGCGTTACGCAGATCACGCAGCCGCCTGATCATGACGCGGCCCAGGCGGATGGCGACGACGACGGCACCGACCAGGGTCAGCAGCACCAGGGCGACCTCGGCCCCGGCGAACCACATGAGCGTGGTGCGTGCGTCGGAGACCGTCGCGTAGACGGACTCGTCGATCCGTTTCTCCACGGAACGCAGCATCGTCTGGCGGTCGTCGGAAGCCTTCTGCCACTCCCGCGGAGTGACCGTGATGTCCTTGCCGGCTCCCGTACGCCCGATCTCGTCCTCGAGCCGTCGGGCCTCCAGCGCCCTGGCGCCGGAGAGGGTGCGTTCGAGCCAGGTCCGCCATTGGCCGGGTCCCAGGTCGAACAGGACACCGGTCGACTCGGTGTAGCCCAGCCGGCCGGCGTCGAACGTCCGTTGCGAAGCGGTGGTGAAGCCGCCCGCGGCCTGCGCCCTCATCACCGTGACCTGCTGCTGGGCGGTGTACTCGGCTGCCTCGGAAAGGGCGGCGGCGGCGCGGATCCGGTCCGCGATGTCGGCATCGACACCGTCTGCCTGCGCGATGCCGTCGCGGTAGCCGTTGAGGTCGGCGATCACGATCCGATAGCCGAAGGCGAGCGCGGAGATGGTGCTGCTGCCCGAGCGCACCTGGGCGCGTAAGGCGGGCATCTCGTCGATGAAGCGCTCGATACGGTCCAGGGCGCCCTGTGCGCTGCCGGGCACCTCGGACAGGTGCTCGATCTGACTGCGGAATCTGGTGATGCTCTTGTCGGTCGCGTCCGATGTTGCCCGGAACGCTTCCGCATCACCCTGTTTGGAGACCAGTGCGGTGGCCGCCGCACGCTCTCGCTGTAATTGGTGGGTTAACTCGCCTGCGCCGGTTGCGGCATCGACCATCGCGGTCAGCCGGTTCGCCTGCAGCGCCTGGTTGGTCGCGGGCGCGAGGGCCAGAACCGAGAAGGTGACGGCCACGGTGAGAGGCGCGGTGACGAGGAGGACGAGGCGACGATTGATTTTCACTGCGCGGCTCCATCGCCGGAACCGGTGCTGAGTATCGGTGACACGCAGATACCTGTTAACGGGTTGTGGGGGTGTCGTTGGGGACGTCGGCACATCGTCTGCACCGATGTGGATGGGACAGACGGGGCAGTTGGGGCAGGTGAGGCCCCAGTGGCGCGGCATGATCCTATGCCGTAGGGCGTGGCTACGGATGGGTACAACGTCGAAAATTGTGCGCAGCAACAGCACGGGAGCAGTCCAACTCGGTCACAACTGCTCTGAAAACAAAGGCTCTTGTGCGCGGGTTGCGGGTTCGGCGCGGCTTGAGGGGACCGCGCCTGACCAGCGGTCCGACGCGTGGCGGCAGGTCCGCCCGAGGTTCACGGACCGCTCGTGGAGGGCCCCGGCGCGCCGACTTGACCGCCCGCCCCATGCTCGAATGTCGTTGCGGAAAGGTTAGGTCCATTCGGCCACTGACGGCGGTGGCCGGTGGACTGTCAGTCACGGGTGGCGCCGGTACCGGCCCGGGACGCGCCTGACCTCGCGCACGGCAAGGACCTTTTCTGAAGGGGCAGTGGTGATCTGCGGCGGACGGGTCCGGGGCGCGCCGTGTCCTTGGTGTCTGTCATCCCTATCTGCCCTCGGGTGGCGCTACCTGGCACCGCATGGCACCACGTGGCGTCGCGCGGTGCGAAGTGGTGCCACTCGGCGCCACGCGGTGCCACTCCGTGCCCATGGGGGTGCGTGAACAGGTGTGGCGCCACAGCTGGCGCAACGGGTGCCCGTCTATCCATGCAGGTCAGAGTCGTTTTCGTAGGCGACGGGGGAAGGGGGTGGCCGCGTGGCTTGCGCGTGGCGCCATTGTGGTGCCATGATGGCGTCATGGACCTCACGCCTTATGTCGACACCCTCCGCCGTGAACTCGCGGTGGCCGCCGAAGCCGGCGGTGACGAAGCACGCGAGCTGGCAGAGAGGCTCACCGCCCCCCTGGAGTCGGCGACCCGGCTGACCCTGCTCAATGTGCTTTCCGCCGCCATGGACGAGGTCACCCGCGAACTCGCCCCCGGTTCGGTCGACGTGCGGCTGCGCGGGCTCGACCCCGACTTCGTGGTGACACTGCCGCCCACCGAGGGCGTCGCCGCCGCCGCGCCGGCCGGGCCCGTCGAACCGCTCAGCCCGCCGGCCCCGGCCGACGGCGACGAGGGCGGCACCGCCCGCATCAACCTGCGCGTGCCCGCCCACCTCAAGGCCCGCGCCGAGGAGGCCGCGAACCGTGAGGGCCTGTCGGTCAACGCATGGCTCGTACGCGCGGTGTCCGCGGCGGTCGACGGCGGCACCCGGCCGCGTACGACGGAGAAGACCCAGACCATCGGACAGAGCTTCACGGGCTGGGTGCGCTAGCCGCGCCCCGCCTGCACCACTCCACCCACACCACGTCCCACCTGCGGGGACGCCCAAAGACCCAAGAGGACGGGACAGCCATGCCTTCTTTCGACACCCCCGAACCGATCTCGGCCACGGCGCACGTGGAGGCCGGTTCCATCCAGTTCACCGCGGGCGACCGCGCCGACACCGTCGTCGGGGTGCGGCCCCGCGACGCGAAGAAGGACCAGGACGTACGGGCGGCCGACCAGACGGAGGTCACGTTCGCGAACGGCGCGCTGACCGTCAGGACGCCCAAGGCCAACCTGCTCGGCCGCACCGGCGCCGTCGACGTGACGGTCGAACTGCCCACGGGCTCGCGCATCGACATGACCGGCTCCTGGGCCCAGGTGCTCGGCGAGGGCAGGCTCGGCGAGGTCCGCGTGAAGACCTCGTCCGGTGACGTCCGCCTCGACACGACCGGCCCGCTGTACCTGACCGCTTCGCACGGCTCGATCACCGTGGACCGGGTCGAGGGCGCGGCCGAGATCACCACCAGCTCGGGCAGCCTCCGCGTCGGCCTCGTCGACGGCCCCGCCGTCCTGAAGAACTCGCACGGCACCACGACCGTCGGCGCCGTGACCGGCGAGCTGCGCGTGCGCGGCGCCAACGGCGACATCGAGATCCGGCGCGCCGAGGACTCGGTCACCGCAACCACCGCCCACGGCACCTTGCGCCTGGACGAAATCGCGCGCGGCACCGTCGAGTTGGACACCTCCTTCGGAGCCATCGACATCGGCGTCCGCGAGGGCACGGCCGCCTGGCTCGACGTCAAGTCCGGCCGCGGGCAGGTGCGCAACAGCCTCACCGCCTCCGAGACGCCGGAGGGGGCCGAGGACACCGTCAGGATCCGCGCCCGCACCCGCTGGGGCAACATCGACATCCGCCGCGCCAAGGTCTGACACCGGCACCACCGGACCGCCTCAACTCACCCACATCCCGAGCCACTTCAGATTTCGAATGGGAGGGCCCCGTGCCTTCGTCTGTCATGCCCGCATCAGGAAACGGTGGCGGCACCGACCAGTCCCCGGCTGCTGTCTCCACCGTCGGGTTGCGCAAGTCGTACGGCGACAAGCTCGTCCTCGACGGCATCGATCTGCGCATCCCGACCGGGTCCGTGTTCGCGCTGCTGGGGCCGAACGGCGCCGGCAAGACCACTGCGGTGAAGATCCTTTCCACGCTCATCACCGCCGACGGCGGGCAGGCCCAGGTAGGCGGCCACGACCTCGCGGCCGAGCCGCAGGCGGTACGTGCCGCGATCGGTGTCACCGGTCAGTTCTCCGCCGTGGACGGGCTGATCACCGGCGAGGAGAACATGCTCCTCATGGCGGACCTGCACCACCTGTCCAGGCAGGAGGGACGCCGGGTCGCCGCCGAGCTCCTGGAACGCTTCGACCTCGTCGAGGCCGCCAAGAAGCCCGCCTCCACCTACTCCGGCGGTATGAAGCGCCGCCTCGACATCGCGATGACCCTGGTCGGCAACCCGCGGATCATCTTCCTCGACGAGCCGACCACCGGCCTCGACCCCCGCTCCCGCCACAACATGTGGAAGATCATCCGCGAACTCGTCACGGGCGGCGTCACCGTCTTCCTCACCACCCAGTACCTGGAGGAGGCCGACGAACTCGCCGACCGCATCGCCGTGTTGAACGACGGCAGGATCGCCGCCGAAGGCACCGCCGAGGAGCTGAAGCGGCTCATCCCGGGCGGGCACGTCCGGCTCCGCTTCACGGACCCGGCCGCGTACCGGTCCGCGGCCCTCGCGCTGCGCGAGGTGACCCGCGACGACGAGGCGCTGTCCCTGCAGATCCCGAGCGACGGCAGCCAGCGCGAGCTGCGCTCCATCCTCGACTGGCTGGACTCGGCCGGCATCGAGGCGGACGAGCTGACCGTGCACACCCCCGACCTCGACGACGTGTTCTTCGCCCTGACCGACGGAACCACCGTCCCCGCCCCGTCCAAGGAGGCTGTCCGATGAGTGCCCTTTCCCTCGCCGTCCGCGACTCGTCGACGATGCTGCGCCGCAACCTCCTGCACGCGCGCCGCTATCCGTCCCTCACCCTGAACCTGCTGCTCACCCCGATCATGCTGCTCCTGCTCTTCGTCTACATCTTCGGCGACGCGATGAGCTCGGGCATCGGTGGCGGCGGGGCGGACCGCTCCGCGTACATCGCCTATGTCGTCCCCGGCCTGCTGCTGATGACCATCGGCTCCACCGTGGTCGGCACCGCGGTGTCCGTCTCCAACGACATGACCGAGGGCATCATCGCCCGCTTCCGCACGATGGCGATCCACCGTCCTTCGGTACTCGTCGGGCACGTCGTCGGCAGCGTGCTCCAATCGGTCATGAGCGTGGTCCTCGTGGGTGCCGTCGGCGTGGCCATCGGCTTCCGCTCCACGGACGCAACCGCCCTGGAGTGGCTGGCGGCCTTCGGGCTGCTCATTCTCTTCGCCACGGCGCTCACCTGGATCGCGGTCGGGATGGGCCTGGTCAGCCCGAACGCCGAAGCGGCCAGCAACAATGCGACGCCGCTGATCCTGCTGCCGCTCCTGTCCAGCGCCTTCACCCCGGTCGAATCCATGCCCGGCTGGTTCCGGCCGATCGCGGAGTACCAGCCCTTCACCCCCGCCATCGAAACCCTCCGCGGGCTGCTGCTCGGCAGCGAGATCGGCCACAACGGATGGCTCGCCGTCGCCTGGTGCCTGGGCCTCGTGGTGCTCGGCTACTTCTGGTCGACCTCGAAGTTCAACGAGGACCCGAAGTAACCGCCATGCCCACGCGGGCCGGTTCCCGCACCCCGTACCGCCCCAGGGCGGCGCACCCCGACACCGCGTCGGCGGGCGCCGCCCCGCCGGGGTTCGCCGGCGCTGACAGATGCGCAGGCAATTCAGGATGCGCGTGAGCGCCCTGAAGTCCCGTCACAGAACCCGCGAGACCTTGTAGGCGATGCCGCCCTCGACGAGGTATCCCGACCCGACACAGACCGTGCCGTTGAGCCAGGCGTAAGGCTCCGCCCCGGTCTCGAAGAGGGGGCCGGTCCGGAAGTAGTAGTGGGCCGGATCGGTCCGGTAGCGCTCGACGGGATCGGCCAGGGCGTCGCGCACCTCGGGCGGGGTGACCCAGCGGCCGCCGTAGGTCATGTGCAGGAGGGCGTCGTCGTGGGTGCGCAGGGTCAGGCGTACGTCCAGGGTCATTGTCCCGTCGGGGTCGAACAGTGCCCAGTCTCCGCCGCCGGGGAGGACGTCGCCGTGCAGTCGGGGGCCGTGGAACGTGCCGCCTGCCGCGCCGAAGAGGACGCGCCGGCCGAACGGGCCGCTGCCGATGGGCAGTCGGGGGTTCAGGTCGACGACCATGTCGAAGAGGTGCGCGGTCCGGATCTCGCCGACGTCCTTCACGCGTGGGTCCGCTGTCATGCTGCCTCGCCTCCGGCGAGTGCGGGGAACAGTCTCTGCCGGACCGCGTCCGTCGAGACACCCGACCGGGCGCACAGTGTCGCCAGGTCGAAGAAGAAGCGTTCGCCCGCGATCAGGTCGTCCTTGAAGGTGAACTGGATGAACACCGGTATCTCGGCCCGTTCCCCGTTGGGGGCGACGCCGAACCGGTTGCCTGTCATGGTCAGCCGCGCCGTACCCCAGCACACGAGCGTGTCGCCGTTGCTCGCGTGGCCCCGCAGGACGACGTCGTAGTCGGGGAACGAGGCGAAGAACCGCCGCAGCGCCTTCTCGTTCTCGGTCAGGCCCCGAGACGTCGTACCGAAGGCCGGGGTCTCGAGCACCATGTCCGGGTGGAAGAGCCGCAGGGCGGTGGGAACGTCCTGCCGGCTCTTGGCGACGGCGAGCGCGTGGGCCAGTTCGATCATGCGTTGTTCGTGCACGGATGCCTCCTCGATGGGCCGCTTCCAGCGTCAAACTAAACGTACGACCGGTCGTATGTTTTAAGCAAGCGCATGGCAGGATGGGAGCGATGAATGAGCGAGCGGAGAGCCAGGGGCGACAAACGGCCGAGTCCTCGGCGGAAGAGGCAGGCGCGACCGTGGAGGACCAGCGCCTCGTACGCGGTGCCCGGACCAGGCGCCGGATCGCGCGCCACGGCGTCGACGTCGCCTCGCTGGAAGGGCTCAACGGGCTCAGTATCGGCCGCCTGGCCACCGACCTGGGGCTGAGCAAGAGCGGTATCCAGACACTCTTCAGGACCAAGGAGAACCTGCAGCTCGCCGTCGCGGAGTCGGCGCGCGAAGAGTTCACCGAGGCGGTCGTCCGCCCCGCACGGACCGCTCCGCCGGGCAGCGCGCGGCTCCGGGCGCTGACGGAGCACTGGATCTCCTACGTCGAGGCGCCGCTCTTCGCCGGAGGGTGTTTCTGGGCGGCCAGCCTCCCCGACTTCGACAGCCGGCCCGGTGAGGTCCGGGACGCCCTGCTGCTCCACCGCCGCACCTGGCTCGCTCTCCTCGCCGGTGAGCTGCGCAACGCCGTCGACGCCGGCGAGATCGCCCGGCTCGACGTGGACCTCGCGGCATTTCAGATCGACGCGGTGCTCAACGCCGCAAACACCGCACTGCGCCTGGGCGAGGACGACGCGGTCCCCATGGTCCGCCGCGTCGTCGACGGGTTCCTGGCACCTGCCGCCTCCAGGTGATCCGACACCGGAGGGGCCGGGGCGGGCGGTCCCCGGTCGCGCGATCCGCAGATGCGATCTGTGTGGCGTACCGGCGCCGCACCTGCGATCACCCCTGAGGGCTTTCCTGGCACGTGGGTGGTTCCGCTCGGACCTCACAGTGCTGGTCGAGCGCATGTGTGACGGGTGTTACCACCCATGATCGGTCGAGGTCACACCGACGTAATGGGCGTTTCGTACCGTCAGGGGCACGCTTCGACCGACAGAGAGGCCCTTCGGTGCCCCCACAGGACTCGTCGACAGCCGTCTCCCCGATACGGACGGTCTGCTCGTACTGCGGGGTGGGCTGCGGCCTGGTGCTCGACATCGCCTCCGGCCCTGACGGTCGCCGCAAGGTCCTCAAGGCGTCGGGCGACAAGGCGCACCCGGCGAACTTCGGCCGGCTGTGCACCAAGGGCGTGACGACGGCCGACATGCTCGCCGCCCCCGGCCGGCTGACCACCGCACTGATGCGTCCCGAGCGAGGCGCCGAGCCCGTACCGACAGCTGTGGACGAGGCGATCACCGGTACGGCACGACGGCTGCGGACGATCATCGACGAGCACGGGGCGGACGCTGTCGCCTTCTACGTGTCCGGGCAGATGAGCCTGGAGGCGCAGTACCTGGCGAACAAGCTGGCCAAGGGCTTCGTGCGGACCAACCAGATCGAGTCCAACTCACGGCTGTGCATGGCGAGCGCGGGCAGCGGCTACAAGCTCTCCCTGGGCGCCGACGGCCCGCCCGGTTCGTACCAGGACTTCGAGAAGGCGGACGTCTTCCTCGTCATCGGCTCCAACATGGCCGACTGCCACCCGATCCTGTTCCTGCGCCTGATGGAACGGGTGAAGGCGGGAGCCAAGCTGATCGTCGTGGACCCGCGGCGCACCGCCACCGCCGACAAGGCCGACCTCTTCCTCCAGATCGAACCCGGAACCGACCTGGCCCTCCTCAACGGCCTGCTGCGCCTTCTCCACGAGAACGGGCACACGGACACCGCGTTCATCGACGCGCGCACGGAGGGCTGGGAGGCGATGCCGGAGTTCCTCGTTGACTACGCGCCCGACACCGTCGCAGGGATCACGGGCATCCCCGAGGCGGACATCCGCCGGGCGGCGCAGTGGATCGGCGGGGCGGGGGAGTGGATGAGCTGCTGGACCATGGGGCTCAACCAGTCCACGCACGGCACGTGGAACACCAACGCACTGATCAATCTGCATCTGGCCACCGGTGCGATCTGCCGCCCCGGCAGCGGCCCGTTCTCCCTCACCGGCCAGCCCAACGCCATGGGCGGTCGCGAGATGGGCTACATGGGGCCCGGTCTGCCCGGCCAGCGATCGGTGCTGGTGGACGAGGACCGCGCCTTCGTCGAAGGGCTCTGGGGCCTGGAACCCGGCACCGTACGCAAGGACGGGTCCGGCAAGGGAACCATCGACATGTTCCGGCGGATGGCGGACGGTGAGATCAAGGCCTGCTGGATCATCTGCACCAACCCCGTCGCCTCGGTCGCCCATCGCCGGACGGTCATCGAAGCCCTCGAAGCGGCCGAGCTCGTCATCACGCAGGACGTGTTCGCCGACACCGAGACCAACGCCTACGCCGACGTCGTGCTGCCCGGCGCACTGTGGAGCGAGAGCGAGGGCGTACTGATCAACAGCGAACGCAACCTCACGCTCGCCCGGCCGGCGGTGGAGCCGCCCGGTGAGGCGCTCGCGGACTGGCGGATCATCGCGCGCATCGCCTGCGAGATGGGATACGCCGACGCGTTCACCTACGGCAGCGCCGAGGAGATCTTCGAGGAGATCAAGGGCGCCGCGAATCCGAAGACCGGCTACGACCTGCGGGGCGTGACGTACGAGCGTCTGCGCACCACGTCCGTCCAGTGGCCCGCGCCGACGGCCGACGGCCCCGACCGCAACCCGATCCGCTACCTCGCCGAGGACGGCAGCCCGGTGTTCCCGACAGCGAGCGGACGAGCCGTCTTCTTCGCCCGTCCGCACGTTCCGGCCGCCGAAATGCCGGACGACGACTATCCGTTCGTCCTCAACACCGGCCGCCTGCAGCACCAGTGGCACACCCTCACCAAGACCGGCAAGGTCGCCAAGCTCAACAAGCTCGATCCGGCGCCGTTCGTCGAACTGCACCCCGAGGACGCGAGGCGGCTCGGGATCGAGGAGGGAGACTCCGTCGAGGTCGCCTCCCGGCGCGGCCGGGCCGTACTGCCCGCCGTGGTGACGGACCGGGTGCGGCCGGGCTGCTCCTTCGCGCCGTTCCACTGGAACGACCTGTTCGGCGAGTACCTGAGTGTCAACGCGGTGACCAGCGACGCCGTGGACCCGATCTCCTTCCAGCCCGGGTTCAAGATGTGTGCGGTGACCCTCACGAAGGTCGCCACCGCCGTCAGCATCTTTCCGGCACCCGTTGTCTCCGCCCCCGCCGCGGAACCGGTCGTGGTCGTGCCGGACACGCACCGGTCCGTCGCCGCAGCCGCGTTCGGGCTGCAGGACACACCGCCGCCCGTACTCGCCGAGCACGAACGCCAGTACCTGGTCGGATTCCTCGCCGGGCTGCCGTCGGGCATGCCCGGTGTCCCGGTGCTCCCGGCCGGTGCGCCGTTCACCACGGAGCACGCGCGATGGGTGAACGGGGTGCTCGCCGGCATGTACTCGCGTGCCCCGCAGACCGCGGACGAACCGGTGGCGCAGGCACCGTCGGGCCGTGACGTGGTCGTTCTGTGGGCCTCGCAGACAGGCAATGCCGAGGAGTTCGCCGCGGCCGCCGCGTCCCGGCTCGCCGAAACCGGACACCGGGCCCGGCTCGTCGGCATGGACGAGGCGGACCCGCGTACCCTCCCGCCCGCAGCCGACCTCCTGCTGATCACCAGCACGTTCGGGGACGGGGACGCGCCCGACAACGGCTCCGGGTTCTGGGAGGCGCTGACCGCTGCCGACCCCCCGCCCCTGGACGGCAGACGGTACGCGGTGCTGGCCTTCGGCGACTCCTCGTACGACGACTTCTGCGGGCACGGCCGGCGCCTGGACCAGCGCCTCGACGAACTGGGGGCCGTACGCCTCGCCCCGCGCACCGACTGCGAACCCGACTACGAGCCCTCCGCCCGTACCTGGCTGGACCAGGTTCTGGCCGGCCTCACCGCACAGCCGACGACCGCCGCGTCACCAGCCGCCACCCTCGCTGCCGCCCCCGTTGCCCCGCCCGTCCGCAGCGCCAGGCCCGTACCTGCCGCGGCGCGGCTGACCGGCAATCGGCTCCTCAGCCTCCCCGGCGCCGGCAAGGAGGTCCGCCGGTTCACCTTCGACACCCGGGACGCCGGCACCCCTCTCGTCTACGAGGCCGGTGACGCCCTCGGCGTACACCCCGTCAACAGCATGGATCTGGTGGCCGAATGGCTGGCCGTCACCGGTCTCGACGCCGCCACCGCCGTCGATGTCGCCGGCCTGGGCGAGATCCCGCTGGCCGACGCCCTGCACGGACACCTGGACATCACCCGGCTCACCCCGGCCCTGCTGGGCTTCATCACCGAACGCACCGGCGACCGTGCCCTGAAGAAGATGCTGCGGCCCGACAACAAGGGCGAACTCGCCCGCTGGTCCTGGGGCCGTCAAGCCGTCGACGTCCTCGCCGAGTACCCCGTCCGCGCCACACCGCAGGAGTGGGCCGGCATCCTCAAACGGCTGCAGCCCCGCCTGTACTCGATATCGTCCAGTCCGCTCACCGACCCCCACCAGGTGTCCCTGACCGTGTCCGTCGTCCGGTACGAGAACCTGCACGGCCGACCCCGCAACGGGGTGTGCTCGCCCTTCCTCGCGGATGCCGCCCCCGGCGCCCCGGTGTCGGTCTTCGTGCAGCGCGCCCCGCACTTCCGGCCGCCCGCCGGCCCCGACACCCCGATGGTGATGGTCGGACCGGGTACCGGAGTTGCTCCGTTCATCGGCTTCCTGGAGGAACGCCGCGCACACCGCCACCGCGGCCCCAACTGGCTGTTCTTCGGCGAACAGCACCGTGCCACCGATTTCTACTACGAGGAGGAGCTGACGGCCTTCCTCACCGACGGCACCCTCACCCGCCTGGACACCGCCTTCTCGCGCGACCAGCGCGCCAAGGTCTACGTACAGGACCGGATGCGCGAGCACGGCGCCAAGCTGTGGTCCTGGCTCCAGGACGGCGCCCACTTCTACGTCTGCGGCGACGCCGCGCGCATGGCGAAGGACGTCGACCAGGCGCTGCGCGACATAGCCGTCACCCACGGCGGACTCGACCACACAGGAGCGGCTCTGTACGTCAAGCAGCTCGCCGCCGACAAGCGGTACGTCCGCGACGTGTACTGACCGGCGGATCGCCTCACAGGGCGACGACGGTTGCCTCCGTGGCCTTGACGCTGGTCCAGACGGGAGTCCCTTCGGCGAGGCCCAGTTCGGCGACAGCCTGCGGGGTGATCTCGGCGACGAGGTCCGGTGCCCGGTCCGAAGTGATCAGGACACGCAGCCGGCTGCCGCTGGTGGTGATCTCCCGGACGGTGCCGGGCCAGACGTTGCGGGGGCTTCCGGTCGGCCTGTCCCGGTGTACGGCGACGGCCTCCGGGGCGATGACCGCGAGGGAGTCCGTGCCGGGCGGGAGCGGCTCCGCCGCCACGAGGGTGCCGCCGCCGGTGAGTCGTATGCCTTCGGCGGTGGCGATGCCGGGCCAGGCGTTACGGCCGAGCATCCGGGCGACCCAGGGGGAGCGGGGGTGGCGGGTGACCTCGGTGGGCGGCGCGTCCTGCAGCGCCCTGCCCTCGTCCAGGACGAGAACCCGGTCGGCGAGCGCGACGGCTTCGACGGGATCGTGAGTGACGATCAGGCATACGCCGCCGAAGCTGTCGAGATGGCGGCGAAGGGTGTGCCGGACGTGGGCGCGGGTCGTCTGGTCGAGGGCGGCGAGCGGTTCGTCGAGCAGGAGCAGCCGGGGGCGGGCGGCCAGGGCCCGGGCGAGCGCGACACGCTGGGCCTGGCCTCCGGAGATCTGCGCCGGTCTGCGGTGGGCGAGATGACCCACGCCGAGGCGGTCCAGCCACTGCTGGGCGCTGTGGCGGGCTTCGGCACGCGGCACACCGTGCGCGCGGAGCCCGTACGCGGTGTTGGCCAGCGCGTTCATATGGGGAAAGAGGGCACCGTCCTGCGGGACCCAGGCCACGCCCCTGCGGTGCGGCGGGAGTGCGGTGACATCGGTGTCGCCCAGCCGGAGTTCGGCGTGTGCGCGCGGGGTGAGGCCGAGGAGTGCGCGCAGGAGTGTGGTCTTGCCCGCGCCGTTGGGGCCGACGACGGCGATGGTGGTTCCGGCGTCCGCGTCGAGGGTGAGGTCGTTGAATCCGGTGACTGTGGCGTGGAGCGGCCAGCGGCCACCGGTACCGGCGGACGCGTGCGCGTCCTCCGGAGCGGCCTGCGCGTCGCCCTGACGGGTGGGCGCTGATTCGGCTTCCGGAGTCCGCGGCTGTGCCGGGGCAGTGTTCGGGGTGCCGGTCCAGCGTCCGCGCAGTGCGATGAGTACGACCATGGCGATGGCCAGAAGCAGCAGGGAGACGGAGGTGGCGGCCTCCGGGTTGTCCTGGAGCAGCAAATAGACCTGGAGCGGCAGGGTTTGCGTGGTGCCGGGGAGGTTGCCGGCGAAGGTGATCGTCGCGCCGAACTCACCGAGGGCCCTCGCCCAGGTCAGCGCCGCTCCCGCGGCGAGCCCGGGGGCGACCATGGGCAGGGTGACGGTGAAGAACACCCGCAGCGGTGAGGCCCCCAGGGACGCTGCGGTCTCCTCGTAGCGGGGACGCAGTCCGCCGAGGGCCCCTTCGAGGCTGATGATCAGGAACGGCATCGCGACGAAGGTGGCGGCGAGGACGGCGCCGGAGGTGTGGAACGGCAGGGTGAGCCCGAACGTGTCCTCCATCCAGGGTCCCAGCAGCCCGCGCCGTCCGAAGGCCAGGAGGAGTGCGACACCGCCGACCGTGGGCGGCAGCACCATCGGCAGGAGGACGAGCGAGCGGACGAATGCCTTGCCGGGGAAGTCGACACGGGCAAGCAGCCAGGCGAGCGGGACCCCGAGGACGACGGAAAGGCCCAGGGCCCAGGCGGACACGACCAGGGACAGCGTCAGCGCTTCGGTCGTCTCGGGGCTGGTCAGATGAGCGCCCAGATCGCGCCAGGAGGTGCGGGCGAGGATCCCGACCAGTGGCAGCAACAGGAAGGCGATGGCCAGCAGCGCGGGGATCGCCAGGGCGATCGGCGCGCGGGGGCCGGTTGCGCGGCGGCGAAGGCGTCTCATCGAAGGTCCCCGATGCTGGAAGTGCCCTGCGGGCGGCCCGGCCCCCCGAACCGGGCCGCCCGCAGGAGGGCGGTGGCCTGTTACGGCTGCTGGAAGCCGGCGGCGGCGAGGATCTTCTGGGCCTCGGGCGTGGACAGCCATGTCACGAACGCGGCGGCGGCCTCGCCGTTCCTGGAGGTCTTCAGGGTCGCCGCCGGGTAGGAGGCGACGGCGTTCTGGGCGTCCGGGATGTCGACGGCATCGACCTTGTCGGTGGCGGTGGCGGCGTCCGTCCTGTAAACGAGACCGGCGTCCGCCTCGCCGAGTTCGACCTTGCTGAGGACAGCGCGGACGTTGGGTTCCTGGGAGACCGGCTTCACCTCGATCTTCTGCGCGTCCAGGATCTGCTTGCTGTAGCGCCCGACCGGAACCTCGGGGGCCGCGAGCACCACCTTCAGATCGGGGTCGGCGAGGTCCTTCAGACTCTCGACCTTCTCCGGGTTGCCCTTGCCCGTGGCGATCACCAGACGGTTCTTCGCGATGACGGTCGGCGTTCCCGTGTCCGACTTCAGGCCGTCCATCGTCTTCGTGTCCGCCGTGACCAGGGCATCGGCGGGTGCGCCCTGCTTGACCTGGGCGGCGAGCTCCTGCGAGCCGGCGAAGGAGAACGTCACCTCGGTTCCGGGGTGCTCCTTCTCGTACGCGGCACCGGCGGTCTTGAAGACATCGGTGAGCGAGGAGGCGGCCAGAACTGTCAGATCGGCCTTCGGCGCCCCGGAGGCGGTGCCCTTGTCGCCGGAGTCCTTCTTGTCGTCGTCGCTGCCGCATGCGGCCAGCGGTACGAGGAGGGCCGCAGTGAGGATCGCGGCCGCGGTTCGGCGGCCGGTGAGAGTGAAGGACATGAGGGAGGGACTCCTTGGGGACGCGGTGGGCCTGGGCGGGTGGTGTGAGCCGCGTCAGGGACGGCGACGCCGCTGGGTGGAGCAGTGGAGCCATGGAGCAGTGGATCAGGTGCGGTCGATGTGCACGCTGGTCGACTTGACGCGGGCGGTGGCCTGCATGCCGACCTCCAGCCCCAGTTCCTCGACCGCTTCCCGGGTCAGGAGCGATACGAGCCTGTGCGGGCCGGCCTGGATCTCCACCTGGGCCGCGACGTCGCCGAGTTTGACGGCGGTCACGATGCCGGGGAAGGCGTTGCGGGCCGACGTGTAGGACGTGTCGTCCTCACCGATGCCCCCTTGCGCGACCTCGATGGCGAACGCGGCCAGATCCCGGCCGTCGATGAGGCGGCGCCCGCTCTCCTCGCGGTGGGTCGCGACCCGGCCGGCATCCGCCCAGCGGCGGGCGGTGTCGGGGCTGACGCCGAGCAGACGTGCTGCCTGGCCGATGGTGTAGGACTGCATGTGCGACAGATTAGATGAACTGAGTTCGTATTTACAAAGCTTAATGCGAAACTCCATGGCATATGCGTGGCACCCTGGAGGATGGTCCGAAAGCCGGTAGGACCGATCCGGGCAAAGGGGTGGACGTCAGCGTCCGCGGCGGGTGGCCGCACGTCCACGCCGAGGGTGTCTACAGTGAAATGACAGACCAGGAAATACCAGGCATTGCATGGTGAATACGACGAATCAAAGGTGCCACGTCATGAGCCTGAGCATCCGTAACCAGTTCCACGGCACCGTCATCGCCGTCACCGCCGGTGCGGTCATGGCCACCGTGAAGGTCCGCCTGGCGGGCGGCCAGGAGGTCACGGCCGCGATCACGCTCGAGGCCGTCCAGGAACTCGGCCTCGCCGAAGGGGCCTCGGTCCGCGCGCTGGTCAAGTCCACCGAGGTGTCCCTGGCCACCGGCGCCGTCGCGGGGCTGAGCATCCGCAATCAGATCCCCGGCACCATCACCGACGTCGCGACCGGCGGCGCCATGGCGAGTGTCAAGGTGTCGGTCGAAGGCGGCGAGCTCACCTCGGCGATCACCGAGGACGCGGTGACGGACCTCGGCCTCGCCCCCGGTATGACCGTTGTCGCCCTGATCAAGTCGACCGAGATCTCCCTGGCGGCGGTCTGATCCCCGGCCCGGACGGGCCGCCTATGCGTCCTCCGGCAGCGCGCGGACCCGCACACGGGTGATGGCGCTGATGTAGCGCGCCCCGCACCGGTCCACCGGCACGACCAGCTGGCTGCCGGCCATGTCCAGATCCTCTCCGTCCATCCGGGTGGCCAGGAGAACAGGGGCGTTCGTGAAATCTGCATCGACCTCCGCCCAGGCCAGCACCGTGTGGTGCCCGTCCCCGCCGGAGACCGACAGGACGAAGCGGGACCGGTCCTTGCGCCGGCGGGCGTCGAACAGCGGATGCGAGTCCAGGACCACCTCGCGCAGCAGCGGTCCTTCGAACCGGTGCCGCCGCGGCCCGCTCGTGGCGCACTCGAACACCACGTCGGCCCGGTGCTGCTCCCATCCGGTCCGCAGGTCGTCCACCGTCAGCGTGGCCGGACGGTCGACATCTCCGAGCACGGCCAACGATGCGAGCTGCGGGGGAGAGGTGCGGGGTTGCGCACGGAGTCGGCTCATCGGATCCCCCAGTCGAACGGCCCGCGGGGCGGCTGCAGGAGGTATGCCCACCAGCCGTCCAGCGGAATCGTGATTGCGAGGCAATACCTGCGATTGGCCTGGCGTCTGTGAGCTGCAACCGGGGTTCTTCTGTCACATCCGGCTGCGGGCGAGGCTCAGCCCCGGCTTCCCGGCCGGTCGATGTGCACGTTCGTCGACTTGACCCGCGCCGTCGCCAGGACCCCTACCTCCAGGCCGAGTTCCTCCACGGACTCGCGGCTGATCAGCGATACCAGCCGGTGCGGCCCCGACTGGATCTCCACCTGGGCCACGATGTCGTCGACCGTCACGGCGGTGACGATGCCGGCGAACGAGTTCCGCACCGACGTCAGAATCTCACCGGGCACCGGATGCAGGCCTGCCGCCCGCTCCGTGGCGAAGCCCGCCAGGCTGACGCCGTCGATCATCCGGTTCCCCGACCCGCCCCGGTCCATCGCGAGGTGACCGCCGTCCGCCCACCGGCGAACCGTTTCCGGGCTTACGGCCAGCAGCTCCGCGGCCTGGCCAATGCTGTACGAAGGCACGCGGGCACTCTAGGTCAAGGGGGGACGGTGCAGTGGCAGAAGGGTGGCTGACGAGCACTCCGGCCCGCCCTCCCGGCCCCGTTCACGGCGCGCGCCGATCGCCGCGGCTACGCTCGATGGGGCGACGCGGAAACTGTGAAGCGCGCCGCAGGGAGGCTACTTCCATGAGGCAGCGCCATCATTTCCACACCGACCATGCGGGCCACTCGGTCACCGCGACCGTCCGGACGGGCCACACGGTGCTGGTGGAGGTACTGGTCGACGGCAAGGAGACGGGCTCCGTCACCGCGCACGGCGACGGCACGATCGTCGTACACGTGGAACTGCCGACCGACCCCCCGGAGCAGGCCACCGTACGCGTGAAGCCGGGTCCCGGCGCTCCCAGCTGCCTCTTCGAGACACCGGACGCCGAACCCCGGATCATGTCCCCACGCGCATACTGACGGCCGGGATTTCCCCTGGCCGCTGGTGAGTTGGCCCGAAGGCCGCTGATCAGTTGTGCCCGAACTTCCGCTCCTTCTTGTGCGAAACGGTCTCCCCGATCGCACGCGCCGCGTCGGGAGTGGTCGCCGACGGCGTCTGTTCCTTCGTCTCCGCGGTGGCGGCGCTGCGCTCATGGCCGCCGGTGCGAGCACCGCGGTTCTGCCGGCTCTGCTTCTTGCTCATGATCGTGCCTCCTGCCATCGTCCTGAACGATGGGGCACCTCCAGATTCGCATATACGTACGAAACGTGCATGTCAGACAGAACCGTGCGCACGGAAATCACGTCCCGAGCCGGGGTGGTCCATGGGTGCGGCTCCCGGTCGGCGTGCCCCCGGCCGGCTCGGCGCATCCGATACGCAGGTGGTTCGCGGCGTAGCAGCCCGCTTCCGGTGCTCACGCGACGCCCCGATTGCACAAGCTGCCCCCACGTACAGCCCGAGGTGGTCACGAAGACGACCGCGGAGGCAGCGTCGGCCTGTACCGGCCCACCGAGGATTCGGGTGATACCGCGGGACGTTGGAGCGGGATCACACGTCAGGACGGAAACTCCCGGCCTCGGGCGAGAAGTCGCTGAAGGGTCCCACGAGTGCCACCGCACCCTGCTTGACCTGTACACATGTAGGTCAGGCAGGGTGCGGTGGACCGTTCGGGCAGGCCTGCTCAGATGTCCCGGAAGATCTCGATCTGCGCACCCACCGAGTTGAGCCGCTCCGCCAGCTCCTCGTATCCGCGGTTGATCACGTACACGTTGCGCAGTACGGACGTGCCCTCGGCCGCCATCATCGCCAGCAGCACCACCACCGCCGGCCGCAGCGCCGGCGGGCACATCATCTCTGCGGCGCGCCAGCGGGTCGGGCCCTCGACCAGGACCCGGTGCGGGTCCAGGAGTTGCAGTCGGCCGCCGAGGCGGTTGAGGTCCGTGAGGTAGATCGCGCGGTTGTCGTAGACCCAGTCGTGGATCAGGGTCTTGCCGTGCGCGGAGGCGGCGATGGCCGCGAAGAACGGCACGTTGTCGATGTTCAGCCCGGGGAACGGCATCGGGTGGATCTTGTCGATGGGCGCCTCCAGCTTGGAGGGCCGGACCGTGAGGTCCACCAGCCTGGTGCGGCCGTTGTCGGCTGCGTACTCCGTCGTGCGGTCGCAGTCGACGCCCATCTCCTCCAGGACCGCGAGCTCGATCTCCAGGAACTCGATCGGGACCCGGCGGATCGTCAGCTCGGACTCCGTGACCACCGCGGCGGCCAGCAGGCTCATCGCCTCGACCGGGTCCTCGGAGGGGGAGTAGTCGACGTCCACGTCGATCTCCGGTACGCCGTGCACGGTGAGGGTCGTCGTCCCGACCCCGTCCACGCGTACGCCCAGCGCCTCCAGGAAGAAGCACAGGTCCTGGACCATGTAGTTGGAGGAGGCGTTGCGGATGACGGTCGTGCCGTCGTGCCGGGCGGCGGCCAGCAGCGCGTTCTCGGTCACGGTGTCGCCGCGTTCGGTCAGCACGATGGGGCGGTCGGGCCTGACCTCGTGGTCGACCTGCGCGTGGTAGAGGCCGTCGGTCGCCGCGATGTCCAGGCCGAAGCGGCGCAGCGCGATCATGTGCGGCTCGATCGTCCGCGTACCGAGGTCGCAGCCGCCCGCGTACGGCAGCGTGAAGCGGTCCATGCGGTGCAGGAGCGGGCCGAGGAACATGATGATCGACCGGGTCCGGCGCGCGGCGTCCGCGTCGATGGCCTCCAGGTCGAGGCGTGCGGGCGGCTGGATCTCGAGGTCGACGCCGTCGTTGACCCAGCGGGCGCGCACGCCGATGGAGTTGAGTACCTCCAGGAGTCGGAAGACCTCCTCGATGCGGGCCACCCGGCGCAGTACGGTGCGGCCCTTGTTGAGCAGCGAGGCGCAGAGCAGTGCGACGCAGGCGTTCTTGCTCGTCTTGACGTCGATGGAGCCGGAGAGCCGGCGTCCACCGACGACCCGCAGGTGCATGGGCCCGGCGTAGCCGAGCGACACGATCTCGCTGTCGAGGGCTTCACCGATGCGGGCGATCATCTCAAGGCTGATGTTCTGGTTGCCGCGCTCGATGCGGTTGACGGCGCTCTGGCTGGTGGCGAGCGCCTCGGCAAGCTGAGTCTGTGTCCAGCCACGGTGCTGGCGGGCGTCACGGATGAGCTTGCCGATACGTGCGAGGTAGTCGTCTTCCATGGCTGCACGCTATCTCACATATGAGATGAAGATCGTGCGGGGGGTGTGGGGTTGGAGTGGACGTCGGGTGCCGGACGGGCGCCCCGGGCGGTTCCGGGTGGTGCGCCGACGGGGCCGGCGGCGTGCCGAACGGTGCCGGACCGCAGGCGGACGCCCGTCTACACGGTCGTTCGCGCCATGCGGTCCGGCACGCGGGGCTCGGCCGAACGGGTGAGCGCTCAGCCGCGGCGGCGGGTGGTGGTCTTCCGCCAGCCGAAGGGGCCCGGCAGGTCCATCGACGTGGTGCGCCGGCCGGTGCTGCTGGTGGTGCGCTTCGGTCCGTGCCGGCCGCCGGTCGTGACGGACCATGAACGACGGTTGATGTTCAGCCGGACGCCCGGAAGGATCTGGAAGCTCTTGCGGAATGTGAGCGGCATCTGCGCCTCCTCTGTCGTCAGGAGTACGGGTATCCCGAAGTCGGCCGTCCATGCCTGTGGTGTGAGCGCGCTCCGGTCGGGAGTGCCTCGCGCTGCCCGGGGTGGCGTGCCTCTCCATCAGGTCGGCCCGCGCAACGCGCTGGTCAGCGGGGCCGGTACGGTCCAGTTGGAGGCCTCGTGCAGTGAGGGCCGGCCCGCGCGGGATCGATGTGGCGGTAGCGTCATCGTCATGACGGCTGAGGGCGAGTCGCTGGTCGGCGGCATGGCGAACGCAGGGGCGGTCTTTCGCCGTGGTGCGCTGGTGGAGCGCCCGGCGCCGCGCAACGCGCACGCCCTGCATACCTACCTCCTTGCGCTGAAGGAGCACGGCTTCGACGCGGCGCCGACCCCTGCCGGCTTCACCGAGGACGGCCGTGAACAGCTGACCTTCATCCCCGGCGACGTGGCTCTGCCGCCGTTCCCGGACTGGGCGATGACGAAGAACGCCCTGGAGTCGGTGGGGAGTCTGCTGCGGCACCTGCACGAGACCAGCGCGGCCGTCGCCGTCGACATCCGTACCGGGTGGCCTGGGGACCTGGCCGACCCGGAGGGGGGAACGATGCTGTGCCACAACGACGTGTGCCCGGAAAACGTCGTGTTCCGCGAAGGTCGTGCCGCTGCCCTGATCGATTTCGACCTGGCAGCCCCGGGCCGTCCCCTCTGGGACGTCGCCATGACCGCCCGCTACTGGGTTCCCCTGGTCGATCCTTCATCCGCAGCCGCCGTCTACCCCTCCGGGCTGGATGCGCCCACGCGGCTGCGGATCCTCGCCGACAGCTACGGCCTCTCGCCGCAGGACCGTGGCGGGCTGGCCGGCGTCATCGAGCAGGCCACCGAGGTCTGCCGGGCCTTCGTCGCCCGCCGCGTGGCTGACGGTGACCCCGTCTATCTCCAGGCGCTGGCCGAGCGCGGTGGATGGGAACGCTGGGACCGGGTGCAAAGCTGGCTGGCGGAGCACCGCGAGAAGTTCACGGCCGCCCTGCAGAACTGACCGGCCCGGACCTTCGAGGAACAGATTCCGCGATACTGCCCGTCGGAGGCACCCGTCGCTCTTTCCCTGTCACCGTCCACCTCGGCCCGCCAGGCGCACGATGGTGGACGGCCCCAGCAGTTCGACCGCCGGCCCCTCGGTGGCCACTTCCTGGAGCCGGAGGAGAGGGAACAAGCCGGGCAGCGTCTCAAGCCGGAACATCCGCCAGAAGCACCGCATCCGGCACTCCGACCCGCTCGAACCCCCACCCCGCCTGGTCGCAGGCCAGGCGGGTGATCTCGGACCGGGCCGTCACCCGGTCCAGCAGCGGACGCCATCGAGGCTCGCGTACAGCATCCACGTACGACAGCTCGACGTACGGCTTGGCAAGATCCACCTCGACGGGTACGCCCACTCGGCACCCCCGATTGAGCCACCTCGTACGCCTGGGTTCGCCGGCAAGGAGCCGCGACGACCGGGTTCGCTGTCAAACGCCTCGAGGGGATGACAGCGGTCACGGGCGCCCGGGCATGACCGCGCGGCGGCGATGTACTAGAGTTATCTCGACATCGAGATATCTGCCGAGGCGCACCGCAGTCGCCGCCGGTAAGGGTTACCTAACTAATCCTTACCTTAGCGGATGGTGGGGGCCGTAGGCGGCGCCGGCCGCACATGAGGCGCGGCGCGGTTGAACGCGCACATTGAAGAAGGAGACTGTCGTGTCGGCGAACAGCTTCGACGCCCGCAGCACGCTGCGCGTGGGCGACGAGTCGTACGAGATCTTCAAGCTGGACAAGGTCGAGGGCTCCGCGCGCCTCCCTTACAGCCTGAAGGTGCTGCTGGAGAACCTGCTCCGTACCGAGGACGGCGCGAACATCACCGCCGACCACATCCGGGCGCTCGGCGGATGGGACTCGCAGGCCCAGCCCAGCCAGGAGATCCAGTTCACGCCGGCCCGCGTGATCATGCAGGACTTCACCGGCGTTCCGTGTGTCGTGGACCTCGCCACCATGCGTGAGGCCGTGAAGGAGCTCGGCGGCGACCCGGCGAAGATCAACCCGCTGGCCCCGGCCGAGCTGGTCATCGACCACTCCGTCATCGCCGACAAGTTCGGCACCAACGATGCGTTCGCGCAGAACGTCGAGCTGGAGTACGGCCGCAACAAGGAGCGCTACCAGTTCCTGCGCTGGGGCCAGACCGCCTTCGACGAGTTCAAGGTCGTCCCCCCGGGCACCGGAATCGTCCACCAGGTGAACATCGAGCACCTGGCGCGCACGGTCATGGTCCGCAACGGCCAGGCCTACCCCGACACCCTCGTCGGCACCGACTCGCACACCACGATGGTCAACGGCCTCGGCGTGCTGGGCTGGGGCGTCGGCGGCATCGAGGCCGAGGCCGCGATGCTCGGCCAGCCGGTCTCCATGCTCATCCCGCGCGTCGTCGGCTTCAAGCTGACCGGCGAGCTCCCGGCCGGCACCACCGCCACCGACCTCGTGCTGACCATCACCGAGATGCTCCGCAAGCACGGCGTCGTCGGCAAGTTCGTCGAGTTCTACGGTGAGGGCGTCGCCGCCACCTCCCTCGCGAACCGCGCCACCATCGGCAACATGTCGCCGGAGTTCGGCTCCACCGCCGCGATCTTCCCGATCGACGACGAGACGCTGAAGTACCTGCGCCTGACCGGCCGCGACGCGCAGCAGGTCGCGCTCGTCGAGGCGTACGCCAAGGAGCAGGGCCTCTGGCTGGACCCGGCCGCCGAGCCGGACTTCTCCGAGAAGCTGGAGCTCGACCTCTCCACGGTCGTCCCCTCCATCGCCGGCCCGAAGCGCCCGCAGGACCGCATCGTCCTCGCGAACGCCAAGGCGCAGTTCGCCCAGGACGTGCGCAACTACGTCGCCGACGACGAGGAGGCGGGCAAGGAGTCCTTCCCGGCCTCCGACTCCCCGGCCACCGCCAACGGTGTCCCGTCGAACCCGGTCACGGTCACGGCCCCCGACGGCACCACGTACGAGATCGACCACGGCGCCGTCACCGTCGCCGCGATCACCTCCTGCACCAACACCTCGAACCCGTACGTCATGGTCGCCGCGGCGCTCGTGGCGAAGAAGGCGGTCGAGAAGGGCCTGACCCGCAAGCCGTGGGTCAAGACCACCCTCGCCCCGGGCTCCAAGGTCGTCACCGACTACTTCGACAAGGCGGGCCTGACCCCGTACCTCGACAAGGTCGGCTTCAACCTCGTCGGTTACGGCTGCACCACCTGCATCGGCAACTCCGGCCCCCTGCCGGAAGAGGTCTCCAAGGCGGTCAACGAGCACGACCTGGCCGTCACCTCGGTGCTCTCCGGCAACCGTAACTTCGAGGGCCGGATCAACCCGGACGTCAAGATGAACTACCTGGCGTCCCCGCCGCTGGTCGTCGCGTACGCCATCGCCGGTTCGATGAAGGTCGACATCACCAAGGACGCCCTCGGCGTCGACCAGGACGGCAAGCCCGTCTTCCTCCAGGACATCTGGCCCTCCGAGGCCGAGGTGAACGACGTCGTCGCCAACTCCATCGGCGAGGACATGTTCAACAAGTCCTACCAGGACGTCTTCGCGGGCGATGCCCAGTGGCAGGCGCTGTCGATCCCGACCGGCAACACCTTCGAGTGGGACTCCGAGTCCACCTACGTGCGCAAGCCCCCGTACTTCGAGGGCATGACGATGGAGACGACCCCGGTCGAGGACATCACCGGCGCCCGGGTGCTCGCCAAGCTGGGCGACTCGGTCACCACCGACCACATCTCCCCGGCCGGTGCGATCAAGGCCGACACCCCGGCCGGCAAGTACCTCACGGAGCACGGCATCGAGCGCCGTGACTTCAACTCCTACGGCTCGCGCCGTGGTAACCACGAGGTCATGATCCGCGGCACGTTCGCCAACATCCGCCTGCGCAACCAGATCGCGCCGGGCACCGAGGGCGGCTTCACCCGCGACTTCACCCAGGCCGACGGCCCCGTGTCGTTCATCTACGACGCCTCCCAGAACTACCAGGCCGCGGGCACCCCGCTCGTCATCCTGGCGGGCAAGGAGTACGGCTCCGGCTCGTCCCGCGACTGGGCGGCCAAGGGCACCGCGCTCCTGGGCGTCAAGGCCGTCATCGCCGAGTCCTACGAGCGCATCCACCGCTCGAACCTCATCGGCATGGGCGTCCTCCCGCTGCAGTTCCCGGAGGGCCACACCGCCGAGTCCCTCGGCCTGACCGGCGAGGAGAGCTTCTCCTTCACCGGTGTGACCGAGCTGAACAACGGCACCACGCCGCGCACGGTCAAGGTCACCACCGACACCGGTGTGGAGTTCGACGGCGTCGTCCGCATCGACACCCCCGGCGAGGCGGACTACTACCGCAACGGCGGCATCCTGCAGTACGTGCTCCGCAGCCTGATCCGCAAGTAGACGCACCGAGAAGTGAGCGAGGGCCGCACCCCCGGGGTGCGGCCCTTCGCCGTTAGGCTCGAAGGTCAGATGAAGAACACCCTCACCTCGCCCGCTGCCAAGGCCGGGCACGAGTCCGTGCGGCGGCACAACCTGAGCCTGGTCCTGCGGACCGTGCGCGACGAGGGCGAGGTCACCCGGGCCAAGGTGGCGAGCCTCGTCGGGCTCACCAGGGCCGCCGTCTCCTCGCTCGTCGAGGAACTGCTCGCACTGGACTGCCTCAGCGAGTCCGGCAAGACCTCCAGCGGGGCGGCCGGGCGCCCCGGCACCGTGCTGAAGCTGTCCCGGACCGGTCCGGCGGGCCTCGGCGTGGAGATCAACATCGACTACGTGTCGGTGTGCGCCGTCGACCTCACGGGCACCGACCGGGTCCGCGTCACCGAGCACACCGACCACCGGGGCGTCCCGGCCGCCGACGTGCTGGCCCATGCGGCCAGGCTCACCAACCGGGTCATCGGCTCCACCCGCGAGCAGGAACTGCGCGTCGTCGGCGTCGAACTGGCCCTGCCCGGCCTGGTCTCCGGCGGCGTGGTCCGCCAGGCCCCCAACCTCGGCTGGAACCGGGTCGCGGCCGAGGGCATCTTCGGACAGGCACTCAGCACACTGCGCCCCGCCGGGCGGGCCCTGGCCGTGGGCTCCGACAACGAGGCCAATCTCGCGGCCCTGGCCGAGCTCTGGTTCGGCGGGCTCGGCGGGGTACGCACCTTCCTCTATCTCACCGGTGAGATCGGCGTCGGCGGAGCCCTCGTGCTCAACGGCGAAATGCTGCGCGGCGCCCACGGGTTCGCGGGCGAGATCGGGCACATGGTCGTCGATCCGCAGGGCCCGCTGTGCCGGTGCGGGGCGCGCGGCTGCCTGGAGCAGTACGCGGGCCGGGCGGCGCTGCTGGAGGCCGCCGGGATCGACCCGGACACGGGGATCCGGGGGCTCGGCGAGCTGGAGCAGCGGGCCGCGGCCGGGGAGACGCGGGCCGTTCAGGCGCTGCGGACGGCCGGGGACCGGATGGGTGTGGTGCTCGCCGGTGCGGTGAACCTCTTCGACCCGGAGGCGGTCGTCCTGGGCGGGATCTACCGGAACCTGATGCCCTGGCTGGAGGAGTCGGCGGACGCCCAGCTCACCGCGCGGGTGGTGTCGGGCCGCTGGCACGAGAACGGCAGCCGGCTGCGGGCCTCGTCCGTCTCCGGCGACGCGGCGCGGGGCGCCGCCGCGCGCGTGGTGCACGACGTCATGGCGAACCCGGCCGCGTACGCGGCGCGTTGACCCGTGATCGCGCGCCCGCTCCCGTCCGCGTAGGCGCCCGCGGCCGATTCACGCGGCCGGTGGTTTCGCCGGTGCGCGCTCGCCGGTCCCCGGGCACCGTCGGGGGTGAGGGCGGGCGGACGGCCCGCCGGCAGGAGAGAGGCGTGCTCATGATCATGTGGCGCACAACCTTACGGCTGGTGGTGGTCTCCCTGGCCACTGTCGTTCTGGGCACGGGTGCGACGGCGACGGCCCTGCCCGCCGAGGCCGCGGACCCGGCGGCCCGCCGCGTCAGCACGGCGGAACCACGCGTGAGCGGCCCGGTCGCCGGCTCCCTGCCCGGGGACCCGAAGGCACACGACGTGGCCGACACCTATCCCTGGCTCTCCGCGCCCGGACTCGCCCAGGCCGGTTACGTCGAGCAGGAGTTCTACCTGTCGGGGCGGGCGGACGCCTACACCCCCGACGGGGAGAAGGCCGCGGACGACGTGCCGTACACGACCCGCATCGTCGTGCGGCGGCCGGCCAATCCGGCGCGGTTCAACGGCACGGTGCTGACGGAGTGGCAGAACGTCAGCGGCGGCTACGACCTGGACGCCCTGTGGGCGCCCGACCAGATCACCCGCGCCGGATACGCCTGGGTGGGAGTGTCTGCCCAGC
This sequence comes from Streptomyces sp. NPDC056452, assembly GCF_042796085.1. Classification (NCBI taxonomy): domain Bacteria; kingdom Bacillati; phylum Actinomycetota; class Actinomycetes; order Kitasatosporales; family Streptomycetaceae; genus Streptomyces; species Streptomyces sp. NPDC056452. The sequence goes on from NZ_JBHTRI010000004.1 coordinate 55,604, forward strand.
GCGTCGGCGTCGAGCAACTACGTGGGTGGAGCCCCGCGCGCTACGGACGCCTCGACGTGACCGGACAGGGGCGCTTCACGGCCGACGAGATGTCGTACGACGTGTACGCGCAGGCGGCCGCGGCGCTGCGCGCGGGGACCGGAAAGGTGCTCGGACCGCTCCGGGCGCGCACACTGCTGGGGATCGGGGCGTCGCAGTCGGCGGGCCGCATGACGGTCTACTACGACCGGGTGCTGCCCCGGACCGAGCCGGTGTTCGACGGGTACGGCTTCGTCGTCGGCCCCGCACCCACCCGCAAGGGCGGCGAGCCGGTGTTCCACGTGCTGTCGGAGACCGATGTACGCACCCCCCTCAGGCGGGACGACGACAACGGCTACCGACGGTGGGAGGTGTCCGGGGCCGCGCACTCCGGCCGGTACGGGCAGGCCTACCGCGAGCCGCTGCTCACCCGTGACCTGGGTGCGGCGCCGACGTTCTCCTGCGCCCGGCCTCCGTACAGCGAGGTGCCGCTGCACCACGTGATCGCAGCCGCCTACACGCACCTGGAGCGCTGGGTCGAGCACGGCGTGCTCCCGCCGGCCGCGCCTCCCCTGGAGTTCGCTCCCGACGGCACCAAGGCCCGGGACTCCCTCGGACTGGCCCGGGGCGGTATCAGGCTCTCGCAGGTCGAGGTTCCCACCGCCCTGAACACGGGGGACAACACGGGAGAGACGTTCTGCGTGCTGTTCGGGACCCATGTGCCGTTCACCGGGGAGCAGGTGGACCGGCTGTATCCCACGCACGCCGGCTACGCGGCGCGGGTCGCGGCGGCCGACGCCCGTGCGGTACGGGAGGGCCATCTCCTGCCGGCCGACGCGATCGCGAACCTGCGGGACGCGCTGTCCTCGGACGTGGGCCGGGACTGACGCCGCGCGGGTGCGCCGGGGGCGCGCCACGCACGCACACGGCCGGGGGCGTACACGCATTCCCGCACGCGTACGCCCCCGGTGTGAGGTGATGATCAGGCCTTGTGCGCCGCGATCAGCTGCTGGTACCAGCGGTAGCTGTCCTTGGGCGTGCGCTCCAGGGTGTCGTAGTCGACCCGGATGATCCCGAACCGCTTCGCATAGCCCAGCGCCCACTCGAAGTTGTCCAGCAGCGACCAGACGTAGTAGCCCTGTACGTCGACACCGGCGTCCATGGCAGCCCGCAGCGCCGTCAGATGGCCGCGCAGGTACTCCACCCGGTCCGAGTCGTGGACGGAACCGTCCGCCTCGACGCTGTCGAACTCCGCCGAGCCGTTCTCCGTGATGTGCACCGGCGGCAGGGCGTCGCTGTACGTCTGCTTCAGGACGGTCAGCAGGTCGGTGAAGGACTGCGGGACGACCGGCCAGTTCATCGCGGTCCTGCGGACGTCCGGGTAGCTCCCCTCCGCGTACCGGTTGTCCGTGGCGACGCGCAGCGCCGGGTCCGGCTCGCGGTGCGGGGCGGCGGCGATCACGATCGGCCGGTAGTAGTTGATGCCCAGGAAGTCCATCGGCCGGGAGATCAGCTCCAGGTCGCCCTCGCGGCGGAAGTCCTGACCGGTGATCAGCTCGCCCCAGGTCTCCTCCTCGGTGACCGGGTAGCGGCCCGCCAGGAGCGGTTCCGTCCACACCAGGTTGTGCTGGGTGTCGGCGCGGACGACGGCGGCGAGGTCGGCGTCCGACTCGGTGGCCGGGACGTTGCGGTCCAGGTTGAGGGTGATGCCCGCCTCGCGGACCCCCGCCGCACGCAGCGCGTTCATCGCGTGGCCGTGGCCGACCAGCAGGTGGTGCGCGGCGGCCAGTGCCCCGCGGCCCTCCTGCGCGCCCGGCGCGTGCCGTCCCACGGAGTAGCCGAGGAACGCGCTGCACCACGGCTCGTTGAGGGTGATCCAGCGCGGTACCCGGTCGCCCAGGTGCTCGGCCATGATCGCGGTGTACTCGCCGAAGCGCTCCGCCGTCTCCCGTACCCGCCAGCCGCCCCGGTCCTCCAGGGCCTGCGGCAGGTCCCAGTGGTACAGGGTGGCGGCCGGCTCGATGCCCGCCTCCAGGAGCGAGTCGACGAGCCGGGAGTAGAAGTCCAGCCCCTTGGGGTTGACCGCCCCGCTGCCCTCGGCCTGGATGCGGGACCAGGCGATCGAGAAGCGGTACGAGTCCACGCCCAGCTCGCGCAGCAGCGCCACGTCCTGCGGGTAGCGATGGTAGTGGTCGCAGGCGACGTCACCCGTGTCGCCGCCGTCGGTCCTGCCGGGCGTGTGGCTGTAGGTGTCCCAGATGGACGGGCCGCGGCCGTCTTCCTCCACGGCGCCCTCGATCTGGTACGAGGCCGTGGCCGCGCCGAAGACGAAGCCGGGCGGGAAGACAGGGAAGTCACTCATGGAAACCCTTACTTGACCGAGCCACCGGTGATTCCGGCGGCGATGTACTTCTGGGACAGGACGAGGAGGACCGCGGCGGGCACCGCGGAGAGCACGGACGCGGCCATGACCGAACCCCAGTCGCCGACGTGGGCCCCGATGTACTGGTAGATGCCGAGCGTGATCGGCTTGACGTCGTCCGTCGTGTTCAGCGTGAGCGCGAACATGAAGTCGCTCCACGCGTACAGGAACGAGAACAGCCCTGCCGTGATCAGGGAGTTGCGGCTCATCGGCAGGACGACCTGGATGAACGTGCGGATGCGGCCCGCGCCGTCGACCTCGGCGGCCTCGATGACCTCGCGCGGGATGGACACCATGAACGAGCGCATCAGCACGATCGCGAACGGGATGCCCAGCGAGGCGTCCGCCAGCATCAGGCCGAAGTAGGAGTTGACCAGGCCGAGGTCCACGTACGCGCTGTACAGGGCGTTGGCGATGACGATGCCCGGCACCATCTGGGTGATGAGCGTCCCGAAGACGATCGTCCTGCTGCCGCGCAGCTTGAACTGCGCCAGCCCGTAGGCGGCGGGCGCCGAGATCGCCAGACAGATGGCCACGGCGCCGAGCGCGACGGCCAGCGAGGTCAGCAGGTTCGTGCCCTGGTCGGTGATGGCCGAGGTGAAGCCGGAGAAGTCGATGCCCGTGGGCACCGGGGCCACGTCGACCAGGCTCGCGTCCGGCTGGAGGGCGGTGTTGACCATCCAGTACAGCGGGAACAGCATGACGGCGAGGACGACGACGCCGAACACGGTCGCACCCCAGCGACGCTCGGGCCGGTGGATGGCGGGAGCCGGGGCGGCGGGGATCTGGGTGGTGGTCGCCATGCCGGTCACTTCCCCTCGTTGCGGTTGACCCGCAGGTAGAACACGGCGAAGACGGCGGAGATCAGGATCAGGATGTTGCCGACCACGGCACCGGCCCCGAAGTCCATCTGGACGAAGGAGTTCTGGTACGTGAGCGTGCCGAGCGTCTGCGTGGAGTCGGCGGGTCCGCCGTCGGTGAGGGCGAGGACCAGGTCGAGGATCTTGACCGTCGACATGAAGCCGAGCACCAGCACCACCGTGATGACGGGCTTGAGCATCGGCAGGGTCACCGAGCGGAAGGTGCGCCAGGCGGAGGCGCCGTCGAGCGAGGCCGCCTCGTGCAGTTCCTTGGGGACTTCCTGGAGGCCGCCGTAGAGGATCACCATGTTGAACGGGATGCCGATCCAGATGTTCACCAGGATCACGGACACGAGCGCCATGCTCGTGCTGGTCAGCCAGGGCGTGTCGCCACTGAGGCCGATGGTGCCCAGGAAGGAGTTGAGGACGCCGGTGTCCTGGTCGAAGATGCGCCGCCAGACGATGCCGGAGACGACCATCGGGACCAGCCACGGCAGCAGGATCAGGGAGCGCAGGACCCCGTTCAGCGGGAAGCGGCGGCTGAAGAAGACCGCGAGGGCGAGCCCGATGCAGAACTGGCCGACGAGTGATCCGACGGTGAAGAGGATCGTCTGCCACAGGGCCTTGCCGAACAGCCCGTCGTCGAAGACGTTGCTCCAGTTGTCCGTGCCGTTGAACGGCGCCTCACCGGTGAAGAACGTGGACGGTGAGTAGTCCTGGAAGCTCATCACGATGTTGCGGACGAGCGGGTAGCCGAAGAACAGCGCCATGAAGATCACGGCGGGGGCGATGAAGCCCCACTGGGCGAGCTGCCTGCGGCGCTTGGCGCGCTGCGGGCTCACGGGCTTCTTGGCCGTTCCGGCCGCAGGGGCTTTCGGTTCGGCGTGCGGAGCGGCGGCGGAGGCTGTGGTGGATGACATGGTTCGGTACCTCAGTTCCCGCTCGTGACCTGCTGCTGGGCACGCTTCAGAGCGGCCTCGCTGGACTCGCCGGTGAGGGCGGACTGGAAGGCGCTCTGCAGGGCGAGCGACACGGACGACCACTGCGCGCCGACCTTGGCGGTACGGGAACGGGCCGTCGAGACCTGACCGGCGAGGGCCGCCAGCTCCGGGGCCTTCGTACGCCAGACCGCGGCCGCCTCGGCGTTCGCCGGGACCATCCAGCTGTTCAGGGCGTACGTGATCTGCTCCTGCTCACCCGCCATGCAGCCGATGATCTTGGCGGCCGTCCTCTCGCGCTCACTGTCACCGGTGTTGGGCACCGTCAGCACACCGCCGCCCAGCGGACCGACCGAGTCGTCGCCCGCCTCGGGGACGGGGATCTCGGCGATGCCCCAGTCGAGACCCTTCTTGGCGTTGAGGGTCTCGACCTGCCACGGGCCGTTGATCATCATGGCGGCGTTGCCCGCCATGAACTGGTCGTTGACGTCGGCCTGGGTCCAGTTGACCGTGGACTTGGAGAGCGAGCCGTCCTTCAGGAGCGCCTTCCAGTAGTCCAGCGCACCGGCGACCTCGGGGGTGTCGAGCTTCGACTCGTCACCGCCGTTGGACCACATGAACGGGGTGAACTGGAAGACACCGTCCTCCGCGCCGCCCGCGCTGAGCGCCAGACCGTAGCGCTTGCCCTGGGTCAGCTTCTTGGCCGTCGACTGCATCTCGGCCCAGGTGGTGGGCACCTTCAGGCCGGCCTTGTCGAGGGTGTCCTTGTTGTAGAACAGCGCCAGGGTGTTCACGGTGCGCGCGGCCCCGTAGTACTTCCCGTCGAACGAGCCGAAGTCGACGATCCCCTCGGGGATGTCCGTCGTGGTCAGGCCGAGGTCCTTCAGCGGGATCAGCCCGCCGGCCTCGGCGAACGTCGGCATCTCGGAGGCATCCAGCTGGAGGACGTCCGGCAGTGACTTCGACGACGCCATGCGCAGCGCCTTCGTCATCACCTGCGAGGCCGGCACGCTCTGCTGCTCGATCGTGATCCCGAGCTGCTTGCTGCAGCGTGCGAGAGTGTCGCCGTCCCAGCGGTGGTACGACTCGTCGGTCGAGGAGTTCATGACGGTGTAGACGTCGTCGTCCCGCTGCTGACCGCATCCCGACAGAACGGCGCCGGTGAGGATCGCGGAGACGACGGTGAGGGGGACGACGATCCGTCTGGTGCGGCGGCTGGGGCGTCGGTCCGTTCCGTCCGGGCGTATTTCAGTCACGGTGGTGCCCTTGCGTGAGGGGGTGGCCGAACCATGGGAACGCTCCCACGGGCTGATCGTCAAGACCGTGCACGGATTCGGCGAGGCCGCACGCGGCGGGCCGGGTGCCCGGCGGCGGACCGCCGGGCACCCGGTGCGTCAGCGGACGCCGAGCAGGTGCTCCATCGCGAGCTGGTCGAGGGCCTCGAAGGCCATCGAACGCTCGGCGGCGGCGTTCACGTCGAACTCCTCGTACGCCGAGCGGTCCGCGAGCAGGCTCTTGAGCCCGTCGGCGGCGGTCGGCTGGGCCAGCTCGTCCAGGCGGGAGGCGGTCAGGGCCTCCTGCACGGCCGGGTCGGCGCGGAAGGCCGCGGCGCGCTCCTTGAGGATCAGGTAGTTGCGCATGCAGTTCTTCGCGGACTCCCAGACGCCGTCGATGCCGTCGGTGCGCACCGGCTTGAAGTCGAAGTGGAGCGGGCCCGCGTAGTCGGAGTTCTCCAGCAGGTCGACGAGCCAGAACGCCTGACGCAGGTCGCCCGCGCCGAAGCGGAAGTCCTGGTCGTACTTGATGCCGGACTGGCCGTTGAGGTCGATGTGGAAGAGCTTGCCCGCCCACAGGGCCTGGGCGATGCCGTGCGGGAAGTTGAGGCCCGCCATCTGCTCGTGGCCGGTCTCCGGGTTGACGCCGACCAGCTCCGGGCGCTCCAGGCGCTCGATGAAGGCCAGCGCGTGCCCGATGGTCGGCAGGAGGATGTCGCCGCGGGGCTCGTTCGGCTTCGGCTCGATCGCGAAGCGGAGGTTGTAGCCCTGCTCGGTGACGTAGTCGCCCAGCAGGTCGAAGGCCTCCTTCATGCGGTCCAGCGCCACGCGGACGTCCTTGGCGGCGCCGGACTCGGCGCCCTCGCGGCCGCCCCAGGCGACATACGTCTCGGCGCCGAGCTCGGCGGCGAGGTCGATGTTGCGGATGACCTTGCGCAGCGCGTAGCGGCGCACGTCGCGGTCGTTGGACGTGAAGCCGCCGTCCTTGAACACCGGGTGCGTGAAGAGGTTGGTGGTGGCCATCGGGACCTTGAGCCCGGTGCGCTCCAGTGCCTCCTTGAAGCGCGCGATGTGGGCGTCGCGCTCACTGTCGGAGGAGCCGAACGGGATGAGGTCGTCGTCGTGGAACGTCACACCGTGGGCGCCGAGCTCGGCCAGGCGCTCGACCGACTCGACCGGGTCGAGTGCGGGACGGGTGGCGTCGCCGAACGGGTCGTTGCCGCGCCAGCCGACGGTCCAGAGACCGAAGGTGAACCTGTCCGCGGCGGTGGGGGTGAAGCGTTCCGACATTGATCAGCCTCTTGTCGACGAAGGCGCGGGCGGCGGATCAGCCGCCCGACCAATTTGTTTGCTTGCAGTACTAATACTCCATCGGGCCGTTGGTTTCCATACCGTTTCCGTGACGTATCGGTCACATGGCGGCAGCATGTCTGATCTGCGGCCTTCGTCGGCACTCCAGTTATTCGGGCAATCCGGGTGTTCCTGTTGCGTACGGGCCCTGGTGCGCACATTTGTTTTGTGTACGATCAAAATCGAGAGGACCCGTTGGCGCGCTCGCCCCAGGCGCCCTGGCGTCCCGCACTTCCTGAACGGCTAAGGACCCCCCCCATGAAGTTCACCGACGGCTTCTGGCAGTTGCGCAGCGGTGTGCACGCCTCGTACGCCACCGAAGTCCGCGACGTCCGCCTCGACACCGACCGTCTCGCTGCCTACGCGGCCGTCAAGCGTGTCGAACGGCGCGGTGACACCCTCAACGCCCCGCTGATCACCGTGGAGGCCCACGCCCCCGCCGAGGGCGTCATCGCCGTACGGCTCACCCACCACGCGGGCAGGCGCCGCAAGGGCCCGGACTTCGAACTGGTGGGCGCTGCCGCTCAGTCCGCCGCCACAGCACGCGACCTGGGTGCCACCGCCGAGCTGACCAGCGGCCCGCTCACGCTACGCCTGCCCACCGAGGGTGCCTTCGGTCTGGAGTTCCTCGACGGCGACGGCCGGCTCCTGACCTCCGCAGGACGCAAGGGGAGCGCGTTCGCCACCCTCCCCGACGGCAGCCACCACATGGTCGCCCAGCTCGCTCTCGGCGTGGGCGAGACCGTCCACGGCCTCGGTGAGCGCTTCACGCCGTACGTGAAGAACGGCCAGACCGTCGACATCTGGCAGGCCGACGGCGGCACCAGCAGTGAACAGGCGTACAAGAACATCCCGTTCTACCTCTCCTCGCGCGGCTACGGCGTCTTCGTCAACCACCCAGGCAAGGTCTCCTTCGAGGTGGGCTCCGAGGCCGTCGGCCAGGTGCAGTTCAGCGTCGAGGACCAGACGCTCGAGTACTTCGTCATCGCCGGCCCCACGCCGAAGGACGTCCTCGCGCGCTACACCGCACTCACCGGCCGCCCGGCCCTGCCGCCGGCCTGGTCGTTCGGCCTCTGGCTGTCCACGTCGTTCACCACCTCCTACGACGAGAAGACCGTCAACTCCTTCGTCGACGGGATGGCCGAACGCGGAATCCCGCTCAGCGTCTTCCACTTCGACTGCTTCTGGATGCGCGAGTACCAGTGGTCGGACTTCGCCTGGGACCCGGCCGCCTTCCCCGACCCGGTGGGCCAGATCGCCCGGCTCAAGGAGAAGGGCCTGCGGATCTGCGTCTGGATCAACCCGTACATCGCGCAGAAGGGCGCGCTGTACGAGGAGGGCGCCCGCAAGGGCTACTTCGTCGAGACCGCCGAAGGCGACATCTGGCAGTGGGACAAGTGGCAGGCCGGCATGGCGCTGGTCGACTTCACCGACCCTGAGGCCACCGCCTGGTTCCAGGGCAAACTCAAGGGACTCCTCGACCAGGGCGTCGACGCCTTCAAGACCGACTTCGGCGAGCGCATCCCCACGGACGTCGTCTGGCACGACGGCTCCGACCCGGAGCGCATGCACAACTACTACACGCACCTGTACAACAAGGCCGTCTTCGAACTCCTGGAGAAGGAGCGCGGCCAGGGCGAAGCCGTACTCTTCGCCCGCTCGGCGACCGCCGGCGGCCAGCAGTTCCCGGTCCACTGGGGCGGCGACTGCTGGTCCTCCTTCGGTGCCATGGCCGAGTCGCTGCGGGGCGGCCTCTCGCTGAGCCTGTCCGGGTTCGGCTTCTGGAGCCATGACATCGGCGGCTTCGAGGGCACCCCCGACCCGGCGGTCTTCAAGCGCTGGCTCGCCTTCGGCCTGCTCTCCTCGCACAGCCGGCTGCACGGCTCCTCCTCCTACCGGGTGCCGTGGGAGTTCGGCGAGGAAGCGGTCGACGTGGCCCGGCAGTTCACCCGCCTGAAGCACCGCCTGATGCCCTACCTGTACGGGGCCGCCGTCGAGGCCCACCGCACGGGCGTCCCGACGATGCGCCCGATGCTGCTGGAGTTCCCCGACGACCCGACCGCCCGCACCGTTGACCGCCAGTACCTGCTCGGCCCGGACCTCCTGGTCGCGCCCGTCTTCAGCGAGGACGGCCAGGTCGAGTACTACGTCCCCGAGGGCACCTGGACCCACCTGCTGACCGGCGACACCGTCACCGGCCCCGGGTGGCGCCGCGAGACCCACGGCTTCGACAGCCTGCCGGTCCTGGTCCGCCCGGGTGCGGTCCTGGCGCTGGGCGCGGACGATTCGCGCCCGGACGGGGAGTGGCTCGACAACCTGGAACTCCGCGTCTTCGCCCCGGCCGGAACCGGCGACTTCACCCGCACGGTGACGGTCCCCGACCTCACGGGCGCACCCGCGGCCACGTACGAAGTGGTCCGCAAGGGCGGCGAGGTCCGGGTCGCGACGGACACGGACCAGCCGTACACGGTCACGGTCGTAGGCTGATCCTTTGAGCCGGCCCCGGCCCGGGGCCGGCTCCTCGGCGCGAAGGTGGAGTCCATGGGCGAGCTGATCCTGATCCGGCACGGCGAGACGGAATGGTCCCGCTCCGGACAGCACACGAGCCACACCGACCTGCCGCTCACGGACCTCGGCGAACGCCAGGCCCGCGCGCTGGTCCCCCTCCTGGCCGGCCGGCGCATCGGCCTCACCCTGGTCAGCCCGCTGATCCGCGCCAGGCGTACCGCGGAGCTGGCGGGCCTGCGGACGCCCCGCGTCACACCGGATCTGCACGAGTGGGACTACGGGGCGTACGAGGGCGTGACCACGGTCGAGATCCACCGCACCCGGCCCGACTGGAACCTCTGGACCGACGGCGTCGCCCCCGGACCCGAAGGACACCCGGGCGAGACGCCGGCAGAGGTGGGCGCCCGCGCGGACCGGATCCTGGCCGAGGTCCGGGCAGCCGCCTCACGCCTCGGCGACGCCGACATCGCACTGGTGGCGCACTCGCACTTCCTGCGGGTCCTCACGGCCCGCTACCTGCGACTGACTCCGGCGAGCGGCGCCCTGTTCCAGCTCGCCACGGGCGCGGTCTCCCGCCTCGGCAAGGAACACGGCCTGCCGGTCATCACGGCACTGAACCTCGCGCTCCCGGAGAGCCTGTACGAGGCGGCGCGCGCCTGAGCGCGCGGCCGGGGCGTCAGCGCGGGATCACCCAGCTCGGCGCCCAGGTCCCGGCGTCATCGCCGGTCGCCGTGGCGGCGAGGTGGGCGCGCAGGGTGGCCAGCGCCGGGTGCGGGTTGTCGCGGTGCCAGAGGAGCGAGTGCGGGTACACGGGCGTCGGGTCGGTCACCGGGATGAGGCGCAGGCCGTGGCCCACGGGCCAGACGAGGCGGGTCTTCGCGCCCATGAAGGTGGCCAGGGCCGGGGTGTCGGCGATGGTGTCCAGGAGCGCGTCGGAGCCGAAGTTGGGGCCGGTCGCCTCGATGGTGAGACCGAACTCGGCGACGAGGTCGTCGTAGTAGGCGGTCCACTCGGTACCGGGGACGATGCCCGGCATCCAGATCCGGTGCCCGGCGAGCCGGGCGAGGGGTACCGAGCGGGCGCCCGCCAGCGCGTGTGCGGGGCCGGCCGGTGAGGAGCTGGAGCGGCTCGTCGAGCACCCGGACGGACTCGATGTCCTCGGGCAGGGGCCGGCCGGGCACGGCGACGGCGCGGAAGGACGCGTCGATCTCGCCGGACCGGATGGCGGCGACTGCCGTCTCGATGTCGAAGAGCCACACCACGTCGAGCTCGATCCCGGGGTACGCGTCGTGGAAGCCGCGCATCAGGCCGGACGCCGCGCCGCGCGAGGCGATCACGTCGACGCGCAGCGGACGGTGGCCGGTGCGTACGGACGCGACCGCGCGCTCGGCGACACGCAGCAGCTCACGCGCGTGGGGCAGGAACGCCTGCCCGTCGATGGTCAGCTCGGCGCCGCGCGGTGTGCGGGTGAACAGGCGCACGCCGAGGTTGCGCTCGAGTGCGGCGATGCGCTTGGAGACGGCCTGTTGGGTGACCGCCAGTTCGGCGGCGGCTTCCTGGAACTGACCCGCGTCGGCGGCGGCGACGAACGTCCTGACGGTGTCGAGGTCCACATCGACACCCTACGGCCACAACTGTTGGTTGTGGCAGGACGGCCCTTCGGTTGTTTGATCCCGGGGTGTCGTTCTCGCTTTGATGCTTCCGATCGCGGATCGGTTGTGCAGATGGGCGGAGAGGGGCGTCGGGCATGAGGAGCGGACACCGGCTCGGCAGGCCGTTCGGATGGCTCTGGGGAGCGTACGGGACCAGTGCGCTCGGCACGTGGCTCGCCTTCGGCGCGTTCCCGCTGATCGCCATCCAGGTGCTGCACGCCGGTCCGGGCGAGGTCGCCGCGCTCTCCTCCGTGGGTGCCGCCGTGGGCGCGGTCGTGGCGGTGCCGCTCGGCCCGTGGGTGGAGTTCCGCCGCAAGCGGCCGGTGCTGATCGCGATGGACCTGGTGCGGTTCTCGGCGTTGCTCACGGTCCCCGCCGCGTTCGCGCTCGGCGTGCTCACCTTCCTCCAGCTCCTGCTGGTCTCGGTCGTCGTCGCGGCAGCCGACATCACCTTCCGCGCCGCCTCGGGCGCGTACCTGAAAACGCTGCTGCCGCCCGAGGACCTGCTCGTCGCCAACGCCAGATTCGAGTCCACGGCCTGGACGACCACGATCATCGGACCGCCGCTGGGCGGCGCCGCGATCGGGCTCCTCGGTCCGGTGGCGACGCTGGTGGCCGACGCGGTCAGCTACCTGCTCTCGGCCCTGGGCATCCGTGCGATGGGCGGGCACGAACCCCGGCCCGAACGCCGGGAGGCCGCGCGCCTGCGGGCCGGGGACCTGCTCGACGGCTGGCGGTACATCCTCGCCGACGCGACGCTCCGCCCGCTGTTCGTCAACACCGCCCTGTTCAACGGCCTGGTGATGGCCGCCTCGCCGCTGCTGGCCGTCCTGATGCTCGGCCGGCTCGGGTTCGCGCCGTGGCAGTACGGCCTGGCCTTCGCCCTGCCCTCGATCGGCGGGCTGCTCGGTTCGCGGCTGGCCCGGCCGCTCGTCACCCGGTTCGGGCAGCACCGGGTCCTGGTCGTGGCCGGGACGCTGCGTGCGTTCTGGCCGATCGGCCTGGCCTTCCTGGGGCCGGGCACCGGAGGACTGCTGCTGGTGATGGGCGTCGAGTTCGGGCTCATCCTCTGCTGCGGGGTCTTCAACCCCGTCTCGGCCACCTACCGCCTCCAGCGCACCGCGACCGACCGGGTCGCCCGCACGCTGTCCGCCTGGGCGGTGACGACCAAGGCCTCGACCGCGCTTCTGACAGCCGTCTGGGGCGTACTGGGTGGCCTCCTCGGCCCGCGTACCGCCATCGGCCTTGCCGGCGTGCTCCTGCTGGCGACCCCGCTGTTGCTCCCCCGCCGGACGGCAGCGCCTCTCGCCGAGCAGGACCCGGAGCGGGCGCCGAGCCGCACCTGACAGGGACCAGCAGGCCCTGTCAGAGGGTGCCGTTCCTCAGGGCGTCGACGAACGGGGTCCAGCGCGCGGCGGTGAAGGAGAGTGCCGGGCCGGCGGGGGTCTTGCTGTCGCGGACGGGAACGAGACCGGGGAATCCGTCGGCCACTTCGACGCAGTTCCCGCCGTCACCGTTGCTGTAGGACGACTTGCGCCAGGCCGCTCCGCACAGGTCATGTGAGGTGAGCATCGGTCGTATGACCCTTCGCCGCCGACTTGATCAGGGACAGGGACGTCTCCGGGGACAGCGCGGAAGCCCTGGCCAGATCGTATGCGGAACAGAATTGGTCCACCAGTGGTGAATCCTCGACGAGTTGCCCGCTGTAGGCGCCCTCCGTGTATACGGCGGGCGGGGCGTCGTCGAAGTACATCAAGGTCACCGACGTGTCGAGGAAGGGGTGAGCCCCGGCTGAGAACGGCAGTACCTGAGTCACGACCCGAGGGCGGGAGGCTGACTGCTCGGCGAGGTACGTGAGTTGCTCGGCCATCACGGCGTCACCGCCCACGGTCACCAGCAGGGCGGCTTCGTGAATCACCACCCAAAGTACCGGCGCAGTGGGTGAGTCAAGCAGTCGGCCGCGTTCCATCCGCGTGCGTACGTGATCTTCGATGACGCCCTGGGCGGCGAACGGATGCGCGGCCCGGGTGAGGGCTCGCGCGTACGACTCGGTCTGAAGCAGTCCCGGGACCACCATGGATGAGTATTCCGCGATCGACGCGGCGCGCTGCTGGAGCTCCGCCGCATCCGCGAAGTACCCCGCCACCTTCGACTTCCGCGCCAGCAGGCACAGCCGCTGCAGATGCTCGCCGCTCCCCAGCAGCTCGTCCAGCGCGCTCGACAGCTCCAACTGGGGCCGCCGTTCCGCTGCTTCGAACAGGCCGATGTACGTGCCGGAGCAGAAGACCTGCTCGCCCAGCTGGTTCTGCGACAGGCCCGCCGCCTCCCGCAGGCGGCGCAACTCCGCGCCGTAGAAGGCGCGCGGGTTCGCGTAAGGGTCGAGCTCCTTGGGCTGCGGCATGGTCGGGAACCTAGTGGTTGCCCCGCCCCCGTATGCACCGGTCCTCCCGCCGTCACCCGGACGGGTAAGCGCGAAGCGGCCGGCACCCCTTCCGGGGTACCGGCCGCCGTGGACAGACCGTCAGGTCAGGAGATCAGCTCGATCTCCGCCAGCGTCGCCGCCGTCGTGCTCACGAGCCGGTACTTGGTGTACGAGCCCGGCGTGTGCACCGAGAACGCCCGGGTCTGCTTGTCCCAGGCGAACGTCTGGCCGGACCGCTTGTCGAGGTCCTTCCAGGTCGTGCCGTCCGAGGAGCCCTGCAGCACCCAGCCCGTCGGGGCCTTCGCCGCCGCGGAGGACGTCAGCGTGTACTGGATCGCCTTCGTCGCCGAGGCGACCGGCAGGTCCACCGACTCGACCGCGGCCGAGGTGGCCGAGGAGTTGTCGTACAGCGCGCCGTCGCCCTTGAGCACGTCGCCCTTCGGGGCGGGAACCTTGTCGTCCTGGGTGATGGAGACCGGGGCCGCGTCCTTGCCCGTGCCCCACGCCGAGGGCTTGGAGCCCATGTCGAACTCCAGCACGCCGCCCTTGGCCAGCAGGTCGTGCGGCAGCGAAGTGGACGTCCACTTCTTGCCGTTGACCTTCAGGCCCTGGACGTAGATGTTCTTCGCGCTGTTCTTCGGGGCCTTGACCACCAGGTCGCGGCCGTTCTCCAGGTGCACGGTCGTCTTCGTGAAGAGCGGCGAGCCGATCGCGTACTCACCACTGCCCATGACGAGCGGGTAGAAGCCGAGGGAGGAGAAGAGGAACCAGGCCGACTGCTCGCCGTTGTCCTCGTCGCCGTGGTAGCCCTGGCCGATCTCGCTGCCCGTGTACAGGCGGCCGAGGACCTCGCGGACCTTCTCCTGCGTCTTCCAGGGCTGCGAGGCCGCGTCGTACATGTACGTGGCGTGGTGCGCGACCTGGTTGCTGTGGCCGTACTGGCCCATCCGTACGTCACGCGCCTCGGTCATCTCGTGGATGACGCCGCCGTACGAACCGACGAACTCGGGTCCGGCGGTCTCGGGGGTCGAGAAGTAGGTGTCCAGCTTCTTCGCCAGACCGTCGCGGCCGCCGTACAGGTTGGCCAGGCCCCGGCTGTCCTGCGGGGCGGTGAAGGCGTAGCCCCAGCCGTTGGTCTCCGTGTAGTCGTAGCCCCACACACGGGGGTCGAACTTGTCGGAGGGCACGCGCCAGTCGCCGTTCGGCTTCTTGCCCTGGAAGAAGCCGGCCTTGTCGTCGAAGAGCTTGACGTAGTTCTGGGCGCGGTTGAGGAAGTACGCGGACTCCTCCTTGTAGCGCTCGTTCTTCGTCTTCTTGTAGAGGGCCTGGCCCATCTGCGCGATGCCGTAGTCGTTGAGGTAGCCCTCCAGCGACCAGGAGAGACCCTCGTGCGTCTCGGTGTTGGCGTACCCGGTGAAGACCGAGGTCTCCATCCCCTTGCGGCCGACACCGGAGGACGGCGGGGCCACCGTGGCGTTCTTGACGGCCGCGTCGTACGCCGCTTCCGCGTCGAAGTCCACGCCCTTGACGTACGCGTCGGCGAAGGCCACGTCCGAGCTCGTGCCGGTCATGAGGTCGGAGTACCCGGGGGAGGACCAGCGGGAGATCCAGCCGCCGTCCTTGTACTGCTGGACGAAGCCGTCGACCATCTTCCCGGCCTGCTTCGGGGTGAGGAAGGAGTAGGCGGGCCAGGTCGTGCGGTAGGTGTCCCAGAAGCCGTTGTTGACGTACACCTCACCCTTGACGATCTTCGCGCCGGTGTGCGTGGGGGTGTTGGTGCCGGTCTGCGGCGAGAACGGGCTCGCGTAGGTGCTCTTCCCGTCGACCTGCTCGAAGCCGGAGTTCGGGTAGAGGTACAGCCGGTACAGGCTCGAGTAGAGCGTGGCCAGCTGGTCGGCGTTGGCGCCCTCGACCTCGACCTTGCCGAGGATCTTGTCCCAGGCCTTCTGCGCGTTCTTCCGCACCGTGTCGAAGGAGGTCTTCGCCGGCAGCTCCATGGCGAGGTTCTTCTTCGCCTGGTCGACGCTGATCAGCGAGGTGGCCAGGCGCAGGTTGACCGTGCGGTCCTTGCCCGCGTCGAAGCGGAAGAACCCGGTCACATCGTCACCGCCGCCGCCCTTCAGCTTGCCGCTGTCGGTGACCGGTGCGTCGAAGGAGCCGTACACGAAGAGCCGGGTGGCGCCGGTGGAGCCGCCGCTCTTCACATCCGAGAAGCCGGTGAAGGAGCCGGTCTTCGCGTCGAGGGTGAGGCCGCCGTCGTTGGAGACGTTGTCGAAGACCATGCTGGCGTCGGCGGACGGGTAGGTGAACCGCATCCGCGCCGCGTGGTCCGTGGGCGTCATCTCGGCCTTGAGACCGTTCTCGAACGTCACCCCGTAGTAGTGGGGGTTCGCCGTCTCGTTCTCGTGGCGGAACGGCAGCCCGCGTGCCGTACGGGAGGCGTCCGGGGTTCCGGAGGCCGCCGACGGCATCATCTGGAAGGTCTGGCGGTCGCCCATCCAGGGACTCGGCTCATGGCTGGCGCTGAAGGCCTGCAGCGTCGGCAGGTTGTCCGCGTTGTTGCCGCGCGAGTAGTCGTACAGCCAGCTCGTGGAGCCGGCGTTGGTGACCGGCGTCCAGAAGTTGAAGCCATGCGGGACGGCGGTGGCGGGGAAGTTGTTGCCGCGCGAGAAGCCGCCGCTGGAGTTCGTGCCGCGCACCGTCGACGCGTACTCCGAGAGGTGCGCCTTGCGCTTCTCCGGGGCCTTCGGGGCGATCTTGATGTCGTCGAGCCAGCCCTGGAACTTCGCGGGGCCCTTGGGGGAGTCGTACGCCACCAGGATCCGGTCGACGGTCTTGCCCGCCGCGACGGTGCCGATGCGCGAGGCGACCTTGTTCCACTGGTTCACGTACAGCCGCTTGGCGTCGGCCTGGCCCTGCGGGGTCAGCAGCCCGCCGTGGCTGTCGGTGGCCTTCAGCTCGCTCAGGTAGCTGCCGTCGGTGAAGGCGAGGTCCACCGCGACGTGGGTCGCCGGATAGTTGAGATCCGTCTGGCCCATCTGCGGGTAGACCAGGTACGAGAGCTCGGTGTCCTTGGTGACGGCCGTGTCGACGTCGAAGACCTTGTTGTAAGAGTAGGCGTGGCCGTCCGGCTTGTGCGTGCCGGCGTAGCGCAGGGCCTTCTTTCCGGTGAATCCCGCGCCCGCCTTGGCGGTGGGGGAGCCGGAGGGACCGCGGTCGATCTGACTGCGCATGTCGCCGGGCGCCGGCGGGGAGGCATCGCCGTTGGAGAACTGGACGTCGGCGAGCTGGATCGCGTCCCCGGCGCCGTTGTTCTTCGTGATGTCCAGACGGAAGTGCTTGTAAGCCGTATCCGTAGTGAAATCGTACGACTTGGTCTGGAAGCGCTCCGAGAAGGTCTGGCCGGTCCGGGTGTCCAGGTCCGTCCAGGTCTTGCCGTCCGCGGAACCCTTCAGGGTCCAGTCCTTGGGGTCGCGCTCGTCGTGGTCGTTGGCCGAGGTGAGTGCGTATGTCACCACCTTGGTGGGTTCGACGAGATCGAACTCGACCCAGCCCGACGACTGGAAGGCCAGCCACTTGGTGGCGGACTCCACGTCGACGAGGTTCTCCTTCCCCTCGCCGCCCCCGGAGTTCTCGCTGCTGGCCCGCACATCGGTGACCTGATCGGTGACATTGCCCGGTATTCCGGCGGAGAATCCGCCATCGATACCCGATGCCCTCTTCTTTCCGTCAGAGCCGTCTTCGACGGTATTGCGCCAGTCCGGCTGCTTTTCGTCCTCTTCGAAGGAGGAGCTGAACGAAAGCTCCCCGGAAGGCTTTTGGGACGGTCCGGCCGGTTGTGCGAAGGCCGCTGTAGGGGCCGCCGCCACAAGGACGAGAGAGGCCGCGATGACTGCGGCCGAGGTGCTGTGTCTCTTGCGAGGGCCTTGCTGAAGACCACGTAGGGGCTGCATACGGAGCCGATCCTCCCGGGGGGCGTGCTTGGACAACGTTGTCATTACGGGACTCGGGTACCAGTAGGGAGCCAAGTGGCCGGATGTGTCAAGAGTGTTGCGAGGTGTCGGCCTGCCGAATCGGCCGCAATCCGGAAATGTGGGTTCCGGTGCGAGGGCGCACGGTGCCGAAGTGTCCGCGAGGTCTCAACTCGGGAAAGACTGCCGCTCAAACCTGCATTCGATCTTGCTCAGTTGGCGACAAGTGGACTATACCTGTCGGCACCTGGACGGCCGTTCCGCGCGTCACGGGCAAGGGGGACGGGGGACGTCCGCGGGGCCGCTGTCAGCGACTTCGCCGTACGGCTCCCGAAAACCCCCACTGCACGGAAGAACTGCAATTCCGCATGACCCAAGCGCAACTGATTGCGGTGGCGGGACCCTTCGCCTGAGGCGATATCGACGGGTGACCGGTACACCGCCTGAGTCCTGGAGAAGGCGAGGACTTGAGCATGGGATCCACCCCCGGCGTAGGCCATTGCGATCTGATCAAGCGGAGCGCGACTGTCGCGCGGGCCACGGCTACGGCGACCGCCTTTCCGACATCGTTCAGGTGATCACCATCGGTGCCGCTGAGCGGCTCCGAGACGACGGCTGAACGACCCGATGTGCATCTCCGCCGACATCGCAGGCGGACACCCACATCAGGACGCGCTCAAAGAGAAGTGCGGCAAGCACGGGGCCAATCCGGCCCGGCTGCCGAACACGCAGCAAACCCGTAGAGATCCAATTGATCAGTGAGGATGCAGAGATGACCATTCGTGCCGGCTCTCTTGACAGGCGAACGCTCCTGCGCGGGGCGATCGCGACGGCAGCCATGGGTTCGTTCGCGGTTGCGTGTGGCTCTCCCTCCAGCAAGGACAACGGTGGCGGCGGCCCGAAGGGCGAGAAGGGTGCCAAGAACCCGTTCGGCGTCGCCAAGAACTCCAAGGTCGAGGCGGCCATCTTCGACGGCGGCTACGGCACCGACTACGTCCAGTTCGTCAACACGGTCATCGGGGCCCAGATCGCCGGCACCAAGGTTGACGTCAAGCCGGTCGTCGACATCGGCCCGGAGCTCCAGCCCCGCTTCGTCGGTGGCAACCCGCCGGACCTCATCGACAACTCCGGTGAGGACCAGATCGGCTTCCTGGGCATTCTCGACCAGCTCGAGGAGCTCGACGACGTCTTCGAGGCCAACACCTACGAGGGCAAGAAGATCGCCGACATCGTCTACCCCGGCGTCAAGGACCCCGGCACGTTCAAGGACAAGTTCGTCGCGCTCAACTACGTGATGACGGTGTACGGCGTCTGGTACTCCAAGACGCTGTTCGAGGCGAACGGCTGGACCCCGCCGAAGACGTGGGACGAGGCGCTCGACCTCGGCCAGGCGGCGAAGAAGAAGGGCAAGTACCTCTTCGTCCACGGCAAGGAAGCGGCGACCTACTACCGGACGCTCCTGATCGACTCGGCGATCAAGGAGGGCGGCGACGAGGTCCGGATCGCGCTGGGGAACCTGGAGAAGGGCTGCTGGTCGCACCCGGCGGTCCAGGGCGTCATCAAGATCATGGAGACCATGGTCAAGGAGAAGATGTTCGTCCCCGGCGGCTCCGGCACCCAGTTCCAGAAGGCGCAGGCGATCTGGAGCAACGACCAGAAGGCGCTGCTCTACCCGTCCGGTGGCTGGATCGAGAACGAGATGAAGGACGCCACCAAGGCCGACTTCCAGATGACCGGTGTTCCGGCGATGACGCTCACGGCCAAGCCGAAGATCCCCTACGAGGCGCTCCGTGCGGCCGCGGGCGAGCCGTTCATCGTTCCCAAGCAGGGCAAGAACCCGGCCGGCGGCAAGGAGGTCCTGCGGGCGATGCTGTCCGAGAAGGCGGCCGCCAACTTCTCCAAGACGAAGCTGGCCCCGACGATCGTCAAGGGCACCGTGCCCGCCGACGGTTACGGCTCCACGGCCCTCGTCTCGCAGACGAAGATGCTCGAGGCCGCGGGCGAGAACATCTTCAACTACACGTTCGTCGAGGCCTACGGTATGAACACCGACCAGCTGGTGCCGTGGAACTCGTTCCTCGCCGGTGACATCGACGGCAAGGGTCTGACCTCGGCTCTGCAGAAGATCTCCGACAAGATCCGGGAAGACGCCTCCATCGAGAAGATCAAGGTCAGCTAGTAGCGCGATGAGTGACACGATCACCAAACCCGAACCCACGAGCGGCCGGCTCAAGTCGGCCGCTCGCGGCGGGCGTCCCGGGCGCCGCAAACTCACCTTCGACCGGGTGACGTTCTTCCTCGCGTTCCTCGGTATCCCGCTGGCCGTCTTCATCCTTTTCGTCCTGATGCCGTTCGTCCAGGCGATCTACTGGGCGATGACGGACTGGCGCGGCTTCAGCCCGGACTACAACTTCGTCGGGCTGGACAACTTCATCAAGATGTTCGAGGACGACATCTTCCTGAAGGCGTTGCGCAACGTGGCGCTGCTGGCGGCCGTCGTACCGCTGGTGACGTTGACGCTCGCCCTCGGGGTCGCGGTGGCCATCACGCTGGGCGGGCCCAGCAAGGGCCCCGTCCGGGGGATCCGGGGTGCGTCGTTCTACCGGATCATCTCGTTCTTCCCCTACGTCGTGCCGGCGATCATCGTCGGCCTGATCTGGGCGCAGATGTTCGACCCGAACGCCGGCCTGGTCAACGGCTTCCTCACCAAGATCGGTCTTGACGGCTTCGTGGCGTTCGCCTGGCTGGGCGAGGTCTCGACCGCCATGCCGTCCCTGATGTTCGTCTTCGTCTGGGGACTCGTCGGGTTCTACGCGGTGCTCTTCATCGCCGCGATCAAGGGAGTTCCCGCCGAGCTGTACGAGGCGGCCAGGATCGACGGGGCCGGACGGTTCCGGACCACGATCTCGATCACCCTGCCGGAGATCCGGGACAGTGTGCAGACGGCGTACATCTATCTCGGCATCGCCGCGCTGGACGCGTTCGTCTACGTACAGGCACTGTTGCCGAACGGCGGGCCGGCCAACTCGACCCTGACGATCAGCCAGCGGCTGTTCAACGTCGCCTTCGCTAAGCAGCAGTTCGGATACGCCACCGCGATGGGTGTCGTCCTCGCCGTCGTCACCCTGGTGTTCGCGGCGCTGGTGTTCACCGTCTTCCGCCTGACCGGCGGTGGCGAGGGCAAAAAGAATGCGCGTGGGTTCAAGGCTCGGCGTGCTGGAGCCAAGGGAGGTGCTCAGTGAGCGCCATAACCGCCGACCGGAAACTGGTCAGAGTCACCGCAAGCAGCGACCGCATGTTCGCCACGATCTCGCACGTCCTGCTGGGCATATGGTCCGTGGTCGTGATCGTGCCCATGCTGTGGATACTGATGTCGTCGTTCAAGTCGACCGGCGAGATCCTGTCGTCGCCGTTCTCGCTCCCGGACCACTGGAGGGTCGAGAACTACGCGAACGCGTGGACCGACGCGAACATCGGGAAGTACTTCCTGAATTCGGTGATCGTCGTTGTCTCCGCGTTGTTCCTGGTGATGTTGCTGGGTGCGATGTGCGCCTACATCCTGGCCAGGTTCCAGTTCCCCGGGCGCCGGCTGATCTACTACACGATGCTGGCCGGACTGACGTTCCCGGTCTTCCTGGCGATCGTGCCGCTGTTCTTCCAGTTGCAGAACTTCGGGTTGCTGAACACGCGTCTGGGACTGATCCTCACCTACGTCGCGTTCGCGCTGCCGTTCACGATGTTCTTCCTCTATTCGTTCTTCCGGTCACTGCCGCATGACGTCTACGAGGCCGCGTTGATCGACGGTGCCGGTGACTGGCGGGCGTTCTT
This sequence comes from Streptomyces sp. NPDC056452, assembly GCF_042796085.1. Taxonomy (NCBI): domain Bacteria; kingdom Bacillati; phylum Actinomycetota; class Actinomycetes; order Kitasatosporales; family Streptomycetaceae; genus Streptomyces; species Streptomyces sp. NPDC056452. The sequence continues at coordinate 76,847 of NZ_JBHTRI010000004.1, forward strand.
CCAGGTCATGCTGCCGATGGCCAGTCCGGGCATGGCCGCGGTGGCGATCTTCAACTTCCTGGGGCTGTGGAACCAGTTCCTGCTGCCGGTGGCGCTCAACACCGACCAGGACATGTGGGTCCTGACCCAGGGGATGGCCGCGTACGCGTCCTCGCAGGTCTACGACGTCGACTACGGTGCGCTGTTCGCGGCGATCGTGGTCACGGTGGTGCCTGTACTGGTCGTGTACGTCATCTTCCAGCGCCGGATCGCCGGTTCGGTGTCACAGGGCACCTTCCGCTGACGCCCACCGTCGCGCCGTACGGCCGGCCGGGCCGCTTCGCCGGTCCGCCGGCCGGCGCCATCACGTAACCGCTGCTTCACCCGTTGCACACAGGGGTCGAGCCCCGGAGAGACAACTCTCCGGGGCCCGACCCCTTTGTAAGGGGCAGGAGCTGATTTCCGTCAAGGGGTTGACGGCATAGGTATCCTCAGCGGAGCTTTGGAGTTCATAACTTGTACAAGGTTCGGTCACCCAGGGTGACGCGGGCCACGGATAAGGGTGGGTCAATGGAGACTCCGGGGTCGCAGACATCTCTGCATCGCGCCAACCTCGAGCGGGTTGTGCGCGCCGTGCGTATGGCGGGTTCGCTCACCCAGGCGGAGATCGCCAGAAGCACCGGCCTCTCCGCGGCCACTGTCTCCAACATCGTTCGCGAACTGAAGGACGGCGGCACGGTCGAGGTGACCCCCACCTCGGCGGGCGGACGCCGCGCCCGGAGCGTCTCCCTCAGCGGGGACGCGGGCATTGTCATCGGGGTAGATTTCGGACATACTCACCTTCGCGTGGCCATCGGTAACCTCGCCCACCAGGTACTGGCCGAGGAATCCGAGCCGCTGGACGTCGACGCTTCGTCGGCGGAGGGCTTCGGCCGGGCGGAACAGCTGGTCAACCGCCTGATCGAGACCACCGGGATAAGCCCCGGGAAGGTGATCGGCGTGGGTCTGGGCGTTCCGGGACCGATCGATGTCGAGTCCGGCACGCTGGGCTCCACCTCGATCCTGCCGGGCTGGACGGGCATCAATCCCAGCCAGGAGCTCTCCGGCCGCCTCGGCGTGCCCGTGTACGTGGACAACGATGCCAACCTCGGGGCCTTGGGGGAGCTGGTCTGGGGCAGCGGCAGGGGGGTCAAGGACCTCGCGTACATCAAGGTCGCCAGCGGTGTCGGCGCCGGTCTGGTGATCGACGGAACCATCTACCGCGGGCCCGGCGGCACGGCCGGCGAGATCGGGCACATCACGCTCGACGAATCGGGCCCCGTGTGCCGCTGCGGCAACCGCGGCTGCCTGGAGACCTTCACCGCCGCCCGGTACGTGCTGCCCCTTCTGCAGCCCAGCCACGGGCCCGAGCTCACCATGGAGCGGGTGGTCCAGCTGGCCCGTGAGGGCGACCCGGGGTGCCGCAGGGTGATCGGGGACGTGGGACGGCACATCGGGAGCGGTGTGGCCAACCTCTGCAACCTGCTCAACCCCAGCCGGGTGGTGCTCGGCGGATCCCTCGCCGAGGCGGGCGAGTTGGTGCTCGGACCCATCCGCGACTCGGTCTCCCGGTACGCGATCCCCAGTGCGGCACGACAGCTCTCGGTGCTGCCCGGAGCACTCGGCGGCCGGGCCGAAGTACTGGGGGCGCTGGCCCTCGTTCTCAGCGAGATGGGCGATTCAACCCTTTTGGAGAGCACGGTCCCTGCCGGGACGCCTGCCTTCACTTAGATAACGAATGGCACCGTTGTCATCTCGTTAAGGATTTACTCCTTGACGCTGACGGCGCGGCCGAGTTGACTCCAACCCACCTCGGCCGCAACGTCGCGGCCTCGTCAGGGAGGTTCGAAATGAACACGCGTATGCGTCGTGCCGCCGTTGCCGTTGCCGCCACCACGATGGCCGTCTCGCTTGCTGCTTGCGGGAGTGCCAAGGAGTCGGGCGACAAGACCACGGACACCGGCTCCGGCAAGAAGGGCGACGATCTCAAGATCGGTCTGCTCCTTCCCGAGAGTGAGACGGCTCGTTACGAGAAGTTCGACAAGCCGATCATCGAGAAGAAGGTCAGCGAGCTGACCGGTGGCAAGGGCGAGGTCGTCTACGCCAACGCCAAGCAGGACGCCACGCTGCAGGCGCAGCAGGTCGACACCATGATCACGAACAAGGTCGACGCTCTGATCGTCGACGCCGTCGACGCCAAGGCCATCGAGAACAGCATCAAGAAGGCCAAGGACGCGGGCATCCCGATCGTCGCCTTCGACCGCCTCGCCGAGGGCCCGATCGACGCCTACACCTCCTTCGACAACGAAGAGGTCGGCCACGTGCAGGGCAAGGCCCTGCTGGAGGCCCTGGGCGGCGCCGAGAAGCCGACCATCGTGATGATGAACGGTGCCATCACCGACCCGAACGCAGCGCTCTTCAAGAAGGGTGCGAAGGCCGAGCTCGACGGCAAGGTCACGTACGGCAAGGAGTACGACACCAAGGAGTGGAAGCCGACCAACGCCAACGCCAACATGGAGGCGGCGATCACGGCTCTCGGCAAGGACAAGATCGCCGGCGTCTACTCCGCGAACGACGGCATGGCGGGCGGCATCATCACCGCCCTCAAGGCCGCCGGTCTCTCCAAGCTCCCGCCGGTCACCGGTCAGGACGCCGAACTCGCCGGTGTGCAGCGCATCGTCACCGGTGAGCAGTTCATGAGCGTCTACAAGCCGTACCCGCAGGAGGGCGTCGTCGCCGCGGAGATGGCCGTCGCGCTGGCCAAGGGTGAGAAGCTCGACTCGATCGCCACGTCGAAGATCGACAGCGCCAGCACGAAGGGCATTCCCACCGTCCTCGTCCCGGTCGTCTCGCTGACCAAGGCGAACATCAAGGACACCGTCCTCAAGGACGGCATCTACACGATCGACGAGATCTGCACGGCCAAGTACAAGGCCGCCTGCGACGCCGCCGGTCTGAAGTAGGCCCCACCGCGAGACCGCCCGCAGGGCGGTCCCGCGCGGTCTGCCCCCGAAGCCTGTCCGGTGCCCCGCCCACCAACTGTCCCGCTACCGGGCGGGGCGCCGGACGGAACGCTTCTTCTGTTCATACGCTTCTGCTCGACCACCGCGCCTTCCCCCAGGCGCGGCATCCCCGCCGGTCAGGCGGCGAAGGAGATGGTTCACGTGTCCGCTACGCCCGTGTTGGCGTTGCGAGGGGTCTCCAAGCGATTCGGTGCCGTCCAGGCGCTCACCGATGTTGAGCTTGAGGTCCACTCCGGCGAGGTGGTCGCCCTGGTGGGCGACAACGGCGCCGGTAAGTCAACGCTGGTCAAGACGATCGCCGGAGTCCACCCCATCGATGACGGAGTCATCGAGTGGGAAGGCCGGCCGGTCAAGATCGACAAGCCGAACGACGCACAGACGCTGGGCATCGCGACCGTCTACCAGGACCTCGCGCTCTGCGACAACATCGACGTCGTCGGCAACCTCTACCTCGGCCGGGAGATCCGCAAGTTCGGAGTCCTGAACGAGGTCGAGATGGAGCGCCGCTCCCGCGAGCTCCTCAGCACGCTGTCGATCCGCATCCCCAGCGTCCGCATCCCGATCGCCTCGCTCTCCGGCGGTCAGCGCCAGACCGTCGCCATCGCCCGTTCGATGCTCGGCGAGCCCAAGCTCGTCATCCTCGACGAGCCCACCGCCGCCCTCGGCGTCGAGCAGACCGCCCAGGTCCTCGACCTCGTCGAGCGGCTGCGCGAGCGTGGCCACGCGGTCATCCTCATCAGCCACAACATGGCCGATGTGAAGGCCGTCGCCGACAAGGTCGCCGTGCTCCGGCTGGGCCGGAACAACGGGGTCTTCGACGTGAAGACCACCTCGCAGGAAGAGATCATCTCCGCCATCACGGGCGCCACGGAAAACGCCGTGACCCGTCGTGCGGCGCGCAACGCGGAGGTCCAGAAGTGAAGACCGACAAGACGTCCACCGCAGTGATCAACCCGGAGGCCGCCAAGGGCGCGGACACCGCGGTCGACCCGCGGCTGCTCGTGCGCGAGCAGGGCTTCGGCGGATACCTCACCGAGTTCAAGCGCAAGATGCGCGGTGGAGACCTCGGGTCGATTCCCGTGGTCATCGGCCTGATCATCATCTGCGTGATCTTCCAGAGCTTGAACTCCGAGTTCCTCTCCGCGAAGAACATCAGCGACATCGCCGTGACGATGGTGGCCACCGGCATGATGGCCGTCGGCATCATCTTCGTGCTGCTGCTCGGCGAGATCGACCTCTCGGTCGGCTCGGTCAGCGGTGTCTCCGGTGCCGTCGTCGCCGTACTCAGTGTGACCAACGGAATGAACGAGTGGCTGGCCGTCCTGGTCGCCATCGTCAGCGGTGCGGTCATCGGAGCCGTCCACGGCTTCTTCTTCGCCAGGATCGGCGCACCCGCGTTCGCCGTCACCCTCGCGGGCCTGCTGTTCTGGCTGGGCTTCATGCTCCAGCTCCTCGGTGACACGGGCACGATCAACCTGGACGGCGACGGTGTCGTCGGCAAGCTGACCACGTACTACTTCACGGACGTCGCAGCCGCCTACGGCCTCGCGGCCCTCGCCGTGATCGGCTTCTTCCTGTCCGCGTTCCTGGACAGCCGCCGCCGCGACGCGGCCGGCATCCCGGCCCGGCCGCTCACCGACATCGTGGTGCGCACCGCGGTGCTCGCGGTGTTCGCCTTCGCCGCGGCCTTCATGTTCAACCAGTACCGGGGTCTGCCGCTGGCGCTGGTCCTCTTCCTCATCGTGCTGGTGGGTTCGGACTTCGTCCTGCGCCGCACCTCCTACGGCCGGAAGATCTTCGCACTCGGCGGCAGCGTCGAGGCCTCGCGCCGCGCCGGTATCAACGTCACCGCGATCCGTATCTCGGTCTTCTCGATCGCCGGTACCTTCGCGGCGATCGGCGGCCTGTTCTGGGCCTCCAAGATCGCGGCGGCGAACCAGGGCTCCGGCACCGGCGACCTGCTGATGAACGTCATCGCCGCAGCCGTCATCGGTGGCACCAGCCTCTTCGGTGGCCGTGGCCGCACGTGGAACGCGCTGCTCGGTGTCATGGTCATCGTCTCGATCCAGTACGGCCTGTCGCTGGAAGGCATCGCCACGCCGGTCCAGTACATGATCACCGGTGGTGTGCTTCTCGCCACGGTCGTCATCGACTCCGTCACCCGCAAGACACAGAAGACCGCAGGCCGCGCCTGACCGCGGATCCGCACACGTGCCCGGCATCCCTCGTGGTGCCGGGCACGTGCGCGTACTCATGTCCTGCCACGGCACGGCGCGGAACGCGCCCGCGGCACGAGGCCGGACGCACCCACGGCAGCACGCGGAATGCGCTGCCCGATGACCGATGCCGCCGACGGAACATTAGACTCATCGGATCGGCACGCTCGACCAGCTCAAACGCAAGGAGGCACGGGTGGACCTGCTGACCCGCATCGGGGGACCGCGCGACCTGGACCGGCTCAGCCTCGAGCAGCTGGACCAGCTCGCCGAGGAGATCCGTACCTTCCTCGTCGACGCGGTGTCCAAGACCGGAGGCCACCTCGGCCCGAACCTGGGCGTGGTCGAGCTGACCATCGCCCTGCACCGGGTGTTCGAGTCCCCGCAGGACAAGGTCCTTTTCGACACCGGCCACCAGAGCTATGTGCACAAGCTGCTCACCGGCCGGCAGGACTTCTCGAAGCTCAAGAGCAAGGGCGGCCTCTCCGGATACCCGTCCCGCGCCGAGTCCGAGCACGACGTCATCGAGAACTCGCACGCCTCGACCGTCCTCGGCTGGGCCGACGGCCTCGCCAAGGCCAACGAGGTACTGAAGAAGGACGACCACGTCGTCGCGGTCATCGGCGACGGCGCGCTCACCGGCGGTATGGCCTGGGAGGCGCTGAACAACATCGCCGCCGCCAAGGACCGCCCCCTCGTCATCGTCGTCAACGACAACGAGCGCTCCTACGCCCCGACCATCGGCGGTCTCGCGAACCACCTCGCCACCCTGCGCACGACCGACGGGTACGAGAGGTTCCTGGCCCGCGGCAAGGACCTCCTGGAGCGCACGCCGGTCGTCGGCAAGCCGCTGTACGAGACCCTGCACGGTGCCAAGAAGGGCCTCAAGGACTTCATCGCCCCGCAGGGCATGTTCGAGGACCTCGGCCTGAAGTACGTCGGCCCGATCGACGGCCACGACATCGAGGCCCTGGAATCCGCGCTGACGCGTGCCAAGCGCTTCGGCGGCCCGGTCATCGTCCACTGCCTCACGGAGAAGGGCCGCGGCTACACCCCGGCCCTCCAGGACGATGCCGACCGCTTCCACGCCGTCGGCAAGATCCACCCCGACACCGGCCTGCCCATCTCCACCTCCGGCCTCGACTGGACCTCGGTCTTCGGCGAGGAGATGGTCAAGCTCGGCCACGAGCGCGAGGACATCGTCGCGATCACTGCGGCCATGCTCCAGCCCGTGGGCCTCGGCAGGTTCGAGGAGGCCTTCCCGGACCGGATCTACGACGTCGGAATCGCCGAGCAGCACGGCGCGGTCTCCGCGGCGGGCCTCGCCACCGGTGGACTCCACCCCGTCTTCGCGGTCTACGCGACCTTCCTCAACCGTGCCTTCGACCAGGTACTGATGGACGTCGCCCTGCACAAGTGCGGTGTCACCTTCGTCCTGGACCGGGCCGGAGTCACCGGTACGGACGGCGCCTCGCACAACGGCATGTGGGACATGTCGATCCTGCAGTGCGTGCCGACCCTGCGGATCGCCGCCCCGCGCGACGCCGACCAGGTCCGCGCCCAGCTGCGCGAGGCCGTCGACGTCGACGACGCGCCGACCGTCGTCCGCTTCTCCAAGGGTGCGGTCGGCCCGGCGGTCAAGGCCGTCGGAACGGTCGGCGGCATGGACGTGCTGCGCCACGCGGGCACGGACGCGCCGGACGTCCTCCTGGTCTCCGTCGGCGCGCTCGCCCCGATGTGCCTGGAGATCGCCGCGCTGCTGGACGCCCAGGGCATCTCCACGACGGTGGTCGACCCGCGCTGGGTCAAGCCCGTCGACGAGGCGCTCGCCCCGCTCGCCGCACAGCACCGCGTCGTCGTCACCGTCGAGGACAACAGCAGGGCGGGTGGTGTCGGCTCCGCCATCGCCCAGAACCTGCGGGACGCCGGGGTGGACGTACCCCTGCGTGACTTCGGGATCCCGCCGGTCTTCCTCGACCATGCCTCCCGCAAGGAGGTCATGGCCGAGATCGGCCTGACCGCACCGGACATCGCCCGTCAGGTCACCGGACTGGTCGCCAAGCTGGACGGCCGGTACGAGAGCCGGGCCGTGGAGCCCGTGCGCGACTGACCCCGCGCGCCGGCCGGTACCGCGACTGCGCCCCCTCGCTCCGCAACGGAGCGAGGGGGCGCAGTCATGTGGTCGCCGGGAGGGGCTCGGCGGGGGCGCGAGCGTGTGCCGTGTGTGCCCCCGATACTCCGTTCGGCCGAGATAACTTCCCTCTCCCGTGCCCCATCGGGTGAATCGCCCTCTTCCGCCGCCCCTCAGCCGCGCGTCGTCTCGATCATGACCGTGATTCGGGTAACGCGAGGACGCGGCGACGGACGATCACGGAGGCAGACCGGTGAACACACTGTTTCGGACGAAGACGGTCGAACAGTCGATCAGGGACACGGAGGAACCGGACCACGCGCTCAAGAAATCCCTCTCCGCGCTGGACCTCACGGTCTTCGGAGTGGGTGTCATCATCGGCACCGGAATCTTCGTCCTCACGGGCAAGGTCGCCAAGGAGACGGCGGGTCCCGCGACCGCTCTCGCCTTCGTCGCCGCCGGTGTCGTCTGCGCCCTGGCCGCACTCTGCTACGCCGAATTCGCCTCCACCGTTCCCGTGGCGGGATCCGCGTACACGTTCGCGTACGCCTCCCTCGGCGAACTCGTCGCCTGGATCATCGGCTGGGACCTGGTACTCGAATTCGCCCTGGGCACGGCGGTGGTGGCGGTCGGCTGGTCCGGCTACGTCCGCTCGCTCATGGACAACGTCGGCTGGACGATGCCCGAGGCGCTCTCAGGTCCCGACGCGACGGACGGATTCGGCTTCGACATCCTGGCCTTCGCCCTGGTCCTGATCCTGACGGTCATCCTCGTGCTCGGGATGAAGCTCTCCGCCCGGGTGACGACGGTCGTGGTCGCCATCAAGCTGGCCGTGGTCGGCATCGTGATCGTCGCGGGCCTGTTCTTCATCAAGTCGGCCAACTACTCGCCGTTCATCCCCGACGCCCAGCCACAGGAATCCGGTTCGGGCCTGGACGCCCCGCTGATCCAGCTGATGTTCGGCTACGAACCGACGAACTTCGGCATCATGGGCATCTTCACCGCCGCCTCCGTCGTCTTCTTCGCCTTCATCGGCTTCGACGTCGTGGCCACCGCGGCCGAGGAGACCAAGGTCCCCCAGCGGGACATGCCGCGCGGCATCCTCGCTTCGCTCCTCATCTGCACAGTGCTCTACGTCGCCGTGTCGCTCGTGGTCACCGGCATGCAGCACTATTCCGAACTCTCCGTCAGCGCCCCGCTCGCGGACGCCTTCAAGGCCGTCGGCCACCCCTTCTACGCGGGAGTCATCAGCTTCGGCGCCGCAGTCGGCCTCACCACGGTCTGCATGATCCTGCTCCTCGGCCAGACCCGGGTGTTCTTCGCGATGAGCCGCGACGGGCTGCTCCCGCGCTTCTTCTCGGTGACGCACCCGCGATTCGGCACCCCGTACCGCCCGACCATCCTGCTCGGTGTGATCATCGCGATCGTGGCGGGGTTCACGAGCATCAACGAGCTCGCGACCCTGGTGAACATCGGCACACTCTTCGCCTTCGTGGTCGTCGCCCTCGGCGTGATCGTCCTGCGCCGCACCCGCCCGGACCTGCACCGGGCCTTCCGTACCCCCTGGGTCCCCCTGCTCCCGATCGTCTCCGTCGCCGCCTCGGTGTGGCTGATGCTGAACCTGCCGGCCGAGACATGGCTCCGGTTCGCGATCTGGATGGCCATCGGAGTGGCCGTCTACTTCCTGTACGGGCGCCGGAACAGCCGTATGCAGAAGGACAAGATCTCCTGACCCTGCCCGGCCCCCCCACATGACGTGGCAGCGGCCGCAGCCGTACGCGGACCCGTACACCGGGTCCCGTACGACTGCGGCCGCTGCCGTTCCGGGACCGGCCGGGCCGGACCGCGGTCGGTCCCCTGCCGGTCCCTCGAGGACGAGGCGGGATCAGCCGCCGGTAGCGGGGGACTTCTTGGCGGACTCGGGGATCGTGGCGTCCTGACGGATCGCCTTCCAGAGCTCGCCGGACTGGGGCTCCGAGGCCACCACCCGGTTCGGGTCCTGCTTGTCGTAGGCCACCGGCAGCATGATCGTTTCCATGGAGGAGGGGTCGACGCCGTTCATCGAGCGGGCGAACTCGGTGAGGGAGGTCAGCGAGGCCAGCCCCTCGTCCGTCGTGAGCGACTTGGTGGCCGAGTTGGCGATCTTGTACGCGGTCGTCGGACTGCCGAGCAGGTCCTGGGACTTGATCTCGGTCAGCAGCGCGAGCAGGAACTGCTGCTGGAGCCCGATCCGTCCGAGGTCGCTGCCGTCACCGATGCCGTGCCGGGTCCGGACGTAGGCGAGGGACTCGGTGCCGTTGAGCTTGTGGGAGCCGGCGGTCAGGTCGAGCCCGGACGCCTTGTCCCGGATCGGTTCCTCGACCTCGACGGTGACGCCGCCGATCGCGTCGACCAGATCCTTGAACCCGGCGAAGTTGATCTCCAGGTAGTGGTCGATCCGGACCCCGGACATCTTCTCCACGGTCTTGACCACACAGGCCGGACCGACCTGGGAGTACACGGAGTTGAACATCACGCGCTCGGCGGACGGCATCTTCGAGCCGTCGGCCTTGTTGCACTCCGGCCGGGTCACCAGGGTGTCGCGCGGAATGGACACGGCGACGGCCTCGGTCCGGCCCTCGGGTATGTGCACCACCATGGCGGTGTCGGACCGGGCGCCGCCGACGCTGCCGCCACCGCCCAGCTCCTTGTTCTCCGCCCCGGCCCGCGAGTCCGATCCCAGCACCAGCAGGTTCTGCCCGGTGGTGGGGAGCTTCTCGGGACGGTCCTTCTCGTCGAGCGCCTTGTTGATGTCGACGCCCTTGATGTTGCCGTCGAGCTGGCTGTACATCCAGTAGACCGTGCCGCCGCCGGCGAGCAGCAGGACGAGCAGGACGCCAAGAGTGATCTTGAGGCCCCGGCGGCGCTTGCGGGGCTTGGGTGCTCGTCTGGACCGGGTCTCGTCGGGTATCCCGGATCCGGTGCCAGTGGTCTTGTCTGTCATGGGCTCGTGTGGTCTTCCGTCGGGACGCGCTCGGCGCGTGCGAGAGGAGAGGAAGGGGAGGGCGGACGGTATCGGTCCGTGTGTGCCGAAGTCGTCCCTGTGCCGCGTATCATCCAGGCGCCGTTCACACCTTGAAGTCGCATTCTGTGATAGGAAGCACTCTGAAATCGACCCCTGTCGAGTATTATTGTGACACCAGTTGACGCTGTGAAAGCGAACCGGTCACTCGACAGAGCAACCACGGGACTCCGCCCATCGCCGTTCGGCACCGGAGGAAGTACTCGGTGAAGAACGGGCGGAGAGCAATGGTTTTGCGTTCAGGGCGCAGGCGTGCCGGTCATCCTGTCGGGGGGGTCTCTTCCGGACCCGTCACGCAGTCCGCCGCCGCACCACGAGCCGCCGCGCCGCGCACGACCGGATGGCTCGTGCCGGACGGCGAAGGCCGCCTCACCGCGTACGCCGTCGGAAGGACCGGCGGCATCGTGCGCTGGACCGAGGACCACGCGCAGTCCGGCGGCTGGGCACGCCCCGAACTCCTGCTTCCCGACGCCGGGATACTCCCGTATCTCTCCGTCGCACGGAGTCAGCAGGGCTACGCCGACCTCTTCGCCGTGCGACGCAAGGGCAAGGGCCCTCAGGCACCCGTCGAGATCGTCTTCGCGTCCCAGTACCAGGCAGGCCGCCCGATGACCGGATGGCACTCGATCGGCAACCCGCACACCGAGGCCGCGCAGGCGGGGGCCATCGGCGCCCCGGTGGCGGTCGTCGACGGGAGCGACACGGTCCACGTCTTCGTCCGCAGCGCGACCGGCGGGGTGTTCACCCGTCGGCGCGGCGGCGCAGGCGCCTGGGGCAAGTGGACGGCTCTGCCGTGCAAGCGGGTACGGGAGGGCATGTCCGCCGTCGTGACCCCGTCCGGCCGGGTCGAAGTCTTCATACCCGCCGACAAGGGCGTGTACGTATGGCGCCAGGAGAAGCCGGGCGGCTCCCTGGACCGCGCGCCCAACCTGGTCTTCATCGCCCGCCCGGAGACCGCGTCGGGCACCGGGTCCTACGAGGACCGGATCACCCACTTCTGGCGTGACGACGCGAGCGGCGAGGTCGTCGCCTACCGGTTGCCCGCACCCGGCGGTGACGACGTCGCCCCCGCTCCGCTCGCCGGCCGGTCGGGTCGTGGCCCCCTCGCCCTGTCCCGCTGCGTCGTGGACGGCTACGACTGCACCGTACTGGCCCAGACCGAGGAGACGGGCACCCTCGGGGTGACCGCCTATCCGACCGAGATGGAATCCGCAGGTGCCTGGTGGGCCGATACCCGCGAACCCTGCGAAGGCGTGCCCGCACTCGCCCGTGACCGTGCCGGCCGGCTCGTCGTGGCGGTGATCGGCCCGGACGGTGGGATGAGCGTGACCAGGCAGCGGACGGATCAGCAGGGGATGGCCCTGGAGGCGTGGCTCCGGTACTGAGACCGCACCCCCGCCCCACGCGAAGTGCGCGGGGCGGCCCGGGTCGGCCGACGGCTGGATCATGGCCATGTGTGCCCGCTACTCCGCCTTCTCGGAGACGCGGACCGAGAGTTCGGTGCCCGCGGTGTAGTACGGCTTGACCAGGACGTCAGGTCCGTCGTCGGCCGGCACCACTGCGTTGGGGTAGGCGAAGACACCCTTCACGTCGACCACGTCGGTGAGGAAGCGGCCCAGCCGCGCGACCACCGGGTCGTACCGCCGGCCCACCCACAGGTCCCACAGCTCGTGCCGGCCGATGAGCTGTTCGGCCAGGTCCGACGCGGGAAGCGCGAAGGAGAAGTCCGCGGCGCCCGACGAACTGCCGGAGAGCCAGAACTGGTGCCCCTCGCCCCCGCGTCGGCGCATCAGCAGCAACGGCTCCGCGTCACCGAAGTCGCAGCCGTACAGGACGCCCCGCAGATGGATGACTCCGTCACCGACCCAGACCTCGGTGGCCTCGGCGTGACGTTCCCGCGTCCATGTGCGCAGCACCAGGTGGCCGCTCTCGGACGCGTAGGGGAGCTGGACCACGGTGCAGTCGGGGCCGGTCGCCACCGGACCGAAGCCGCGCAGGTCGAGGATCCCCGGCTGGACCTTCGAGGGCTTGCCGTCACCGCTGTCCAGATGGACGTCCCAGCGGCCCTCGGTGAGAACCTCGGGCCCCGGCGGGACGACCGCTGTGTAGAGGTGCGGTCCCAGGCCGTCGGCGGGAAGCAGCGGGAGCCGGACAGGCCGCTCGTCGCGCGCAGCCTTGCGTCTGCGCAGTACCAGGTGCAGATCCTCGCGGCCTTCTCGTACCCCCGCCAGGCGCAGGCCGATCAGGCCGTCGGGCTCCACCGTGCACCCCACCGAGACCTCGGCGGCGGGACGGGACTCCCGGCGGGCCTGCCGGGACATCCTGATGACCTTCTCGAACCGGCCCGCCGCCGCTTCCGGACCGTAGCGGCGGGAGTCCTGGAGCGCCTGACGGCCCATCGCCGCACAGGAGGCCTCGTCCTCGACCAGACGCAACAGCGCGGCGCCGAACGCGTCGACGTCGTCGACCGGCGTGAGCAGGCCGTTGACCTCGTGGCGGACGATCTCCGGCGGCCCGCCTGGGCAGTCGGTGGAGACGACGGGGAGGCCGCACCGCATGGCCTCCGCCAGCGCGAGCCCGAAGGACTCGCGGTCCGACGTGCCTGCGGCTATGGCGGAAGCCGCCCAGTGTGCCTCCAGCCTGGGTTCCTCCATCATCAGGAAGACATGGTTGTACAGGTCGAGATCGGCGACGAGCGCACGGAGCGAGCCGTACTCGGGGCCGGTGCCGAAGATCCGCAGCTGCCAGTCGGGATGATGCCCGCACACCTGCGCGAAGGCCTGGATCAGCAGGTCGAAGCGCTTCTCGGGGACGAGCCGTCCGGCCGCCATCACGGTCCGGGACCGTCCGTCGGCCGGACGCACCCTCGGGTCGGGTACACAGTCGGGGTGCGCATACACGGCCACACCGCCCGGCAGACCCGCTTCCGTGATGGCCGCGGCCTCGGCGCCGCTCGGTACGATCACGGCGTCCAGCCGTCCCAGCCCCGCCCACGCACGGCTCTGCTCCTGGGCCGACAGGACGGTGCTCAGCAGATGCAGCTGGCCCAGCCGCAGCGCCCTCGGACGGCCCCAGCGCGAGACGTAGGCCGCCAGCTCGAGGCTGGTGCCCACCACCACCTGGGCCTGGGTCTCGCCGAGGTACTCCTGCACCTTGTCGTCGGTCAGCTGGCTGTAGCGCCAGGACATCTCCTGCGTGCGCGGGATGACCCTGGACGGGGTGAGCCTGCGGATGTCCTGCTTGTCGGGGCGGCGGCCCTCGCGGAGGTCCAGCAGGGAGATGTTCCGTACGCCGTGGGCGGGCGCGATCGCCGGACGGTCGAGCCAGCGGAACACCGAGACGACCCTGACCTCGTGCGTATCGGCCAGGGCGCCCGCCAGGTTGAGGACCGCACGGGTCGCCCCGTCCGCCGCGAAGGCGTTCTGAACCAGAAAATCGATCTTCACCGCGTCGCCGTCTTCTCATAAGGGCTGGGAAGAGGGAAGTACGCCTCGAAGAACGGATGGATCAGGGCCTCCTGATCAGCCACGTCGTCCTCGGTGCTGAAGGAGTCGTTCACACAGAAGACGGCCGCGTCCCGCCGCTTGAGCAGCCGGTCGAGCTTCTTGGAGAGCTGGACCATCGAGAGGTGGAGATAGGCGTACGGGATGGTGTCGGGCACCCCGCGCTCCGTGAAGTACGAGTAGTACGGATACATGCAGGTGCCGACGTCGATATCGGTCCGGCTGCGGAACCGGGCGGCAGCGGTCGCCCGGAACACCTCAGCGAACTCCCGTTCCATCTCCTCCAGCACACTGCGCCGCAGCGGCACGGGCGTGTGCTTCATCGCGTCGATGATGGTGCGGCCGAACCGCCCCTCCAGAAGCGCGCGGACGTTCTTGCGGGCCACCTCGTGCGGAAGGTCGTCCGGGCGAACGGGGCCCATCGGGATGCGGACCGTGTCCGGGTAGTACTTGGACGCCCCGTTCGGCAGGAAGAACTCGTGCGGCGTGATGGGCCTGCCCACGAAAACGTCGTCGTTGAAGTGGATGAAGTGCTCGGAGAGTCCGGGAACGCGGTGCAACTGTGCGCTGATGGCGTGCGAGTTGAACACGGGGAGGCGGTCCGTCTCCCGGAAGATCTCCCGGTGCGACACCACGGTGATGCCCTCGGCGGTCTCGTCGAGCCAGTGCGGCACCTGGTCGTCCGTGACCAGGAAGATGTGGCGGACCCACGGGGCGTACATATGCAGGGAACGCATCGAGTAGAGGAGTTCGTCGCGGTTGATGTAGCGCCCGGCGCTCGCGGACTCCTCGTGGAAGACGTCGCCCGAAGCCTCGGCCCTGCGTCGCTGCCAGGCCGGGTCGTCGCTGTCCACCCAGGTGTAGACGACATCGATGGGAAAGGTGATCTCGTCCGGCCCGGTGCAGACGAACTCCCGGCGGGTCGGCAGACCGGTCGCCTCAGCCTTGCGGCTCCAACGCCGTTGCTTGGGCGCGGGTTCCGTCCGAATCGGCGGCGCCAGCCGGGAGAAGCGGTGCGGGGACACGAGAGTCATCTCGCCCTCCACAGGGAGGAAGCTCGCGCCCCGGTTGATCCGGGGCGGCAGCAGGCGTCCCTCCTCCTCACGCCAGAACTCGATGTCGCAGCCGTACTCGGTGCCGTACACGAGCTCACCCGACGGGTCGGCCTGGAACCAGATGGCGCGCAGTACGTCCACGGTCTCCAGGCCCTGCCAGGAGGACTCCCGGGCGCCCGGGTGCAGCAGCTCGCTGGTGCGCTGGACGGGGACCCGGCGCTGGATGTACCCGGGGCTCCGGCCGAACAGCGACCGCAGGGTCTGGGCGACCCGGCCGCGGTGGGTGTCCCGTACGCCGACCGCCGACGACGTGTCCTCGGTTCCGGGCACCACGAAGTGCTCCACGCCGGCCTGGGTCAGCGCGACGGACACCAGCTGAAGGTGTTCGGCGCGCACCCCGAGAGGGGTGAGGCCCGGCCGGACGTGAGCCAGCCGGCGGTGCATGCCGACGGGAATCTCGTGCATGCCGACGGGCAGGGCACGACTCGGCCGTTCAGCCGTTGCGTTGATCGGATGGATCACCGAATACTCCAGAACATCAGTGCGCCGCGAGACGCCGGAAGAACTCCGCATCCCCGGGTGGCCCGCTCCGGGCCACCCGGGTGATCCGGTCAGACGGAAGTCACCGGCAGACCGGGCCCCACGGGGACCCCGGTCCGCTTCGCGGCGGCTTCGAGAACGGCTTCGGCCACGGCCACGGTGCCGGTGGCCTGTTCGAGCGTGACGATGTCGGCCTCCTTGCCCAGCACGGCGTCACGGAAGGTCTCGTGCTCGACCAGCAGTGGTTCGCGCTTGACGATCGCGAACCGCGTGACGTCGCCCTCGGACACACCGCGGAACTGGCGCAGGCCCTCCCACTCGGTGGGCTGCGAGCCGTTGGCGTAGAACCACAGGTCCGCGGTGAGGGTGTCCGCCACGAAGCAGCCGTGCTCACCGGTCACGATGGTGACGCGCTCCTTCAGCGGGGACAGCCAGTTGACCAGATGGCTGGTGACGGCTCCGGAGGCCAGGTGCCCCACGAACGCCACGAGGTCCTCATGGACCCGGCCGCTGCGCGACACCGTCGCCGAGGCGACCGACTCGTAGTGGCTGTTGGTGAGCCACGCGGTCAGGTCGATGTCGTGGGTGGCCAGGTCGTAGACCACCCCGACGTCCGCGATCCGCGCCGGGAAAGGACCCTGACGCCGCGTCACCACCTGGTAGACCTCGCCCAGTTCGCCCAGGTCGAGGCGGGCGCGCAGCTCGCGGAGGGCGGGGTTGTACCGCTCGATGTGCCCGACACCGGCCACCAGGCCGGCTTCGGCGAAGGCGCGGGTGATGATCCCGGCCGACCGCACCGACGGAGCGATCGGCTTCTCGATCAGGGCGTGCACCCCGTGGGCCGCCAGCTCCAGCGCGACCTCTTCGTGCAGGGCGGTGGGGCAGGCGACGACCGCGTAGTCGATGCCCTCGGCCAGCAGCTGCTCGACATTGCGGAACACCGCTACGGACCCGGGCGCGCCGTCCTCGGCTGCGACGGGGTCGGCGACCCCCACCAACTCGACGCCTTCGAGACCGTGCAGCACCCGGGCATGGTTGCGGCCCATCGACCCGAGGCCGATCAGCCCGGCCCGCAGAGACTTCTCCCGGCTCATGCGCCCTCCTCCACGACCTCGTTGACGGTGACCGTCAGACGGTCCAGCTCCTGCGGAGTGAGCATCGGGTGCACGGGTATGGAGAGCGCCTGCGCTGCGGCCAGCTCCGTCTCGGCCAGGTCCCCGCCGACGTAGCCGAGGGCCTTCTCGCCGCTCTGGAACGGCTTGAGCCGGTGGACCGGGGTGGGGTAGTAGACGGCGTTGCCGATGCCCCGCTCCTGCAGCTCCCGCGAGACCGTGTCCCGGTCCTTGCCGGACGCGGAGTCCACCCGGATCGTGTACTGGTGGTAGACGTGGCGCGCGCCTTCGGCGACCGGCGGGGTGACGACGCCCCTCAGGCCCGCGTCGAGCACCGCGGCGTTGGCGCGGCGGCGTTCCGTCCAGGCGTCGAGGCTGCGCAGCTGGACCCGGCCGACCGCTGCCGACACATCGGTCATCCGGACGTTGAAGCCCACGATCTCGTTGGCGTAGCGCTGTTCCATGCCCTGGTTGCGCAGCAGCCGCAGCGTGCGTGCGAGAGCGGCGTCACCCGTGGTGATCATGCCGCCCTCGAGGCTGTGCATGTTCTTGGTCGGGTAGAAACTGAAGCAGGCAGCAGCACCGAAGGCACCCACCGGTGTGCCGTCCAGGGCGGCGGCATGGGCCTGGGCCGCATCCTCGACGACGGCGAGTCCGTGCCGCTCGGCCACCGCCATGAGCTCGGCCATGGCGGCCGGGTGCCCGTACAGGTGCACCGGCATGATCGCCGCGGTGCGCGGAGTGACGGCGGCCTCGGCGGCGCGCGGGGAGAGACAGAAGCTGTCGCGCTCGATGTCGGCGAACACCGGGGTCGCGCCCACGAGCCGGACCGCGTTGGCGGTGGCGGCGAAGGTGAAGGACGGGACGATCACTTCGTCACCGGGGCCGACCCCGAGCGCCATCAGCGAGAGGTGCAGGGCGCTGGTGCCCGAGTTGACGGCGACACAGTGCCGGCCGTCGACGAACTTCGAGAACTCCTCCTCGAAGCCGGCGACCTCACGCCCCTGAACGACCATGCCGCTGCGCAGCACACGTACCGCGGCCTCGATCTCGTCCTCTCCGATCACCGGGGCTGCGGCGCGTATCACCTGGGGGTCACTAGTCATTGGTTCCACTTCACAGAGTTCGGGATGTCGAAAGCAGGCTCCGGCCGGGTGGCGTCCACCAGGTGGGAGGAGCGCTGCGGGTTGTCCGGCCCGGGCCGTTCGTAGGGGCTGGGCACGGGAAAGTAGGTCTCCAGGAACGTCCTGAGCATCGCGGTGCGGGCTTCCGCCGTATCCGGGTCGTCCACCGTGTCGTTGATGCAGAACGTGTGGTAATCGCGCTGGGCGAGAAGCCGGTTGAGATGCCTGCCGGTGTTGGGGGCGGCGAGGTCCAGGTAGGTGTAGCGGATCCTGCCCGGGACCGAACGGCTCGTCTGCTGCCCGTAGTAGTGGTGCAACGACGAGGTGATCGACAGGTCGGTCGGGCTGCGGAAGTGCGAGTGCTGCGTCTGCCGGTGCTCTGCCGGGTAGCGCTCCTCGATCTCCTGGAGGATGTCGCGGCGCAGCGAGTGCGGTACGTGCTTCATCTTCCTGGTGAGCACCCGGTCGAACGTCCCCGCGATGACGACGCGGTTGTTCTTCGCGGCGATCTCCGAGGGCGGGTCCTCGGCGGAGGGCGGGGTCATCGGGACGAGCGCGTTGGAGGGGAAGTACTTCGAGAGCCCGTTGGCGTGGAAGAACTCCTCGGGGGTCACGCTGCGGCCGAGGAAGACGTCGTCGTTGAAGTACAGGAAATGGTCCGAGAGCCCCGGGATGTGGTGCAGCTGGCTCTCGATGGCGTGGGAGTTGAACGTGGGCAGGGCCGCGTCGTCGGTGAAGATCTCGCTGTGGGGGACCACCTTGAGCCGCGGGTGGGCGGTGTGGAGCCAGGCCGGCACCTGCCCGTCCGTGACCAGGTAGATGGTGCGCAGCCACGGTGCGAACTGGTGCAGGGAGCGCAGCGAGTAGCGCAGCTCGTCACGGCTGGTGAAGCGAGCGGCGCTCACCGCCTGCTCGTGGTAGTCGGTCCGGCCGAGCGCGGTGGCCCGGCGGCGGATCCACTCGGGATCCGCGCCGTCGACCCATGTGTAGACCGCATCGACGGGGAAGTTGACCTCGTCAGGAAGGGACAGGGTGAATTCGGACCGTGTCTCGACCTGCGGCGGTGTGTCCACCAGGCCGCTGACGGGACCGGTGAAATGGCTGACCGGCACGCGGACCGGGTTCTCGGCGGCGACCACGGCGGTCGCGGTGAGATTGGGCACCGGGGCGAGGAGCAGTCCGTTGTCCTCGGTCCAGTACTCGATGACACACGCGTGATTGGGCCCGAGCGTCCAGCGCCCCATGGGATCGGTGAGGAGCCACCAGATCCGCAGAATCGATTCCTCTGAGGCCTGGGACCAGGAGGCGCGCTGATCGGCGTGCAGTGGCTTGCCGCCGGCCGCGCCACCCGCCAGGAGCGCACCCGCCGCGAGCGCGCTCACCCGCAGCGCCCTTTCGGCGCGTTGCCGTTCGCCCGTCGGGATCGCCACCGCGGTCATGGTGACGGAATTGCCGCGTACGCAGAAATAGGGGATGCCGTGACGCTCCAGCACGTCGGTCACACGCAGGAGGTTGGTGGCACGGGCGACGGACGGTGTCAGACCTTCCGTCACCTCGGCGGCGCGTACCCCTCGCGCGTACCAGACGAGCTTCATGCCCGGCCGGCGGGCGTCGCGGCGCAGCCGCTTGTTCAGCCGAACGCTCACCTGCTTGCGCAGGGTGCGCCACGTGGTGCCGAGCCCGGACAGGCCGTGCTGGAGGATCAGCCGGTTGCGGGCGGGCAGGAGCCGTACCAGGAATTTTCTCAGGGAGTGCGGCAGCATGCGCCGGTAAAGGCGCAGCAATGTAGACGCTTCCGGGTTGCCCATTGCTTGTCTACTCCGTGTTCCCCCGCTCGGCCTCACGGCGAGCAACCAGCACGCATCACAGCAACAGTTCGCCGATCTCGGCAGGCGGAACGCGGAGGTGGGGATCCGCCGAAAGGTGCAGCCGAGTGAAGCAAACGTGTCGCAGAGGTGAAGAATAACAAGAATTTAAGGTTGAGTCTGCAATTAAATGGTTCCGATTTGGCTACATGACCGACCTTTTCGTGCATGCGAAAGCGGGCCGTACGGTGATCCGTACGGCCCGCTGCCCGCTGTTCATGCGGATTCGGTGCAGATGCTGTGCGGTGCTGCCTCAGGCAGGAACGCTCGCCACACCCTGCGCCAGGAACTTCTTGCCCGTGACCCGCTCGGAGACGCCCTCGCGGTCCAGGTACGGCGTGATGCCGCCCAGGTGGAAGGGCCAGCCCGCGCCGGTGATCAGGCAGAGGTCGATGTCCTGGGCCTCGGCGACGACGCCCTCGTCCAGCATCAGGCCGATCTCCTGCGCCACCGCGTCCAGGACGCGGTCGCGGACCTGCTCCTCGGACAGGACGGTGTCGCCCTGCTTGAGGAGGGCGGCGACCTCGGGGTCCAGCTCCGGCTTGCCGGAGTCGTAGACGTAGAAGCCGCGCTTGCCGGCCTTGACCACCGCGGCCAGGTTCTCGGAGACGGTGAAGCGCTCCGGGAAGGCGCGGTTCAGGGTCTCGGAGACGTGCAGACCGATCGCCGGGCCGACCAGCTCCAGGAGCACCAGCGGGGACATCGGCAGACCGAGGGGCTCGATGGCCTTCTCCGCGGTCTCGACCGAGGTGCCCTCGTCGATGATGTTCTGGATCTCGCCCATGAAGCGGGTGAGGATGCGGTTGACGACGAACGCCGGGGCGTCCTTCACCAGGACCGCGGTCTTCTTCAGCTTGCGGGCGACGCCGAAGGCCGTGGCCAGCGAGGCGTCGTCGGTCTGCTCGCCGCGGACGATCTCCAGGAGCGGGAGGATCGCGACCGGGTTGAAGAAGTGGAAGCCGACGACCCGCTCGGGGTTCTTCAGCTTCGACGCCATCTCGGTGACCGAGAGGGACGAGGTGTTGGTGGCGAGGATCGCGTGCGCCGGGGCGACCGCCTCGACCTCCGCGAACACCTGCTGCTTGACGCCGATCTCCTCGAAGACGGCCTCGATGATGAAGTCGGCGTCGGAGAAGCCCTCGGCCTTGTCCAGCACACCGGAGACCAGGCCCTTGAGGCGGTTGGCCTTGTCCTGGTTGATGCGGCCCTTGCCGAGCAGCTTCTCGATCTCGGCGTGGACGTAGCCCACACCCTTGTCGACGCGTGCCTGGTCGATGTCGGTCAGGACGACCGGCACCTCGAGGCGGCGCAGGAAGAGCAGAGCGAGCTGCGAGGCCATCAGGCCCGCGCCCACCACGCCGACCTTGGTGACCGGACGGGCCAGGGCCTTGTCCGGGGCACCGGCCGGGCGCTTGGCGCGCTTCTGGACCAGGTTGAAGGAGTAGATCCCGGAGCGCAGCTCGCCGCCCATGATCAGGTCCGCGAGGGCCTGGTCCTCGGCGTCGAAGCCGGCGCTCAGGTCGCCGTCCTTGGCCGCGGCGATGATGTCCAGCGCGCGGTACGCGGCCGGGGCCGCGCCGTGCACCTTGGAGTCGGCGATGGCCCGGCCGCGGGCGACGGCCTGGTCCCAGGCGTCCCCGCGGTCGATCTCCGGGCGCTCCACCGCGAGCGAGCCGTTCAGCACGGACGCGGTCCAGATCAGCGACTGCTCGAGGAAGTCCGCGCCCTCGAAGAGTGCGTCGGCGATCCCGAGCTCGAAGACCTGCTTGCCCTTGAGCTGGCGGTTCTGGTTCAGCGAGTTCTCGATGATCACCGAGACCGCGCGGTCGGCGCCGATCAGGTTGGGAAGCAGCGCGCAGCCGCCCCAGCCGGGGACCAGGCCGAGGAAGACCTCGGGCAGCGAGAAGGCGGGCAGCGCCTTGGAGACGGTGCGGTACGAGCAGTGCAGACCGACCTCGACACCGCCGCCCATGGCCGCGCCGTTGTAGTACGCGAACGTCGGGACCGCGAGGCCGGACAGCCGGCGGAAGACGTCGTGGCCGCCCTTGCCGATGGCCAGCGCGTCCTTGTGCTCCTTGAGCAGCTCGACACCCTTGAGGTCGGCGCCGACCGCGAAGATGAACGGCTTGCCGGTGATGCCGATACCGGTGATCGTGCCCTCGGCGGCCTCCTTCTCGACCTGGTCGATGGCGGCGTCCAGGTTCGCCAGCGACTGCGGTCCGAAGGTGGTCGGCTTGGTGTGGTCCAGGCCGTTGTCCAGCGTGATGAGGGCGAAGTTGCCCGCACCGGCCGGAAGTTCCAGGTGGCGTACGTGCGCCTGCGTGACGACCTCGCCGGGGAACAGCTCGGCCGCACCCTTCAGAAGCTCAGTGGTGGAGCTCACTTGTTGCCTCCGTTGAAGTTCGGGTTCTCCCAGACGACCGTCGCGCCCATGCCGAAGCCGACGCACATGGTCGTCAGGCCGTAGCGGACCTCCGGCTGCTCCTCGAACTGGCGGGCCAGCTGAGTCATCAGGCGGACGCCGGAGGAGGCCAGCGGGTGGCCGTAGGCGATCGCGCCGCCGTACTGGTTGACGCGCGCGTCGTCGTCGGCGATGCCGTAGTGCTCAAGGAAGGCCAGCACCTGCACGGCGAAGGCCTCGTTGATCTCGAAGAGACCGATGTCGGAGATCGAGAGGCCCGCCTTGGAAAGGGCCTTCTCGGTCGCCGGGATCGGGCCGTAGCCCATGACCTCCGGCTCGACGCCCGCGAAGGCGTACGACACGAGGCGCATCTTGACCGGGAGACCCAGCTCACGGGCGACGTCCTCGGCCGCGAGCAGCGAGGCGGTGGCGCCGTCGTTCAGACCCGCGGCGTTACCGGCCGTCACGCGGCCGTGGGCGCGGAACGGGGTCTTCAGACCGGCCAGGGACTCCATCGTGGTGCCCGGACGCATCGGCTCGTCGGCGGTGACCAGGCCCCAGCCCGTCTCCCCGGCCTCCGCGTTGGTGCGGCGCACGGAGACCGGCACCAGGTCCTGCTGGATCTTGCCGTTGGCGTACGCCTTCGCGGCCTTCTCCTGCGAACGCACCGCGTACTCGTCGGCGCGCTGCTTGGTGATCGTGGGGTACCTGTCGTGCAGGTTCTCCGCGGTCATGCCCATGAACAGGGCGGACTCGTCGACCAGCTTCTCCGACACGAAGCGCGGGTTCGGGTCCACGCCCTCGCCCATCGGGTGGCGGCCCATGTGCTCGACACCACCGGCGACGACGACGTCGTACGCGCCGAACGCGATGGAGCCGGCCGTCGCGGTGACGGCGGTCAGGGCGCCCGCACACATGCGGTCGATCGAGTAACCGGGAACCGACTGCGGCAGACCGGCCAGGATTCCGGCGGTGCGGCCGAGGGTGAGGCCCTGGTCGCCGATCTGGGTGGTCGCGGCGATGGCGACCTCGTCGATCTTGGCGGGGTCCAGGTCCGGGTTGCGGCGCAGCAGCTCCCGGATGGCCTTCACGACGAGATCGTCGGCGCGGGTCTCGTGGTAGATGCCCTTCGGGCCCGCTTTGCCGAACGGGGTGCGGACGCCGTCGACGAAGACGACGTCCCGGATGGTACGAGGCACGGTGGCTCTCCTCCAGGGTGCGGGATGGCACTGCTGCGGGGCACGCTCAGGAGCGCGCCGCCACCCTCATGCTACTTGCGGGTAACCAGACTGCCCACCCCCCACGGCCGGAGCGGCGAAGGTCACATGCCGGAAGTCCGCGAACCGCGGTGGGCGGACGGGCGCGAGGGGAGCTGTACGGCCGCGATCCGGGCCGGGAACGTGGCGTGAATTCGCTCCTCGCCCCGTGCGGTCCGGCGGCCTCCGCGGGGTGCGCGGCCACCGAAGCACCCGTAGTGCCAGAGGTCCCCGAAGCCGGCGTGGCCAAACAGAACACCCCCGGCCCGGAGGCCAGGGGTGTTCAGGAGTGCAAGGGGTGAGCGGTCAGGCGCTCGCGCCGGCGCCCAGGGCGCGCAGCAGCAGCGGGCCGACCTGCTCGATCTGCCAGTGCCTCGCGCCGTACCCGGCGAGGGCGCTCTCGACGGCGTCCGGGGTCAGGTTCCTGGGCGGCTCCCAGCAGACCCTGCGCACGGTGTCCGGGGTGATCAGGTTCTCCTGGGGCATGTGCAGCCGCTCGGCGAGCTCCGACACCGCGGTGCGGGCCGCGGACAGCCGGGCCGCGGCGGCCGGGTCCTTGTCCGCCCAGGAACGGGGCGGCGGCGGGCCCGCGGGCTGCTGGCCGGGCTGCGGGAGCTCCGAGTCGGGCAGTTCCTTGGCCCGGTCGACGGCCGCCTGCCACTGCTCCAGTTGACGGCGGCCCATGCGGTGGCCGAAGCCGGGCAGCGCGGTCAGGGCCTGCACATTGACCGGCATGGCGAGGGCCGCCTCGACGATCGCCGCGTCACCGAGCACCTTGCCGGGGGAGATGTCACGGCGCTGCGCGACCTGGTCGCGGGCCGTCCACAGCTCCCGTACGACCGCGATCTGACGGCGCCGGCGCACCTTGTGCATGCCTGAGGTGCGGCGCCACGGGTCCTTGCGCGGGGGTGCGGGCGGCGCCGAGGCGATCGCGTCGAACTCCTCCCGCGCCCACTCCAGCTTGCCCTGCCGGTCCAGCTCCTCCTCCAGGGCGTCGCGCAGGTCGACCAGCAGCTCGACATCGAGCGCGGCGTAGCGCAGCCACGGGTCGGGCAGCGGGCGGGTGGACCAGTCGACCGCGGAGTGGCCCTTCTCCAGGGCGTAGCCGAGCACGTTCTCGACTATGGCGCCGAGGCCGACGCGCGGGAATCCCGCCAGCCGTCCGGCGAGCTCGGTGTCGAAGAGCGAGGTGGGAACCATGCCTATGTCACGCAGACAGGGCAGGTCCTGGGTGGCGGCGTGCAGGATCCACTCGGTGTCGGTGAGGACCTCGCCGAGGCCCGACAGGTCCGGGCAGCCGACCGGGTCGATCAGCGCGCTTCCCGCACCCTCGCGGCGCAGCTGCACGAGGTAGGCGCGCTGCCCGTAGCGATAGCCGGACGCACGCTCGGCGTCGACGGCGACGGGGCCGGTGCCCGCGGCGAAGGCCGCGATGACCTCGGCCAGCGCGTCGTCGGTCGCCACCACCGGGGGAATGCCCTCGCGCGGCTCGAGCAAGGGGATCGGCGCCGGGGCGACGTCGTCCGGGGGGGCGCCCCCGGTGGTTCGCAGTGAGGTGTCTGCTGCGGTCTCTTGGGCGTCGGTCACATGCCAAGGGTATCTGTGTATGTACAGCGCCCGCCGACGGAACCTTCCGCCGACGGGCGATGATGCACGTAAACCGGCCTGGTACGCATCTGCGCACGCACCGCGGACCGGGGTCAGTGGATGATGCCCGTCCGCAGGGCGACGGCGACCATTCCCGCTCGGTCTCCGGTGCCGAGCTTGCGGGCGATGCGGGCGAGGTGGCTCTTGACGGTGAGGGCGGAGAGGCCCATGGAGACGCCGATGGCCTTGTTGGACTGGCCTTCGGCGACCAGGCGGAGTACCTCCACCTCACGGCCGGACAGTTCGCGGTAGCCGCCCGGGTGGCTCGGGGAACCGGGAGGCCGACGGTGCATACGGGCGGCATTGGCGCCGATCGGGGCGACGCCGGGGCGGGTGGGGTGACCGATGTTGGTGCGGGTACCGGTGACGACGTAGCCCTTCACGCCGCCCGCGAGGGCGTTGCGAACGGCGCCGATGTCATCGGCGGCGGAGAGGGCGAGGCCGTTCGGCCAGCCGGCGGCTCGGGTCTCGGACAGCAGGGTCAGCCCGGAACCGTCGGGCAGGTGGACGTCGGCAACGCAGATGTCGCGGGGGTTGCCGACGCGGGGGCGGGCCTCCGCGATGGACGACGCCTCGATGACGTCACGTACTCCGAGTGCCCACAGATGGCGGGTGACGGTGGAACGGACGCGCGGGTCGGCCACGACGACCATGGCCGTCGGCTTGTTCGGGCGGTAGGCGACCAGGCTTGCGGGCTGCTCGAGGAGAACGGACACCAGGCCTCCTGGGGAGTGGCGGGACGGGCCGGCTCGGGGATGAAGCCGGGGCGAACCGTGCTTGAAGGGTCATTGACCTCTTCGGCAGCAGACCCGTCCTCCTTTAGAGGAAGATCACGATTTGATGAGTAACAATTCGGGCAAATAGGACGCGCGATCGATTGTACGAAAAGAGAGCCGGTCTCTGAGCGACCGGCTCTCCCTGGGGCGACGCGGTGTTTACGACACCTGTGGGCCGCGCCGCTGAGGCAGGGTCACCACCCCCGCGTCGGACGTTCCCGACGGTGGCAGGCCGGCGATCTGGCAGAGCAGATCGCCCCACGCGACCAGGTGCGCAGCCACGTCGGGCACCCCGCCGCGCCCCTCGCGCGGCGTCCAGGAGGCCCGGATCTCGATCTGGGTCGCCGGACGGCGCTCGGCCAGCGCGCCGAAGTAGTGCGATCCCGCACGGGTCACCGTGCCGCCCGCTTCGCCGTACGACAGGCCGCGCGCGTCCAGCGCACCCGTCAGCCAGGACCAGCACACCTCGGGCAGCAGCGGATCGGCCGCCATCTCAGGTTCCAGTTCCGCCCGTACGAGCGTCACCAGGCGGAAGGTGCCCTGCCAGGCGTCGTGCCCGGACGGATCGTGCAGCAGCACGAGGCGGCCGTCGGCCAGATCGTCCTCTCCGTCGACGACCGCGGCCTCCAGGGCGTACGCGTGCGGGGCGAGCCGCTGGGGCGGTCGTGTCGGCTCGACCTCGAGTTCGGGTCGAAGACGCGCGGAGCGGAGCGCATCGACAGCCGACCGGAACGCGGGTGGGACGGAATCACCCTCCGCACTCTTCTTGGTGTCAGCGCCATCGGAATGATCGGAGAATTGTCCCTGAGCCGGAGCCATGCGGGGAAGAGTAGGCGGAACCGGAGCCTCGCGCAGGGAGGGACACCCGGCCGGGGCAGCTCCATACCGCTTCATGCGAAGATTCTGGTGTGAGTGCCAACGACGGCCCCTCGGGCCCGCAGACGACATCCGCCACCCATGAGTCGGCGTTCCTCAAGGCGTGCCGGCGCGAGCCCGTACCGCACACGCCGGTCTGGTTCATGCGCCAGGCGGGGCGTTCGCTGCCCGAGTACCTGAAGGTCCGCGAGGGCATCGCGATGCTCGACTCCTGCATGATGCCGGAGCTGGTCACGGAGATCACGCTCCAGCCCGTGCGCCGTCACAAGGTCGACGCCGCCATCTACTTCAGCGACATCGTCGTCCCCCTCAAGGCCATCGGGATCGATCTCGACATCAAGCCCGGCATCGGCCCGGTGATCGCCGAGCCGATCCGGACCCGCGCCGATCTTGCCCGGCTGCGCGACCTCACGCCCGAGGACGTCTCGTACGTCACCGAGGCCATCGGCATGCTCACGGCCGAACTGGGTGCCACTCCGCTCATCGGTTTCGCCGGTGCGCCGTTCACTCTCGCGAGCTACCTCGTCGAGGGCGGTCCGTCGCGGAACCACGAGCGCACCAAGGCCATGATGTACGGCGACCCGGAGCTCTGGGCCGATCTGCTCGACCGGCTCGCGGAGATCACCGGGGCGTTCCTGAAGGTCCAGATCGAGGCGGGCGCCTCGGCGGTCCAGCTCTTCGACTCCTGGGTCGGCGCGCTCGCCCCCGCCGACTACCGCCGCTCCGTCATGCCGGCCTCCGCGAAGGTGTTCGACGCCGTCGCCGGATACGGCGTCCCCCGCATCCACTTCGGTGTCGGCACCGGTGAACTGCTCGGCCTCATGGGTGAGGCGGGCGCGGACGTCGTGGGCGTCGACTGGCGCGTGCCGATGGACGAGGGCGCGCGGCGGGTCGGCCCCGGCAAGGCACTGCAGGGCAACCTCGACCCGGCGGTGCTGTTCGCGCCGACGGCGACGGTGGAGGCGAAGACCCGTGAGGTGCTCGACGCCGCCGCCGGCCTCGAGGGCCACGTCTTCAACCTGGGCCACGGAGTCATGCCGACGACCGACCCGGACGCGCTGACGCGGCTCGTGGCGTACGTGCACGAGCAGACGGCGCGCTGACTCGGGCGCGGTGCTGCCCCGGGTCCCGGACCCGGGGCCGTCCGTCCGCGGTTCAGGCCGTGCCCGCCTCCCGCACCGCGGTCACCGCCTTGCGGGCCGCCACCAGCACAGGGTCCCAGACCGGTGAGAACGGCGGGGCGTAGCCGAGGTCGAGCGCCGTCATGGCCTCCACCGTCATACCGGCGGTCAGCGCCACCGCCGCGACGTCCACACGCTTGGCAGCCCCGTCGCGGCCCACGATCTGAACTCCCAGGAGCCGGCCGGTGCGGTACTCCGCCAGCATCTTCACCGTCATCGGCTGCGCTCCCGGGTAGTAGCCCGCCCGGCCCGTCGACTCGATCGTCGCCGTGACGTAGCGCAGCCCGACCGCGCGCGCGTCCTTCTCGCGCAGCCCGGTCCGGGCGATCTCCAGGTCGCAGACCTTGCTCACCGCCGTACCGACGACACCGGGGAACGTGCCGTAGCCGCCGCCCACGTTGGAACCGATGATCTGGCCGTGCTTGTTCGCATGGGTGCCCAGGGCGATGTGCCGGGTGCGGCCGGCCACCAGATCGAGCACCTCGACGCAGTCGCCGCCCGCCCAGATGTTGTCGTGGCCCACGACCCGCATGGACAGATCCGTCAGCAGCCCCCCGTGCGGACCGAGCGGCAGACCGACGGCGCGGGCCAGAGTGGTCTCCGGCTGGACGCCGATGCCGAGCACCACCACGTCGGCGGGATAGGTGCCGTCCTCCGTCGCGACCCCCGTGACACGGCCGTCCTCGCCGGTGAGGATCCGGGTGACGGCGGCGCCGTTGACGGTCGTGATGCCCAGGCCGTCCATCGCGTCGTGGACGAGGCGGCCCATGTCCGGGTCGAGCGTCGCCATGGGCTGTGCGCCGCGGTTGAGCACCGTCACCTCGAAGCCGCGCTTCAGCATCGCCTCGGCCATCTCGACGCCGATGTACCCCGCGCCGACCACGACGGCCCGGCGCCCGGGGGCACGGTCCAGCGAGTCCAGGAGAGCCTGTCCGTCGTCGAGCGTCTGCACCCCGTGCACGCCGGGGGCGTCCATGCCCGGAAGCCCGGGGCGGACGGGCCGGGCTCCGGTCGCGATCACCAGCTTGTCGAAGCCGGTCCAGTACGTCTCGCCGCTCTCGCGGTCCAGGGCCCGCACCCGTTGGCCGGCGACGTCGATCTCCGTCACCTCGGTGCGGGTGCGCAGATCGATCGAGCGGGCCCGGTGCTCCTCGGGCGTACGGGCGACGAGGTCGTCGCGCTTGCCGACGTCGCCGCCGACCCAGTACGGGATGCCGCACGCGGAGTACGAGGTGAAGTGGCCCCGCTCGAAGGCGACGATGCCCAGTTCGTCCGGACCCTTGAGCCTGCGGGCCTGCGACGCGGCGGACATGCCCGCCGCGTCGCCCCCGATGACCACAAGTCGCTCCGCTGCCATGCCGGGTCCCTTCGCCGTGGTGTCAGGGAGCCCACGCTACGGCGCTCACGGGGCCGGTGGGACCTCCGGACCTGATGCCGCCCCCGGCGCGGCCGCGGGGGCCTGTGCGGGCGCCCGGGCCGGCGTACGGCGGCGCGGCAGACGCCCGCGCAGAAGCCGCCACAGGAGCACCAGGACGGCCGCGGCGGCCAGGAACGGCGCGGTGGCGCCTATGGCCACCGCGATCCACCGCAGCATCGTCACGAACGCGTCCCAGCCGCCGCCCAGCGCGTCCAGGAAGCCCGTGTCCTCGTCCTCGGGATCCTTGTCCCGCCCGTACGGCTCGCTGAGTTCGAGCGTGATCGTCGCCAGCGAGGTGCGGTCCTTGAGGGAGGCCTGCTGGGCGAGCAGCGACTCCAGGGCGGCCTGGCGGTTGCTCAGTTCACCTTCCAGAGTCACCACATCGGTGAGCCTGGTGGCCTGGTCCATCAGCGCGCGGACCCGGTTGACGCTCGCCCGCTGGGTGGCGATACGGCTCTCGACGTCGACGACCTGTCCGGTGACGTCCTTCGCGTTCGACGTACGGGACAACAGCTTCCCGGAGCCCGCGAGTTTGCGCAGGACCGCGTCGTACTCGTCCTGCGGGACACGCAGGACGAGATGGGACACGTCGTGCGTGTCGTCGAGCCGTTCCGTGGTCTCGTCCGCGACGAGCCCCCCGGCGCCCTCCGCGGCGCCGCGGGCGGCGGCGACCGCCTTCGGCACGCTCTTCACCTCGACGACGAGCGTCGCCGTGCGGATGACGTGCACGGCGATCGCGCTGCCCGGCTTCGGCGCGGAGGAAGCCCCGTCCGCGGACTTCCCGCCGTCCGCGTCCGCCTGGGCGGCCCCCTCCGCGCCCGGCGCCCCCTGCTTCTGGTCGGCCGCGACGCCCTTGCTCTGCGAATCGGCACCGCTGCCGGCACCGCACGCACCGGTGCCGAGCAGCACCACGAGCAGTCCGGCGGCCAGGGCCGCGCGTGAGCGGCGTCGGAGGACATGGGCGGGTGGATGACTGTCCGTGTGGCGTTCGATATGCATAACGCGTCCCCCCAGGGCCGTTGTTGATGGTGCCGGTTCGACGTACGGGGGGCCTGGGAGGGTTGCCTCTCAGCGGTTTCGAAGCGGTCACGGTCGGGACTCGGTCCGGGTTTGAGAGAGTGGACCCATGCAGGGTTCTCTTCAGCGCGACAACACGCGTACGGGTCATGTCGTCGTCATCGGCGGCGGCATCGCCGGACTGGCCGCCGCCCACCGGCTGCTCTCCACCGGTCTGCGGGTCACCCTCCTGGAGGCGACGGAGCGGCTCGGCGGCAAGCTGATGACCGGCGAGGTCGCGGGCACCCGGGTCGACCTCGGCGCCGAGTCGATGCTCGCGCGGCGCCCGGAAGCGGTCGAGCTCGCCACCGCCGTCGGCCTCGGCGACCGGCTCCAGCCGCCCGCCACCGCCACCGCGTCCCTCTGGACGCGTGACGCCCTGCGGCCCATGCCCAAGGGCCACGTCATGGGCGTGCCCGGCGACCCGGCGGCCCTCGGCGGTGTGCTCTCGCCCGAGGGGCTGGCCAGGATCGCCCAGGAGCGCGACCTCACCCCCACCGCCGTCGGCGACGACGTCGCGGTCGGTGCGTACGTCGCCGACCGGCTCGGACGGGAGGTCGTGGACCGGCTCGTGGAGCCGCTGCTCGGCGGGGTGTACGCGGGCGACGCCTACCGGATCTCGATGCGTGCCGCCGTACCGCAGCTGTTCGAGGCGGTGAAGGAGGGCGGCTCGCTCCTCGACGGCGTGCTCCGCATCCAGGACAGGGCCGCCGCCCGGAAGCAGACCGGACCGGTCTTCCAGGGCATCGACGGCGGCATCGGTACCCTGCCGGACGCCGTGGCCGACGCCGTACGCGCCGGGGGTGCGGAGATCCTCACCGCCACCCCCGTACTCGGGCTGACCCGGAGCGCCCGGGGCTGGGACATACGCACGGACACCCGGGTGATCTCCGCCGACGGCATCGTCCTGGCCACACCCGCCTGGTCCGCGTCCACGCTCCTCGCCGCCGAGTGCCCGGCCGCATCCGTCGACCTGGCCGCGGTCGAGTACGCCTCGATGGCCCTGATCACCATGGCCTACCGGCGCTCCGACATCGCCGGGACCGAAGCACTGCGCGGGCGCTCCGGATTCCTCGTTCCGCCCGTCGACGGGCGCACGATCAAGGCATCGACCTTCTCCAGCAACAAGTGGCAGTGGGTCGCCGATGCCGACCCCGGCCTTTTCGTGCTGCGCACGTCCGTCGGCCGCTACGGCGAGGAGGACCACCTGCACCGTGAGGACTCCGAGCTTGTCGACGTGTCCCGGAGCGACCTCGCCGCCGCGACCGGGCTCACGGCCGTGCCCGTCGACACGGAGGTCACCCGGTGGATCGGCGGCCTGCCGCAGTACCCCGTCGGACATCTGACCCGCGTCGCCCGGATCCGCGACGAGGTCGCCAAGCTGCCGGGACTGCGGGTGTGCGGCGCGGCGTACGACGGGGTCGGGATCCCCGCCTGCATCGCCGGCGCCCGGCGGGCCGCGGACGAGATCGTCCAGGACCTCACGGGGAGGACCGCCGGTGCGACCACGCCGGGGAGCGCGGGGGAGATCATTGCCACGCCGCCCCCGGTTCAGGGCACTCGGAGCGAGGCGGGACAATAGCCGTATGAGTGCGCCAGAGAAGCTTCCGAACGCCGGTAAGAAGGCCAAGGACCTCAACGAGGTCATCCGCTACACGCTGTGGTCCGTCTTCAAGCTGCGAGATGTGCTCCCCGCCGACCGCGCCGGCTACGCCGACGAGGTCCAGGAGCTGTTCGACCAGCTCGGAGCCAAGGACATCACGGTCCGCGGCACGTACGACGTGTCCGGTCTGCGCGCCGACGCCGATCTGATGATCTGGTGGCACGCCGAGACCTCCGACGAACTGCAGGAGGCGTACAACCTCTTCCGGCGCACCAAGCTGGGACGGGCACTGGAGCCGGTCTGGTCGAACATGGCGCTGCACCGGCCCGCCGAGTTCAACAAGTCGCACGTGCCGGCGTTCCTGGCCGACGAGACGCCGCGCAACTACATCAGCGTGTACCCCTTCGTGCGCAGCTACGACTGGTACCTGCTGCCGGACGAGGACCGCCGCCGCATGCTCGCGGACCACGGCAAGATGGCCCGCGGCTACCCCGACGTGCGTGCCAACACCGTCGCCTCGTTCTCGCTCGGCGACTACGAGTGGGTCCTCGCCTTCGAGGCCGACGAGCTGTACCGCATCGTCGACCTCATGCGTCATCTGCGGGCCTCCGAGGCACGGTTGCACGTGCGCGAGGAAGTCCCGTTCTACACCGGGCGCAGGAAGTCCGTCGCAGACTTGGTGGCCGGGCTCGCATAGCCAGCGTTCCCGATCACCCGACCCGGAAGATCAGTTGGCGGGCAACGGCGTGCAATGACGCCGCCCGTCGTTCCAGCGACACCGGGTCCGGTTCCGGGGCCACTTCGGCCCCGGACCGGCGAACTGCGGTGGTCTGCGGGGGAGTCAGCCATACCTCCCCGCAGGCCGCCGCTTCTCGTTCTCCACGGTCGATGAGCGGTCGATGAGCGGCCGGTGCGTCCGGGGCCCTCAATGGCCCGAATGCGCCGTGCGGCCGCTGCGCAGAGCCGCCCGCAGCTCCGGGTCCTCCACGGCCCCCACCCCCCGTACCGCCACCGCCGCGAGCAGATCGCGGTCCGCTCCCTGCGCCGGGGCCGGCAGCGAGTCCAGCCACTGCTGCCCGGACGGCGAGGCCCACGGGCTGTACGGATGGTTCTCGACCCGGGCGATGGCCAGGCAGCCCAGGGTGAGGACGAGCGGCAGCCCGAACCAGGCCACCACCGGACCGGCGTACCCGGGGTCCTGACCGGGGATCAGCGCGGCGGCAGCGGCCAGCACCACCACCAGCGCGGCCGCACCCCGCACGGCCCGCACCGCCGACTCCAGGGTCGTCCGGGTCCCGTGCGGTACGGCGAGGCCCGCCGCGACCAGCCGGTCGGCGAGGGTGCGTACGGCCTCGGCTGCCGCGGCAGCGGCCCGTATCGGGGCTATCCGGGACTGCCCCTCCGGGCCGATCGCACGGATCACCGTGCGCTCGACCTCGTCCCGGCCCTCCGGGTCGACGACCGTCGCCCAGCCCGTGTGGGCGAGCAGCAGCCGGCGCCGCAGGTGCATGGAGACGAGGGCCAGATCGGCGACCCGGTGCGGGCCGCCGGCCAGGAAGGCCGTCTCGTACAGGTTGAGTTCGTGAAGGGCGGGTCCGCGCGCGGCCTCGGACGGCCGCTGGGCCGCATTTGCGGTGACGAGGCAGAGCCGGATGCAGGAGATGGCCGCCGCGCCCCACGCGACCAGAAGGAACAAGACCCAGAGCATGGCGGAGTTCTATGCGAGACGGGCATGCGAGCGCCATGGGCTGTTCACGATATGGACGTTTTGTGGTCACGGACGGTCATCGGTGGCCGAAACCGTGCGTTCAGGAACTGCTGCCGCAGCTCGAACCCCCGCTGCTGCTGCCGCAACTCGATCCGCTGCTGCTGCTGCAGCTCGACCCGCCACTCGATCCACCGCAGCTCGATCCGGAACTGCAGCTCGATCCGGAGCTGCAGGAGGATCCCGACCCGTGGCCGCCACCGCCGCCGGAACTTCCGCAGCCGCCGCCTGGGCTCGACCCGGCGCACCACATCACCGGCAGGAGCGCGGCGCTCGAGGCGTAGGAGTCCGTCGAGGGGGAGGACGACCGGGAGGACGACGAGGAGCGCCCGGGCCGATGGCGCGCGGCTGCGAGCAACTGCCCCTGGAGTGCCGGGTCGGGGAGTGCGCCCAGCCCCCGTGTGGCCACCAGGTGGGCCGGGTCGCCCACATAGGCGTGGGCGGCCGCGTAGCCGTCGGCGGCCCGGCGCCCCGCCCTGGTGATCCGCGCCTTGGCCGATGCGGCCGTGAGGCCGCCCACCAGGGCCCCGCCCGCGAGTGCGGGCAGCACCTTCACGATGAACGGGAACGGCATGTCCGCGTAGCCCTCGTGCAGGACGTACTGGAGGAACGTCAGCAGGAGGCTGACGGGGCCGGCCACCAGGCACACCGACAGCTGGGCGATGGCCCAACGGCGGCGGGTCCGGTTCTCCTGCGGTGCGACCAGCAGCCCGCGCGCCGCCAGTCCGTCGCCGATCTCCTGCACCGCAGGATGCCGCATCACGGCCTGCCGCAGCGTGTGCAGGGCGCCGTTCGGGGCGGCGCCCAGCTCCTGGAGCACGGCACGCTCCACCGCGTCCCGGGCCTCCGGGCGCTGTACGGCGACGATGCCCGGGCCGCCGATGGCCAGACGCCCGTCGGTGTGCAGGGCGGTGAGCGCGGTGTCCACGACCCTGGCCGGACCGCCGTTGAGGAAGGCGGCCTCGGAGAGGTCGTGCACATGGGCGTCGGGGCCACCGCCGAGGCGGCCGGCCTTGCGGGTCGCGACGATGAGGAGCGTCGAGGAGACCACCGCGGCGAGAGTCATCAGAAGGGCAAGGGCGTTCATCGGGGTCACCTTCCCATGAGAGCGGTACGGGCCGCCCGGACCAGGCGGGTGCCGCGGCGCGGCGGACGGGCGGCCGCGCGGTCCTGCCACCAGTGGGTCAGCCTGCGACGGGCCGCGTCGTCGGCCGGAGCGCCCGCGACGAGCAGCTGCTCGGCGAAGGCAAGGGCGTCACGACGGTAGCCGCCGGACATGGGCCGGGTCCTGGCGTACGCGAGGAACGCGCTCCGGTAACCGTCGCCGAGGATCTCCGGGAGCTCCGGTGCCACCTTGGCGACGACTTCGGCCCGCTTGGCGGCCAGGGCGCGGCTCTGCACCCCGAGCCGCCGGTGGTCGAAGCCCTCCGGCGCGGGCGTACCCGCGACCAGGGACGAGAGCAGTGCGGTCTGGGCGACGGCGGTGCGGTCGCGGGCACCTGCGGCGCGGCCGGCCGGCTCCGGGGAGCGCGCGGGCGGTCGTCGCAGGGGTGCCGGCACGTCGGCCGCCCCGGCCAGCGTGGCGCGGATCGCGGCCAGTTCGCCCGCCAGTTCCGCGGTCGGCGGGAAGTCGTCGTCGCGCTCCAGCAGGACGCCCGGCGGATCGACCCGTGAGCGGAGCTCGGCCAGCACGTCCAGGACGGGCTGCGTCACGGGATGGGCGTGCGTGTCGTGCCAGACTCCGTCCTTCTCCATGCCGCCCGCCACATGGACGTACGCGATGGCCTCGACCGGCAGTTCGTCGAGGGCCGTCGCCGGGTCCTCGCCCCGGTTGACGTGATTGGTGTGCAGATTGGCGACGTCGATCAGCAGCCGCACGCCCGTCCGCTCGACCAGCTCCGCGAGGAACTGCCCCTCGGTCAGCTCCTCGTCCGGCCAGGAGATCAGCGCGGCGATGTTCTCCAGGGCCAGCGGCACGGGCAGCGAGTCCTGGGCGATCCGCACGTTCTCGCACAGCACCTCCAGCGCGTCCCAGGTCCGCGGCACGGGCAGCAGGTGCCCCGCCTCCAGCCCCGGCGACGCGGTGAGCGGCCCCCCGGCCCGTACGAACGCGATGTGCTCCGTCACCAGCGGCGTGCCCAGCAGCGTGGCCCGCGCCGCCAGGTCGGCGAGGCGGCCCGCGTCGGGGCGGTCGCCGCCCCCGAGGCCCAGCGAGACACCGTGCGGGACGACGGTGACGCCGCGCTCCCTGAGGCGGGCGAGAGACGCCGGGAGGTGGTCGGTGCAGATGTTCTCCGCAACCGCCTCGACCCAGTCGATCCCGGGCAGCGCTTCGATGGCGTCCTCGATCTCAGGCCGCCAGCCGATTCCTGTTCCCAGCTTCATCCGTCCCCCTCCTCGGTCCGTCGCTTCGTGCAGGGGTCATGGCCCCGCCACACGGCGGTGAATCCGAAAAGGGGGACGTTCAGAGCTTGATTTGAGGTTCCCGGGGCTACGGCTGCGGGAGGGGCTCCATCGTGGGTGGCACCGGGCGTGAGGTGAACGACTGGTCCCCGGTCGGCGTCACCGGCACCGGGACCTGCGGGACTCCGCCGTTCGACGCGGGCGGGCCCGAGGGGCTGGCCGTCGACGCGCCCGCCGCCTCGCGGGCCAGGCCGTCGAAGTCGACGAACCCGGTGCGCTCCAGCATGGTGATGTGGTCCAGGACGGTCTGGTTGGCGTCCGAGGCAAGCTGCCTGATCAGCGAGTTGCGCGTGGTGTGCCGGACCTGGGCTATCAGCGCGAAGACCTTGCCGTGCGCGTTGCGCAGCAGGTTGGCGAACTTGCGCTCGTACTCCTGGCCGCTCGCCGCCGTCAGCTCGCGCAACCAGCCCTGCTGGATGTCCGACGGCTGGTTCGGCAGCTCCACGCCGAGCTTGGCGGCCACGTCCCGCGCCCGCCGGTCCAGATCCGTGTGCCCGACCACCAGGTGGTCGCCCGCCTCCTTCATCGCCTCGCTCGGGGCGCGTTCGATGGCCTGCTGTCCCGCCGGCAGTTCCCACAGTCCGGCCAGGCGCACCTTGACCAGGAAGTCCCGGTCGGTCGCGGAGAGCGGGCCCCACTGGGTGGCGACGCTGGACGCGTTCAGATTGGCTTCGCCGGTCCCCGAGCGGTCGGCGTACGACCAGACGGGATAGGCGAGCGCGCCGAGTGTGGCGACAAGTGCCGCGATGATGAGGGCCGTTCCGTTGATGCGTCGCAACAAGAGTGTCTCCCGGGCCGATACGTGGCAGCTCTGAACCAACCGCCAACTGACTCGTCATTCAACCTACTCGTCGGTAATGGCGGTGCGGCAGTACCCGGAGGTACGTATTTCGGCGCAGGGATGTTCAGCAGGAGGGCGAGCGACCTTCAGCGGCGCAGTGCCGGATGGTCCGCGACCACCGTGCAGGATCCCGGCGCGATCTCGGTGAACCCGGCATCGCGCACCACCGGCAGTCCGCTCACGGTGAGTTCGCGCCAGCGGTCCGGGGCAGGGGCGGCCACGGAGAGCGGGAAACCCGCCTCCCGCCACGCCTTGCGCTCGGTGTCCGACAGCTCCCACCAGGCGAGCTGCGCGCCGTGTCCTGCCTGGGCCATCGTCTTGCCCGCCGACATGCCGAGCTCCGGATTCAGCCAGAGCACCGGGCCGGCACCGTCGGGCGCGGCCGGCGGCTCCGGATCGTCGAGGTCCGTGCCCGACACCTGGAGCTTGGCCAGCTCCTTCGGCCAGCCGTCCAGCGGCACCGGCGGGAACACCCGCACCTCGGCCTGCTCACCCGTGACCGTGATCCCGGGCAGCGCGGACGCCTTGCGCCACTCCGCACCGCGTGCGCGCCGCACCACCTTGCGGATCCGGGCGTCCTGCCAGTCCCGCATGAGCTGCGCCCACTCGCCCTCACCGAGCGAGCGTTCGTCGGAGAGCATCGTGAGCACCGCGCGGGCTGCCGTCCGAAGCGCGTCGGTACGTGCCGGGGGATCCGTCTTCTCGATGTGCACCACCAGCGGCAGCACGAACTGAGGTGCCTCGTCGCGTGCCGTCGGCTCGGTGCGGAACGGGCTGTCCGCAGGATCTGCGGGAAGGGTCTCGGGAAGGTCGTCGCTGCTCACGGAGTCCAGTCTGCCAGGCCCCCGCAAACCGGTTCTTGGCGGAAGGCAAGGCTCCGGGTGAGGATGCACGGCATGAAGAGCGACCTCTTTTCCAGCGAGAACATGGCCCAGCAGGCCACCGCCCCCGGTATGTCCCTGCAGAACGCCAAGTCCATCAAGTACGCCGTCAACGGTGAGATGCACGCGCGTCAGGGATCGATGATCGCCTTCCGCGGCAGTCTCCAGTTCGAACGCAAGGGCCAGGGCATCGGCGGCATGCTCAAGCGCGCGGTCACCGGCGAGGGACTGGCGCTCATGGCGGTCCGCGGCCAGGGCGAGGCGTGGTTCGCCCACGAGGCCGCCAACTGCTTCATCGTGGACATGGAACAGGGCGACGTCCTGACCATCAACGGCCGCAACGTCCTCTGCTTCGACGCGAGCCTCTCGTACGAGATCAAGACCGTGAAGGGTGCCGGAATGACCGGCGGCGGCCTCTTCAACAGCGTCTTCAGCGGCTACGGCAAACTCGGCCTGATCTGCGACGGCCAGCCCATCGTGATACCCGTGACCGCCCAGCAGCCGGTGTACGTCGACACGGACGCGGTCGTCGGCTGGAGCGCCCAGCTCTCCACGTCGCTGCACCGCTCGCAGAGCTTCGGCTCCATGGTGCGCGGCGGTTCGGGCGAGGCCGTCCAGCTGATGCTCCAGGGCGAGGGGTTCGTGATCGTACGGCCCAGCGAGCTCAAGCCGGAGAAGGCGTCGGCCAACTGAACCTCCACGGGGTGGGCCGCCGGTACGGCCTCCGCGGCCCCTGGGTGCTGCGCGGGGTCGACCTGGTGCTGCCCGCGCGGGGCCTGCTCCGGATCGAGGGCGCCAACGGGACGGGAAAGTCGACCTTGTTGCGGCTGCTCGCCGGGATCGACGCCCCGTCCGAGGGGCGGATCACGGGCAGGCCGCGTACGGCGTACGTCCCCGAGCGCTTTCCGGCCGCCCTGCCCTTCACGGCGGCCGGCTACCTCGTCCACCTCGGCCGGATCCACGGACTGCGGACCGCGGAGGCGGCCTCGCGCGCTCAGGAGTGGCTGACACGCTTCGGTGCGGCGGAGCACGCCCGTACACCGCTCGCGGAGCTGTCCAAGGGCACCAGCCAGAAGGTCGCCGTCGCCCAGGCGCTCCTGGCCGAGCCGGACCTGCTCGTCCTGGACGGGCCTGGACGCCGAGGCCCGGGACGCACTGGACCGGGCCGTCGGCGCGCGGGTCCTGGCCGGGGCCACCGTCGTCTTCGTCGACCACGATCCGCGCCGCCTGGCCGACAGCGTCGATGCCGTCTACCGGCTGGAAGGCCGCGCCCTCGCCCCGGCCGGGCTTCCGGCGCTGCCGCTCGAACCGCCCGGCCCCCGTGTCCGGATCGACGCGACAGGTCCGGCGGGCGGAGCCCTCCCGCCCGGACTCCGGGGTGCGCTCGCCGTGGAACGGACCGGGGGCGACGCCACGGGACGGGTGCGCCTCACCGTCGCCGCGGCACACTCGGACGCGGCCCTGCGGGCCCTGCTCGAGGCCCGGCCGCCCTGGCACATCGCAGGGGTCGCGCAGATGCCCCTCACGGACCGGGCTGTCACGCGGGAACGAGCCGTGGACGGGGTTGCGGCACCGGGCCGAGCACCTGCCCCGGACCTGGCTTCGGCCCCGGACCGCGGTGCGGCCCCGGACCGCGCCGTGGCAGTGGCACGGGTCCCGGACCTTGCCCCGGTCCCGGTCATGGCGTCGTCCTCGGCGCCCGGGCCCGCACCCCGGGGCGCCACGACCGCTCTGATGCGCTATCAGGCCGAACTGCTGGTGCGCTCGCAGCGCTGGCTCGCGCCCGTCCTCCTCTACGCGGCCTTCCTCGGCGTCGGTGTGGGCGCAGGGCAGCCCCTGCTGGACTCGCTCGGTTACGCCGCCGCCGCGCTGCTGCCCGTCGCCGCGTGGTTCGTCCGGCTCTGCGTCACCCAGGAGCCGCCCGCCGCCCGGACGGTCGCGGCCGCGGCTGCCGGGCAGCCGCGGGTCCACCGCGCCGCGCTGCTCACCGCTCTGGGATCCGCACTGGCCCTGGGCGTCGTGGCCGACGGGGCCGTGCTCCTCATCAGCAAACCGGTCAGCACCGACAACACTGTCGGCATCCCGATTCTGCCCGCCGCCTGCGCCGGTCTGCTCGCCACCGTCTGCTGCGCCCTGCTGGGAGCGGCGGTCGGAGCGCTCTGCTCCCGGCCGCTGCTGCACCGCCGCGGCTGGTCGCTGGCCGCCACCGTGTTCGGCAGCCTGCTCGCCCTGGTGGCCGGCGGCTCACCCGCGAGGTACGCCGTGACGAGCCTGGTCACCGGTTCGTCGGCCGGGACGGTCCCGGTCCCCGTCCTGCCGCTGGCCGGGGCCGCTGTCATCGCGGCGGCAGTGGCCGCCGTCACCTCCCGGCTCACTTCGGTGCGCGGGTGAGTACGCTCGCAGGCATGGACGATGCGTACTGCGGGACGCCCGCGCCGGCCCCCGTACCCGTCGACGCGGGCCCGCCGTACGCCGAGTGCGTGCTGTGCCGGAAGCCGACCGAGTACCCGGAGGCGACGAAGGGCAGCACCCTCTGCCCCGTCTGCGAGTGGCAGGAGGCGGGGCGCACCGCCTGCTCGGGCTGACGCCGGCTCTCAGCCCCTCATCAGCTCGGAGACCTTGACGAAGCGGTACCCCCGCGCGCGCAGCTCGGGGACCACGCGCCGCAGGGCCTCGTCGG
The DNA here is from genome assembly GCF_042796085.1 of Streptomyces sp. NPDC056452. NCBI lineage: Bacteria > Bacillati > Actinomycetota > Actinomycetes > Kitasatosporales > Streptomycetaceae > Streptomyces > Streptomyces sp. NPDC056452. The sequence goes on from NZ_JBHTRI010000004.1 coordinate 117,338, forward strand.
TGACGGGCGCCGCGCTGCGCGTGCAGTGCATGACGACCAGCGAGCCCGGCTTCACGCCCGCCAGTACCTGCTCGGCCACCGCGTCCGCGTCCGTGGCGAACGCGTCGCCGCTGACCACGTCCCACTGGACCGCCGTCACCCCGGTGGCCGCCAGGGCCTTCAGAGAGACGTCGTCGTAACAGCCGCCGGGGAAGCGGAAGTACGGCACGACGTTGCGCGCCCCCGTCTTCCGGATCGCGGTGAACGCCCGCTCCACCTCGCCACGCATATCGCCCTTCGCGACCGTCGGCAGCCCGTAGCAGGGGGAGGAGAAGGCGTAGTGGCTGTACGAGTGGTTGGCGACCTCGAACAGCGGGTCCGTGCCGATCGAGCGGGCCTGGGCCGGGTACTCCTGGGCCCACCGTCCGGTCATGAAGACCGTCGACGGCACCTTCAGCCGACGGAGCAGTGTGATCAGACCGGGGTTGTCGAAGTGTTCGCCCGCGGCGGCGCGCGGTCCCTGATCCGCGGTCATGTCCGCGTCGAAGGTGAGCGCCACGACCTTGTCGGCCTTGCCGGCCCTGCCGTTCCTGTCCCCGGATCCGCCGGAGCGGCGCTCGAAGACGGGAGTCAGCCCGGCCGGCCCCGGAGCCATCGTGGGCGGCTTCGTCTGCGTGCCCCGCGCCTTCGCCGCGTGGCTCGGGCTCGGCGCGGCCGACGCGAGGGTCTGGGTGCGGGTGACCTCCGGGTTCCCGCAGCCGGCGAGTACCGCCCCCAGAATCGTCAGCATGGTCATCGTACGAACAGATTTGATCACTGAAGGACGCTAGCTGATGGGCGGTCAGCAATCCCTCCGGCACTCCGGCCCACCGGGGCTCGGAGCCGAGCCGTCCGGGGGCTGAGCGCAGAAAACCGGGGCCGGGCAGCGGATGCCGCCCGGCCCCGGTCGCGCTACCGGTCGCTCAGCGCCAGGGGCCCGTCACGGCGAACGTCGTCCCCGGCGTGTAGCAGTTCACGAACATCGTCCCGCCGTCCGGCGAGAACGTCACCCCGGCGAATTCGCCCCACTCCGGCTCCTCGGGCGTTCCGATGTTCTGCCGCCCCCGCGCCATCGGATAGACCTCCCCGCGCCGTGTCACCCCGAGGACGTGCTGTGCGCCCCCGCCGTCCTCGCACACCATCAGCCCGCCGTCGGCGGCGAGGCAGATGTTGTCCGGGGACTCGCCGGGCAGCTGGATGTCCGAATCAGGACCGAAGACGACCACCAGCGTGAGCCGGCGCCGCTTCGGCTCGTACCGCCAGACCTGGCCGAAGTGGTCGGCCGCCGACCCCTCCGTACTGTGGGCGAAACTGGAGACGAAGTAGACGGACGAACCGCCCCAGTAGCAGCCCTCCAGCTTCTGGGCGTGCGTGATGCCCTTCGGTCCGAAGTCCTGCAGCCGGATCGGGGTCTCGACGGCCTGCGGATCCGGGACGGGTACCCACTCGACCCGGTCGAAGCTCGCACCGATCTCCTGGACGACGGACAGGTCGGGTACCCCGGGCACCCGCATGGCTTCGAGCGCGCCACCGGCCCGCAGCGAACCCGTGCCGCCGAGCGGCTTCTCGGGCAGGAAGCGGTAGAAGAGCCCGAAGGGCTTCTGGAACGCGTCCTCGGTCTCGTACACGATCCCGTTCTTCGGATCGACCGCGATCGCCTCGTGCTGGAAGCGGCCCATCGCGGTCAGCGGTACGGCTCCGGTTCGGCGCGGATCGGCGCCGTCCACCTCGAAGATGAACCCGTGGTCCTTGGTGTAGCCGTTGGTGCCGGCCTTGTCCTCGGTCTCCTCGCAGGTCAGCCAAGTGTTCCACGGGGTGGGGCCGCCCGCGCAGTTGACCGCGGTACCGGCGATGGCGACGCGCTCCCCGAGGACGTTCCCCCGGCTGTCGAGCTCCAGGGCCGTACAGCCGCCCTTGCCCGTCGGGTCGTACGTGAGGCCCTCGACCGTCGGTACGCCGATCTTGCCGGTCGGCCGGTTCTCGTGGTTGCGCACGAGGTGGACCCGGCCGCGGCGGCCCGCGAAGGCGGCCATGCCGTCGTGACTGCTCGGGACCAGGCCCTCGCCGGAGAGAAGGGGCTCACCCTCCCGGGAGAGGACTCGGTAGCGGAAGCCTTTCGGCAGGTCGAGCAGTCCGTCGGGGTCGGGCACGAGGGGGCCGTAGTCGCCGTGCCCCCGGGCGACGGCGGTGCCGGCGAAGAGTTCGGTGAAAGCCCCGGCGAAGGCGATCGAGGCGGCGGTGGCGCCGGTGCCGGCCAGGACCTGTCGTCGTGTTGCGCGTCCTTGAGGTGCTGATGCTGATGACATGAGGCAACTCCCTGTTGGCGGACAGGTGAAGTGACCCGCATGTGTGTACCACGCGTAGTGTCGCGCGGGAACCATGCGGGCCACTGTGCCTCGATGTGACCCAGGGACGGACGTGCTCCCCGGGACAGGTGGGATCAGGCCAGCGAAGCGCTGAGCGTGATCGTCGTGCCCGTCAGCGCCTGGCTGACCGGGCAGTTCACCTTGGCGTCCTCGGCGGCCTTCACGAAGCCCGCCTCGTCCAGACCCGGAACCTCGCCCTCCACCGTGAGGTGGATGCCGGTGATGCCGGTACCGGGCTGGAAGGTGACCTCCGCCTGGGTGTTCAGCTTGGTCGGCGGGGTGCCCGCCTTGGCCAGGCCGTTGGACAGAGCCATCGAGAAGCAGCTGGAGTGCGCTGCGGCGATGAGCTCCTCCGGGCTGGTCTTGCCGTTCGCCTTCTCCGCGCGGGAGGGCCAGGAGACCGGGTACTCCCCGATCCCGGAGGAGTCGAGGGTGACAACGCCCTTGCCCTCGAGCAGGTTGCCTTCCCAGACCGTGTGCGCCTGACGCGTGGTAGCCATGCTGGATCCCTTCAAACGGTGTGCGCGGTTATACGGGACGTACGCGGTGCCGTGAGGCTCCTCGTACGCGGTACGCCCCCGAACCTACTGCGCCACCAGACCCTTTGCGTCACGCGCCAGTGCCGTCAGCCTGGAGATCGCCCGGAAGTACTTCTTCCGGTACCCGCCGTTCAGCATCTCGTCGCTGAACAGCTGGTCGAACGGAAGACCGGATGCGAGCACCGGGACCTCGCGGTCGTACAGCCGGTCCGCGAGCACCACCAGACGCAGCGCCGTCGACTGGTCCGGCACCGGCTGCACATCGGTCAGGCAGACCGCCGTGATGCCGTCCGTCAGCGCTCCGTAGCGGCTCGGATGGACCCGGGCGAGATGGTCGAGCAGGCCGGGGAAGTCGTCCAGAGCGGCGCCCGGGGTGGCGTACGCGGCCCTGGTGACCTGCTCGTCGGAGTACGGCGGCGGGGCCTCGGGCAGCCCGCGGTGACGGTAGTCCTCGCCGTCGATCCGCAACGGCCGGAAGTGGGAGGACAGCCCCTGGATCTCGCGGAGGAAGTCGGCGGAGGCGAAACGGCCCTCGCCGAGCTTGCCGGGCAGGGTGTTCGAGGTGGCGGCCAGCGCGACCCCCGCCTCGACGAGCCTGCTGAGCAGCGACGACACCAGGACCGTGTCACCCGGGTCGTCCAGTTCGAATTCGTCGATGCACAGGAGCCGGTGGCCGCTCAGGGTCTGCACGGTCTGCTGGAAGCCCAGCGCGCCGACCAGGTTCGTCAGCTCGACGAACGTGCCGAAGGCCTTCAGCGAAGGGGCGGCCGGGGTGGCGTGCCACAGGGAGGCCAGCAGGTGGGTCTTGCCGACGCCGTAACCGCCGTCGAGGTACACCCCCCGGGGCCCGGTGGGCGGCGCAGGCTTCTTGCTGAACCACTTGCGTTTTCCCGCACCACTGGCGTGCGCCCCGCCGAGACCACCGGCGAAGCCGCTGAGCACCTTGACGGCCTCGGTCTGGCTCGGCTGGTTCGGGTCGGGTACGTACGTATCGAAACGCACCGCGTCGAAGCGCGGAGGCGGCACCATCTCCGCGACCAGGCGGTCGGCGGGGACGCGCGGCTCGAGGGCGCACAGGGACTGCGGGGCCGTTTCGGCTATGGGGCTCTGCCCCGGCACGGCGGTGGAGGACGACACAACTCTCCACCTTAAGGGCCGTGCCAGACTGCGGGGCATGCGACGCCTGCTCCCTGTGACGGACCTGACAATCGCGGACCCGGCAGATGCCGCCGGGAAGACATCCGCAGCCAGCGATCGCGAGTGGACACTCGACGAACTGGCCGACGCCTACGCGTACCCCGGGGGCAGCCGCCCCTGGCTCCGCGCCAACATGGTCTCCACCCTGGACGGTGCGGCCCAGCACGAGGGCCGCTCCCAGGGCATCTCCAGTGCGACGGACATGCGGATCTTCGGCACGCTGCGGGGGCTGGCCGATGTGATCGTCGTCGGCGCGGAGACGGTGCGGCTGGAGGGCTACCGGCCCGCCCGGGCCCGCGATGCCTTCGCCGCCCGGCGCGCGGCGGCCGGGCAGGGCCCCGCCCCCGCGATCGCCGTCGTGAGCGCGAGCCTGGACCTGGACTTCTCGCTCCCCCTCTTCGTCTCGCCCCTGGTCCCGACCCTGGTGATCACCGGGGCGGCGGCACCCTCCGACCGGATCCATGCGGCCCGGGACGCGGGTGCCGAGGTGCTGATCGCCGGGGACGGCGCGGCCGTGGAGCCGGCGCGGGCGGTTGCGGAACTGGCCGCGCGCGGCCTCACCCGGCTGCTCACGGAGGGCGGACCACGGCTGCTGGGGCAGTTCGTGGCGGCCGGGGTGCTGGACGAGCTCTGTCTGACCGTGTCCCCGATGCTCACCGCGGGGGATGCGCAGCGCATCGCGGGAGGCCCCGGGGTGACCTTGCCGGAACGTTTCTCCCTCACATCCCTGCTGGAAGAGGCGGGATTCCTCTTCACCCGGTACGGGAAGATCTGACACTTAGCGGAATTTCCCGTTCCGGTTAGCTTCGGGTGGGCACACTTAGTCCTGCAGACCCCGTGCAATTGCGGGGAAGGATGGTTTCAGCAGCAGCGGCCGTCCAGGGCCGACGAGATGAAACGGAAGGGCGCCTGCCGTGTTCACAAGCGTTTTGATGATCGAGAAGCCCCTCACTCCCGAGGACGTGGAGTTCGTCACCACCCTCCACGGCGAGGAGCAGATCTCGTTCGTCGTACTGATGCAGCCGCGCGGTGACCAGGCCGATGTCCTGCTGCGGGCGATCGACGACGTGGCGCTCGGCGAACTCAGAGAAGCGGCCCGCGAGGGTGAGGAGCCGGAGGGCAAGGCGGCGCAGGAGCCTGCCGCGGTCGCCCTGGAGTACTCGCTCCAGGAACTGCGCAAAGCGGGATCCGAGGCCGTCGGACAAGTGATCGAGGACCACCCCCTGGACAAGCTGAAGACCGTGGTCGACGACTCCGGGGCCGACGAGGTCATCGTGCTCACCGCACCGCACTACGTCGAGGAGTTCTTCCACCGCGACTGGGCGTCCCGGGCCCGTCACAAGGTCGGCGTACCGGTGCTCAAGCTCTTCGCGCACAGCGAATAGGCTGGGCGGACCACATCCACGTCACACCTTCGGGAGACACACGCATGGCACCCGGTATTCCTGCCGCCCTTGAACGGCCGCACTTCATCGGCATCGGCGGCGCCGGGATGTCGGGCATCGCGAAGATCCTCGCCCAGCGAGGAGCGAAGGTGGCAGGCAGCGACTCCAAGGAGTCCGCCACCGCCGAGGCCCTGCGGGCGCTGGGGGTCACCGTCCACATCGGGCACGCCGCCGGTCACCTGGCGGACGACGCGTCCTGCGTGGTCGTCTCCAGCGCCATCCGCTCGGACAACCCCGAGCTGGTCCGCGCCGCCGAGCTGTCCGTGCCCGTCGTGCACCGCTCCGACGCGCTCGCCGCCCTGATGGAGGGCCTGCGCGCCATCGCGGTCGCCGGTACGCACGGCAAGACCACCACCACGTCGATGCTCGCCGTCGCCCTGTCCGAGCTGGCCCTCGACCCCTCGTACGCCATCGGCGGCGACCTGGAGGGTCCGGGCACGAACGCCGCGCACGGCGGCGGCGACATCTTCGTCGCCGAGGCGGACGAGAGCGACCGCAGCTTCCAGAAGTACGACCCCGAGGTCGCGATCGTCCTCAACGTCGAGCTGGACCACCACGCGAACTACGCGTCGATGGAGGAGATCTACGACTCCTTCGAGACGTTCGTCGGCAAGGTCGTCCCCGGTGGCACCCTGGTCGTCTCCGCCGACCAGCAGGGCGCGGTGGAGCTGGTCCAGCGGGTCCGCGACATCTCCTCGCTCAACGTCGTCACCTACGGCGAGTCGGAGACCGCGGACGTACGGGTCCACAAGGTCACCCCGCGCGGGCTGACCAGCGAGGTCACCGTCGTCCTGGGCGGCAAGTACCTCACCTTCACGGTCTCGGTGCCCGGCAGCCACTACGCCCACAACGCGGTCGCCGCCCTCGCCGCCGGTGTCGCCCTCGGCATCCCGGCGCACAACCTGGCCTCCGCCATCGGCAAGTACACCGGCGTCAAGCGCCGTCTCCAGCTCAAGGGCGAGGCCGCCGGGGTCCAGGTCATCGACTCCTACGCGCACCACCCCACGGAGATGACCGCCGACCTGGAAGCCATGCGCGGCGCGGCCTCCGAGGCCCGCCTCCTGGTCGTCTTCCAGCCCCACCTCTTCTCCCGCACCCAGGAGCTCGGCACCGAGATGGGCCAGGCACTCGCCCTCGCCGACGCCTCGGTGGTCCTGGACATCTACCCGGCCCGCGAGGACCCGATCCCCGGCATCACCAGCACCCTGATCGTCGATGCCGCGAAGGCGGCCGGGGCCGACGTCACGGCCGTCCACGACAAGGCGGCGATCCCCGCCGTCATCGCGGGAATGGCGAAGCCGGGCGATCTGGTTCTCACGATGGGAGCGGGCGATGTCACCGACCTCGGCCCGCAGATCCTGGACCACCTGTCGAGCTGAGGAGCCACCGTGTCGTACGACGTCGAGAAGCCCGACGAGCAGTGGCGGGCAGAGCTGAGCCCCGCCGAGTACGCGGTGCTGCGCAAGGCAGGCACCGAGCCCGCGTTCGTGGGTGAGTACACCGACACCAAGACCGCGGGCGTCTACTCCTGCCGCGCCTGCGGGGCGGAGCTGTTCCGCTCCGACACCAAATTCGAGTCGCACTGCGGCTGGCCGTCCTTCTACGACCCGAAGGACACGGACGCGGTCGAGCTGATCCAGGACAACAGCATGGGCATGGCCCGTACCGAGGTGCGCTGCGCCCGCTGCGGCTCGCACCTGGGCCACGTCTTCGAGGGCGAGGGCTACGCCACGCCCACGGACCAGCGTTACTGCATCAACTCGATCTCGCTGACCCTGGCGCCGGACGAGAGCTGAGCACGGGGACGGGGCGGCGCCGCGGTCGGTCCTCCCGGGACTCCGCGGGCGCCGCCGGCCAGTCCTGCCCGGGTGCGGCCGGTCAGTCCTCTTCGGGCTCCGCGGGCGCCTCGGGGCGCAGCAGCGGGTGCGCGACGCCGGGGAACACCCGGGCCCGCACGACTTCCTCGGCGGACCCGCCCTGGACCACCGTCTCCGCGACGCCCCACGGCCGGCCGGCCAGCCGCACGGTCAGGGTGTACGAGGACGAGCAGCCGGTGCACTCGTAGCGGTCGGCCCAGACCTCCACATCCGTGACGCTGCCCGGATACCGCCTCACGTGCAGGTGCCGGGCATGGCAGTGATCGCACGTCTCGCCCGGCTCGCAGGTGCCGCCGCACGGACAGGGCACGTCCAGCGACTCCGCCGGCTGCCAGCGCTGGATCAGCCTGGCCTCACGGGTCGCGCCCATGTCCTTCATGGCCTTGAGATTGCGCGCGGCGACGTTGTACGACTCGCCGGTCGCGGCCATCCGGTCCCGGATGACGTCCTTGCGCCCGCGGTTCGTCGTCATGTGTTCCTCCTGGGTGTACGCAGCCCGCCAGGAGGCCCACGAAATCGTTCTCCCTACGGTACCTGGCGCACCACCCCCGCCGCCCCGGCCCCGGCCCGCAGCCCGGGCGGCCCGCGTACCCACAGTGCGACTGTCTGTCCGGTATTCGAACCAAATGGCCATTCCTCGGGGCGGAACGCACGGCGGCGCGCCGTCATCGAGTCAATTCGGCTTGATTCTCTCGCGGGCTCAGACTTTTCTGTGAAGCGATGGTGAACTGAATCTTCATATGCTCATACGGAAATCCTCTGACCATGCCGAATCATTTATTGCAGATCCGGTCGGACCGTCCTGCCGGATGACCGAATCACCACCTTGACCGGCTCTCCGGGCGCGATACACACTCGCAAGAGGCACTCATGCATCAGGAGCCACCGGCGCACACGGATGCGGATGGCCCTGCGAGACCGATATCGCACGGGGTGAACAACGGGGGAAACGCGCGGGGGGATTATGTGTGCGGGTTCGACGCATGCACGCAATTCCTTCACCTCTCCTCTCATCTCTTGGTGCGCGAAGGGAATGGAGGGGGAATGCCGACGCACATGGGCTATCCCGGTGTTTACATCGAAGAACTTCCCAGCAGCATCCGTACGATCGCCTCGGTCACCACCTCGGTGACCGCGTTCGTGGGACACACACGCCGGGGTCCGCTCAACCAACCTGTCCGGGTCACCAGCTTCGCCGACTTCGAGCGCCGCTTCGGCGGGCTCACCTCGCAGAGCGCCCTCAGCTACGCGGTGCACCAGTTCTTCGGCAACGGCGGCACCCTCGCGGTGATCGTCCGTGTGGCCAAGGCCGGCACCGGCGAGGACGCCTGCGTCACGCTTCTGTCCACCGAGGGCCGCAGTGAGTGCCCGGTGCTGGAGGTGCACGCCAGGGAGCCCGGAGTCTGGGGCTCGGGCCTGAGGGTGGCCGTCGACCACGACACCCCGGCACCGGACAGGACGTTCAACCTCCATGTCCTCGACGCGCGCGGCGGAGCCCGGGAGTCCTTCACCGGCCTCTCGATGGACGCCGGTCACGGCCGCTTCGTCGAGACAGTGGTCAACGCGGGTTCCTCCCTCGTCCGGGTGAAGGCCCTCGATGAGGACCGGCCCGACCCGTCCGGCACGGTTTCCAAGCCCTTCGCTGCGGAACTTCCGGACCTGAACGTCGAGTTGAAGGTCAAGATCGGCGATGTGGAGCGTGAGTTCACGCTCTTCGAGCCCGACCGCGACGGTGAGCCGCCGAGCAACGTCATCGAGCTGGCCCTCCTGCTGGAGCGCAAGCTGCGCGCGCTGCCCGACGCCCCGGGGAAGCACGCCTTCGCCGGGGCCGAGGTCGCCGCCTTCGGCAGGCGGCTCCAGGTCGTCGCGGGGTCCGTCGACCCGGACGACGTGGTCCGCTTCGTCGGCGAGTGCGCCAACGACCTGGGACTCGAGGCCTCGGTCAACCCGCCCGTCTTCCCGCTGGAGGGCGGCAAGGACGGCGACCCGCCCGGGCCGCGCGACCTCATCGGCAGCGAGGCGCGCAAGACCGGCGTGCAGGCCCTGCGCGACGTGGACGACGTCAATCTGCTCGTCCTGCCGGAGCTGTCGGCGTACGAGTCCACCGAGGACATGGTCACCGTCCTGTCCGCGGCCGAGCAGCTCTGCCAGGAGCGGCGGATCTTCCTGCTCGTCGACTCTCCCTCGACGTGGGGCAACGTCGACGCCGCTCGGGCGGGGATCGGCGCGTTCGAACCCGTACGCAGCAGCCACGCGGCGCTGTACTTCCCGCACCTGCAGCTCACGGACCCGCTCACCGGACGGCTGCGCTCCTTCCCGCCGTCGGGTGCCGTCGCCGGTGTGATCGCCCGGACGGACGGCGAGCGGGGCGTGTGGAAGGCGCCGGCCGGGACCGAGGCGCGCCTCGCCGGGGTCCGGTCGCTCACGGTCAAACTGACCGACCGGGAGAACGGGCTGCTCAATCCGCTGGGCGTGAACTGCCTGCGCACCTTCCCCGTGGTGGGGCCGCTGGTCTGGGGCGCCCGCACGCTCGAGGGCGCGGACGCGCTCGACAGCGAATGGAAGTACGTACCGGTGCGGCGGCTCGCGCTGCATGTCGAGGAGAGCCTCTACCGCGGTCTGCAGTGGGTCGTCTTCGAACCCAACGACGAGCAGCTCTGGCAGCAGATCCGGCTCAAGGCGTCGGCCTACCTCAACGACCTCTTCCGGCAGGGCGCTTTCAAGGGCGGCACACCGCGCGAGGCGTACTTCGTGAAGTGCGACAAGGACACCACCACCGACGCCGACATCGAGCGCGGAGTGGTGAATGTCGTGATCGGAATCGCGCCGGTCAAGCCCGCGGAGTTCGTGATCGTCAAGATCCAGCAGTTCGCCGGGCAGTTCGACCTCTCGTAACCAAGGAAAAGGAACACGAAGGAAACCGATGGCTGAGTTCCAGATCAACGCCCATCGCTTCGACCCCTACAAGAATTTCAAGTTCCTGGTCCTCTGGGACGGTCGAACGGTCGCGGGTATCAGCAAGATCAGTCCACTGAAGCGCACCACCGAGGTGGTCAAGCACCGCCACGGCGGTGACCCGAGTTCACCCCGCAAGTCGCCGGGCCGCTCCGAGTTCGAGGGCGTCACGCTCGAACGCGGTGTCACCCACGATCCCGAGTTCGACCGCTGGGCCAACAAGGTCTGGCAGGTCGGCGCCGGGCTCGGCTCGGAGGTCTCGCTCCGGGACTTCCGCAAGGACATCATCATCCAGGTGCTCAACGAGGCCGGGCAGGTGGCCGTCTCGCACAAGCTCTACCGGGCCTGGGTCAGCGAGTACCAGGTCATGGGCGAGCTCGACGCGAACGCCAATGCCGTCGCCATCCAGAGCGTGAAGCTGGAGTGCGAGGGCTGGGAGCGGGACTACGAGATTCCGGAACCGGTCGAGCCGTCGTTCACCCACCCGGCCTGAACGTCGTCGTGATCCCCGGAACAGCCCCCGTGGGGCCCGCCGAGCTGCTGGCCGCCTGGGAGAGCGGGCTGGCCCTGGGTGCGGCGGAGAGGTCTCTGCTGCTGCACCGGGCGGCCCGCCCGGCGGCCGGTGCCGACGAGTTGCTGTCGGTACCGGTCGGTGAGCGGGAGGCCGACCTGTTCGCGCTCCGCCGGTCGCTGTTCGGCGAGCGGATGCAGGTGCGGGTCGAGTGCGGTGCCTGCGGCGAGGCCATGGAGTTCGACCTCGACGCCGGTGCACTGGGCGTGCGTCCGGCGGCGGGGGACCGGCTGCTGCGCGTGGCGGAGGACGATTGGGTGGTCGAGTTCCGGCTGCCCACCGTCGCCGACCTCGCGGCGGCCGGCGGGGCCGCCTCCCCCGCCGAGGCCCGCCGGCTGCTCGTGACGGGCTGCACCGTGCGGGCCCTGCGGGGCGGGGAGCCCGTCGACGTCGAGCAGCTGACCGCTCTGCTGCCCCCACGGGTGGAGCAGCTCATCGCCGAGCAGGCCGCCGAGGCGGACCCGACGGCCGAGGTGACGCTGAACGTGGCGTGCCCCGAATGCGGTGAGGCCACCCCGGCCGAACTGGACATCACCTTCTACCTGTGGACCGAACTGGACACCTGGGCACGGGACCTGCTCCTCGATGTCCATCTGCTCGCCACCGCCTACGGATGGAGCGAGCCGGAAATTCTGGCGCTGAGCCCCACCCGGCGCCGTTACTACCTGGAGCTGTGCACCGATGCCTGACTACTTCGACCGGCTGCTCGCCCGGTACACACCGGTGGCCGCGGCCACCGATGACACCGGCGCGCGCGTGCGGGTGCGGCCACGGCTGTCCGGCCCGTTCGAGCGGGCCGAGGCACTGCGGCACGGGCAGCCCGAGCCGGACGAGCCGGCCGCGCTGCTCCCCTCCGCTCCCCGGGCCGCCACGAACCCTGGCCAATCGGTCCGGCCGGCCCGGGAGGTGCACACCGAGCGGCACACCGTGGTGCGTACCGAGCAGGCTCCGCAGCCCGCTGAGCCGGGGCAGCCGGTCCGGTCCGCGGCCGCGGTCCCCGCACCCCTGCTACGGCCCCCGGCGGCTCCGTCGCCGGAGGCCCGGCCCAGTGGGACGGACGGCACGCGGGCCGCGCGCCGGGGGCGGCCGTCCGCACCGGACGACCCGGCGTCGGCGCCCGTCACGGCGGCCGCACCGGCACGGGCGGCCGCCGCACCGCCACGTGCGGCGCTGCTCCCCATGCCCCGCGACTCCGACTCGGCCGCCGCGCGAGGAGCGGCGCTCGCCTCGGTGGGACGGCGCGCGCCGCGACCGGCCGAGCGCGTCGTACACGTGCAGATCGGCCGGCTGGAGGTCAGCGCGGCGCCACCACCCGGAGCGAGCGGTTCACCGTCCGGCCGCCCCGCACAGCCGGCCGGACGGCCGGCCCCCGTACTGACGCTGGCCGACTACCTCTCGCGCGGCGGGAAGAGGGACTGACGACATGAGCAACGCACTCGCCGTCGCCTTGGTCACCCAGGCGCTCGCCCTGCTGATCGAGAGCAACCTGGGGCCCGAGATGGACATCGCCGTCAAGGTGGAGACCCGTAAGCCACCGTCGGAGCCGCCGAGCGAGCCGACGATCACGGTGTTCCTCTACCAGGTGACGCCGAACGCGGCGATGCGCAACAACGACCTGCCGACACGCGCCGCCGACGGAACGCTGCGCAACCGGGCGGCTGCGCCGCTGGACCTGCACTACGTGATCAGCGCGTACGGGGAGGAGACGGAGCTGGTCGGGCAGCGACTGCTGGGATGCGTGATACGCACGCTGCACGAATTCCCGGTACTGCCACGCGAACTGATCGAACTGGCCGCCGAACGACCGCATCTGGCGGGCACCGATCTGGCGGACTCGCTGCAGAAGGTGCGCTTCACACCGACGGTCATGGACGTCGACGAGACGTCCAAGCTCTGGGGAATGCTGCACCAGACGCCCTACACCCTGTCGGTGGCCTACCAGGCATCGCTGGTGGTGATCGAGGGCCGCGAGAAGCCGGTCCCGGCGAAGCCGGTCGAGCATCGCACGGTACGGGTGCTGCCGTTCGGGGCACCGGGTGCTCCCGTGCCGCCCGTCGCTGCTGTGGAAGAGGCGGACGAGGACACGTCCAGTCCGCCCGCCGGCAAGAAGGCCGTGGCGACGAAGGCTGTGGCGACGAAGGCCACGGCTAAACAGGCCACGGCTACACAGGCCACGCCTCAGCAGACCACGGCGAAGAAGGCCGCAGGGGTGGCGAAGGCCCCCGCCAAGGCCCCGGCCAAGGCCCCCGCCAAGTCCACCAAGGCGGCCGCCCGCCGTACCGCTCCGCCTCGTCCCCGCAGGACGGCCGACAGCGATACACCGGCGCCGGACGACAAGAGCTGAGCCGAAGTGCGGAACACGGGGGGTGAGGACATGGGTACATACGAGGAGGCCGGTCGGGGCGAGAGCGGCGACGCGGCAGCGCAGGGACGTGCGCTTCTGGCGGCCGTCCACGCCGTACTCGCCCGCGTCGACGCCCACGCCGGGCGTGCGACCGCCGGGGCAGCCGATTCGGCCGGGGCAGCCGATACGGCAGGAGGCGTGCGGCCCGCACGGAACGAACCCGAACCCGAACCCGACCCCGGATCCGGCACCGGTGCCACCCCCTCGACGGGCGCCGTCCTGGCCGCACCCCCCGGCCCCGCCGCCCTCGACGCGCTCGTCGCCTGCTTCGGCCTCAGCCCGTTCGAGCGCGAGATCGTCCTGCTGGCGGCAGCAGCCGAGCTCGAACCCACCACGGCCCCCCGCTGCGCCGCGGCCTGCGGGGACCCGGAGCGCGCCCACCCCACCTTCTCGCTCGCCCTCGCCGCCCTCGGCGATCCGCACTGGAGCGCACTCACCCCCGTCGCCCCGCTGCGGCGCTGGCGCATCGTCGAGCTGGACGACGAGACCAGGCTGACGACGTCCCGGCTCCGGCTCGACGAGCGGATCCTGCACTTCCTGGTCGGTTCGCCCTATCTGGACGCACGGCTCCACGGGCTGCTGCGCCGGACCGCCGTGCCGGACTCGCTGCCCGTCTCCTACGACCTCGCGGCGAGCCGGGTCGCGGCCGGCTGGGCGGGGGCCGGGCGCGGTGCGCCGCTCCGGGTCGAGCTGGTCGGGGGCGATCTCCGTACCCGCGCGGACATCGCCGCGGTCGCGGCCCGCCGCTCGGGACTCGGCCTCTACGAGATGTCGGCCGCCGACCTTCCCGCCGCTCCTGACCGACGCGACCGGCTGGCCCGCCTGTGGCAGCGCGAGGCGATTCTGCTGCCTGCGGCGCTGCTGGTGGAGATCGGTGACATGGACCGTGAACAGGCCGCCGCCACCGACGCGTTCGTCGAGAGCGCGGCCGTGCCGCTGGTCGTGTCGAGCCCCGATCCGCGGCAGACGGCCCGTCCCCGCGGGGAGCGCGTCACCGTTCCGCCGCTCGACGCGGACGAGCAACTCGGCGTGTGGACAGATGCGTTCGCCGACGTACCGGATGTGTCGGAGGGCGATCTGCGCGACCTCGTGGCCCAGTTCTCACTGCCTCCGCATCTGGTCCGCTCGGCCGGCGCAGCCGTGGCCCGGGACCTGCCCGGCGAGGACGAACTGGACGCGACCGGCCTGGCCTGGCAGGCGGGTCTGACCGAGGCCCGGATGGGCATGGACGAGCTGGGCCGTCGGATCGAGCCGCAGGCGACGTGGGGCGATCTCGTGCTGGCCGAACGGCAGTTGCGCGTCCTGCGCGAGATCACCGCACACGTGCGGCAGCGGCCGACCGTGTACCAGGAGTGGGGTTTCGCCGGGACGCTGCGCCGGGGGCTGGGCGTCACCGCGCTCTTCGCGGGCGGCTCCGGCACCGGCAAGACCCTCGCCGCCGAGGTGATGGCCAAGGAGCTCGGCCTGGACCTGTTCGTCATCGATCTCTCCCAGGTGGTCAGCAAGTACATCGGCGAGACCGAGAAGAACCTGCGCAAGGTCTTCGACGCCGCCGAGCAGGGCGGGGCGCTGCTGCTCTTCGACGAGGCCGACGCGCTGTTCGGCAAGCGCAGCGAGGTCAAGGACAGCCACGACCGGTACGCCAACCTCGAAGTCAGCTATCTGCTGATGCGGATGGAGGCCTACCGGGGGCTCGCGATCCTCACGACGAACATGAAGCAGGCCCTGGACACGGCGTTCATGCGCCGCATCCGCTTCGTCGTCGACTTCCCGTTCCCCGGCGAGAGCGAGCGGGCCGAGATCTGGCGCCGGGTGCTGCCCGCGCGGGCGCCGATGAAGGGCGTCGATCCGGAGCTGCTGGCCCGGCTGACCGTGGCGGGCGGTTCCATCCGCAACATCGCCCTGTCGGGTGCGTTCCTCGCGGCGGAGGAGGGCGACCGGCTCCAGATGCGCCACATGCTGGAGGCCGCTCGTACCGAGTACCTGAAGCTCGACCGTTCCCTGACGCCTTCGGAGGTGCACGGATGGGTCTGAACGAGCAGCAGCGCACGGTACGGGTGGACATCGGCGAGCTGGTACTCGACGGATTCGGCCGGGTCGACCCGGAACGCGTATCGGAGGCCTTCCAGGCCGAGTTGGGCCGACTCGTACGGGAACGGGGCGTGCCGCTCGCCGCGGACGGCGGACAGGCACTGGACGCCCTGGCGGGACTGCCCCCGCTGCCCGCGTCGCTCTCGGCGCGACGCCTCGGCCAGGAACTGGCGCGCGCGGTGCACACAGGCCTCTCGGGCGGGGGCGAGGTGACGCGATGAGTACGTCCCACTCGCAGGAGGCGCGGTCGGACCAGTCCGCCAAGCGTCGTAAGCGCAAGGAGCGCGCCGCGTCCCGGGCGCCCGAGCCGAAGAACATCGTCAGCGGCGCCGGCCAGCCGCTCGACGTGAGCGTACGCCGCGAACTGGAGGAACAGCTCGGGCACGACTTCAGCCGGGTAAGGCTGCACAACGACCCGGACGCCGCCGCGCTCACCGAGATGCTCGGCGCGGACGCGGTCGCGGTCGGCCAGGACATCTTCTTCCGGGAGGGCGCGTACCGCCCCGGCACCTTGGACGGTCAGCGTCTGTTGGCCCACGAGTTGCTGCACACGGTGCAGAACCCGCACGGCCTGGGCGCGCTGCGCGCCGGGCGCGAGCTGGGCGAAGTGAGCCTGCCGCAGCAGGCGATGGAGCGCGAGGCGGAGGCGGCGGCCCAGGAGTCCGTACGGGACGGGGAGCCCGGAACCCGGGTCGAGGAAGGGCAGTCGACGCCCGGCTGGCTGCGGTACGCGACCGTGGACGCGGACCGGAACCGGCTGGAGCAGATCGATCCGGCGACGCTCGTGGAGCGGCTCGCCAACTCGGTCGTCCGCTCGCTGCGCGGCGACCCGGAGGACCGGTCCAAGCGCACCCGTAAGCAGCTGGCACGGTTGCCCGAGGAGTTGCAGGACTCCGTTCTGGAGCGCCTGGAGGCCAGGCTACTCAACTCGGAGCACGAGCGGGTGCTCGACCTCGTCGACGAGGTGGAGGCCTACGACGACCTGGAGCGGAACTCGCTCGAGGCACCGGGCGTGGAGAACGATCCGGTCGAGGAACTGCGGTACGAGCGGGAAACCGAGCAGCGGTCGGCCGAGGAGCAGCGGGAGGAGGAGCAGCAGCCCGCGCCGGGTCCGGAGAAGGACCAGGACGACGAGGGCGGTGCTCCCGGCAGTACCCCGGAGAACGAATCCGCTCCCCAGGGCGGCCAGCAGCAACAGGCCCAGGAGCAGGACCAGGGCGCCGCTTCGGCGGCACCGGCTGCCGCACCTCAGCAGCAGGTGTCGTCCGCCTCCTCCGGCTCGGCCTCGTCCTCACCCTCGGGCGGTAGGTCCGAGGGTGGCGGAAAGCCGGCCGCCTCCTCCGGCGAGGGCAAGGAAGGCCAGGAGCAGCAGGGCGCCCCGGCCGCGAGCAAGGAGGAGTCCGCGGCCAAGAACCGTCCGGGCGCCGTCGATGCGCTCGTGGCGGGTCAGCAGCTGAAGCAGGAGGACAAGGGCGGCTCGGAGAAGCCCGCCGGCTCTCCGTCCGCGGCCGGCAAGGACACCCGGTTACCCGGTGCGTTCAGCACACTCGACGGCGTACGCAACCAGGATCTCGACGGCCCGGAGAAGACGTCCGACGACGACCCGTTAGCGTCCGGCAGCGAGTCGGAGGCCGAGGCCGGCGGGGAGCCGAGTGCCTGGGACGTCGAGCTCGAGCCGGAGGACTTCCTGCCGGCGCAGGACCTCGACGTCTCCGCCGTACCGACGGCGGACAAGCTGGACCCCTCCTCGTCCGGCGCCGGGACCGTCCCGTCGTTCCCCGCGCCGCCGGTCACCAAGGCCGACCAGGTGCAGGCCGAGCGGGACGCGGAGGACGCCGAGGACGCTGCGGCGGAGTCCGAGCCCGAGCCCGACGGTGCCGGTCCACCCGCCGATACGGAGCCGTCGGCCGAGGCGGACCAGGGCGCACAGGGGGACACACAGCTCGGCGGACTCGCCCTGGAACAGGCCGCCGAGGTGCGGCCGGTGACCGACTCGCGCGACCCGAAGAGCGGCGCCGACCCGAAGGCCGGTCCCGTCGCCGCGCAGACGACCGTGCAGGAGGCGCCGGGCACGTCGGAAGCCGGAAGCGACGCCAAGGAGGCGGCAGCCAAGGAGGAGAAGGGCACTCCTGCCGGGGGCGGCACGGCGGCGGGTGCGCAGGAGAAGGCCTCGCCGCCGGCGGTGGCCGGCAGCGCGGCGGCGCCGGAGCCTGCGGCCAAGGAGGAGCAGAAGAAGACGGACGCGGCTCCGGCGGGCCGGAGTGAACCGACGGCGGACTCGCAGGCCCCCTCGCCCGCACGGGACACGCATGTCTCCGGCGGGTCCACCGTGGACACGTCCGGCGGTGCACCGAGCGAGTCGTCGGACAGCGGCCCGGCGAAGAGCGAGCCCGCTTCGCGTACGGAGAGCCCGGCGCCGAAAGCCTCCGCGCCCACCACTGCTCCGGAACCCACTAGGGCTCCCGATGCCCCGAGCGCGGCGAAGGCCGCACCGGCCCCCAGGGCAGCGGCTTCCAAGCCGGCTCCCGCCCCCAAAGGGTCGAGCGGCGGTGGCGGTGGCGGTGGGGCCAAGGCGGCCGCACCGGGCAAGGGCAGGAAGGACTCGGGAGCGGCCCCGAACCTCTCCGGAGTGGCCCCGGAAGCGGGCCTGACCACCGCTTCGAAGCTCAAGCCGCACAAGGCACTTCAGGCGATGACCGGCGTGAGCGGCTCCGTGGACCGCACCGTCGGCGACGAGCACAAGACCCTCGCTGCCGCGCCGCCCTCGATGCAGCGCCCCGCCGGCGCCCCGCAGACCCTGGAGGGCAAGCCGAAGGCGGACGCACCGGCCCAGTACTCCCAGGATCCGGCGGCCAAGTCCGAGGCCCCGAAGGACGAGAAGGCCGAGGTCAAGGGGGCCAAGGAGCCCGAGGGCCAGATCGAGGCGGAGAAGGCGGAGGAGCCGGGCGGCTGGGACACCTTCAAGATGGCCCTGGGCTTCGGCATCGGCAAGGTCCTGAGCTGGGTCGGCTTCGAGGTGGACGCGTCCGAGCTGGCCGCCAAGTTCGCCGGACTGCCGACCAAGGACGAAGCGCTGAAGAAGGCCCAGGCGGGCAATGCGCCGGGCGTGGAGATGGAGGGCGCCGCCGAGCAGACGGCGGGCGAACAGGGCACCGCTGTCGACACCAAGGGCCAGGAAGTGGTGGCGACGGGCAAGGACGACGCAGCCCGCCCGATGGGGGAGAACCAGGTCTACCCCAACGCTCCCAAGGAGCAGATGACGGCGAAGGTGCCCGGCGGGCAGGGCGGCAACGGGGGCGCGCCCGACGGAAGCGCCGGAACCGGGGCCGTACCGCCGGAGGCGGCCTCCGAAGTGGCCGAGCACGAACAAGGGCCGCAGTTCCAGGCCGCGTTCAGCGACGGCCAAAAGGGCATGTCCGAGGGTCGGCAGACCAAGGACAGGGACTTCCGCGACTCGCAGCAGAAGCACAGGGCGAAGGTCGACACGGAGGTCGCGACCAACACCAAGAGCCAGGCGGGCGAGCGCGAGAAGGCCCTGGACGAGGTCACCGCCGAGCGCGCCGACTGGCGCACGGAACAGGACGCGGAGCTCAAGACCCTCGGCACCAGGAAGACCGAGCGGCACGAGAAGGTCCGCACGGACGTCAAGGAGAAGGAGAAGAAGACCGACGAGGACGTCGTCAAGGAGAAGGACGACGGCGACAAGAAGATCCAGGACGAGAACACCAAGGCGGAGAAGGACGCGGAGAAGCAGCGCGACGACAGCGTCGAGGACTCGGGCAACTGGGTCAGCAAGGCCTTCGACTGGATCAAGCAGAAGGTCATCGACATCAAGAACGCGATCGTCCGCGTCATCAAAGCGGCGCGCGACGCGGTCGTCGGCTTCATCAAGAACTTCAAGGAGACGGTCGAGCGCTGGATCAACGAGGCGCGGAAGTTCATCGTCGACGCGATCAAGAATCTGATCGACGATCTGATCGAGTTCGCGAAGTCGATGGTCCGGGCCGTCGTCGAACTGGCCAACCGCATCAGGAAGTTCATCACCGGGCTGATCGCTGCCGCGATCGCCCTCGTGAACAGGCTCGCCACAGCGCTGAAGCAGATCATCACCGATCTGCTGGACGCCATCGGCAAGCTCCTGAGCAGCATCCTGGACCTCCTCAAGAAGATGCTGCAGGCCGCGGTGAAGGCGGTCGTCGCCGCGGTGAAGGCGGTCATGGACTTCGCCTCGAAGCTGCTGAGCGCGCTCGGCGACTGGATGCTGATCGCGGTCGACTTCCTCTCCGACCCGGGCGGCTGGCTGGGCGGTGCCAAGAACTCGGCGGTGGACGGCGCGAAGAACCACCTGTTCCGGGAGGTCAAGGCCGCCGTCAAGCAGTGGTTCAACGACAAGATCCAGGAGATCATCGGCGTCCCGAAAGCCATCTTGGACAAGCTGCTCAAGGGCGGCATCAAGATGGAAGCCATCGTCAAGGAGGCCTGGGACGCCGTAGTCCCCCAACTCCCCTTGATCATCGGCGAGCTGGTCATGACCAAGATCGTCGCCAAGCTGATCCCGGGCGCGGGCTGGGTCATGGCCGTGATCGACGCCATCCGCACGGCCTGGGGCGCGCTGAGCGCCATCCTGAGCGCGCTGGGCATGGTCCTGGACTGGCTCAAGTCGGTCCGGAGCGGTGGCGCAGGCATCCTCTTCGCCAAGGCGGTCGCGGCGGGCGTGGTCGCCCTGCTCGAAGTCCTCTACCAGGCGCTGATGACCGGCATCGGCAAGTACGTGTTGAAGGTGGGCAAGCGCCTCAAAGGAGTCGCGGCGAAGCTCGGCAAGGACAAGGGCGGGGGCAAGGACAAGAACAAGGACGGCACGGGCTCGGACGACAAGGGCGGCGACAAGAAGAACCAGGAGCAGGCCCCGAAGAAGGACACGGCCGCCCCGGGCAACCGCCCCACCACCACGACTCCGAAGCCCGACCTCACCAAGCCCGGGAAGCCCAAGACCGCCCCGGGCAAGGGCAAGGACAAGGACGGCACCAAGCCGGACACCCGCCCGAGCCCGTCCCCGAAGCCCAAGCCGAAGCCGGAACCGCCGGCCAGGCCGAAGACCGAACCGGACACGAAGCCCAAACCGAAGGACGACACCCCGGACAAGCCGAAGGACGACACCCCGGACAAGCCGAAGGACGACGACAAGGACGCGACGAAGCCGAAGCCCGATAAGGACAAGGGCACCCCGAACAAGCCGAAGGACCAGGACCCGAACAAGCCCAAGCCCGACGACAAGGTCGGCCCGGCCAAACCCACCGAGGACAAGGGCAAGGACAAGGACGGTGACGGCAGGAAGCCGAAGCCCAAGGACGGAGACAAGGACCCGAAGAAGCCGAAGCCCGACAGGGACAAGGACAAGGACAAGAACGGGAAGCCGAAGGACAAGGACCCGGCCAAGGAGAAGCAGGCCAAGAAGGACCAGAGGAAGAAGGGCGAGGACTCGAAGGAGTCCAAGGATCAACGTCTCCAGAAGATCATCGCGCGCATCCGGCCGAAGCTCCTCAAGATCATGCGAGTGGGCGTTCCACGCCCAGTCATGAACGGAACGCTTTCCGGCATGCGGGTCTGGTACAGGCTCACTGCGCTCCTGCTCCAGGGCAAAGACAACGGCAGCATCATGGCCGAACTCAACCCGAAAGGGCCGGTTCTGCCGTTCCACAGCACCGACGGCTGGGAAGAGGAAGAGGCAGTAAAAAGGGCTCGCAACGAGGCGCGGGAGCAGGAGAAGGAAGCCACCCGCGGCCTCAGGGAATCCGGACGCGGCGAAGGCACTCAACGGACCGCGCACGAGAGGGAAGGAGGGACGTCTCCCGAGCAGTCCAAGCCGGGCTCGCTCTCCCCCCAACTGAGGAGCATTCTCGCAGCACCGTTGCCAGGCCATGGAAAGCGGCGAGGCCGGCGCGGCGGACCAGTTACACAGGGCGAGAGCCTGACATTCCGAAAGGCCAAGGTGAAGGGCCGGGAAGTGCCGGGCGACGGGCTCACTCCGGACCACATCCCGTCCGGCGGTGCGCTCATCTATGCGGCACAAAGAAAGGCCATCGCCAGGGAGGAGAAGAAACAGGGGACCAAACTGACTGACGCGGAGGTCTTGAAACTACTCAAGGACGAGGAATTCATAACCGTCGACTCGAAGGGAAACTGGAAGCGAGGACCGCGATCCGAAAAGCTTTACAAGGAAGCCTTGACCCTCATGATCACCGGAAAGGAGCACGAATATCGCAAGGCGGACCCGGAAGGTGGTTCGCGGACCCACGGGGCACGAAACGATGATCGCCAGATCGCCCTTGATGCCAGGGATCTGACAAAGGCCACCGAGGACGATTTCAGATTCTATCTGAACCGTTGGCTCGCAAGAAACACCCTCATCAAGAGTCTGGTCTACAGTATGGTGGTCCACTACAAGAGACTGACCGATCGAAAAGAAATCGAATACTCCGACAGCATCGACAATCTGCTGTTGCACTACTGGGAGAAGGCGAGAAATGACGCCAACTGAGGTAATCGAAAGAATTGTCCTCGATCCCGACCTGTCGGTTCCTGAGAAGGATGAACGCATCATTGCCTTCCTGGCGCAGTCCGTCGGCAAGGGGGTGGCCGCAGCCGTCCAATGCCTCAGTGAAACCTCCGACAAGCGGGTATCCGAGTTCGTCGCCGCCTACCTGGAGATGATCCCCGGAGCACGCCCGGAGAAGAAGCGGGTGGCGGAGCGGCTGCGCGGCGCCGGTCCGCTCGCCCAGTCGGCCGCCAGACTGGTCCCCTGGCTTCCAGGATCCCTCGTCGACGCATTCATCCAGGACTATCTGGCCGCCCCGGACCCGGATTCCCCTCTGGGATCGGTCCTTCTTGCCATCGGGATCTACTACCCGGAGAGTCTGCGCCCGCACGCCGACCGGATCGACAGCCCCTTCATCCGGCGCAGTCTTCTGTCCGGTGCCCCCGACTCCCTGGCCGACGCTCTTCTGGGCCAGTGGCAACAAGATCGGGACATCGACGAGCTGCACTCATTGGCACTCATTCGAACTCGACATGCCGCTGACCTTATCGAATCCGTACGCGACGACATTGATGACCCGGAGGACTGGGAATGGTTGATGCCGCTCGCCGGCCGCCTCCCGGACAGCGGTGAGGACTCCGGATTTCGCCCTTCTTTCATGGGATTCGTTGCCGACGAAGGCGAAAGCAGCCACGTCATGGGCGGAACGTACCCGGGTGACGTTCCCCTCTGCGCCGACTGCCGGGCACCGGCCGAGCGTGTTCTTACTCTCTCGGCAAATGCGCTACCCCACAATCTGAGCCAGGACCCCACATTCTTCTGGTTCTCCTGCGACTGCGAAGAAGTCGACAGAATTGTCGTGCGATTCAATCCGGATGGCACAAAGGTCTACTTTGGGCCGCAGGGGCCCGCTGGAAAAGGCTCACGCATCATCCCGGGTAAGCGTTCAATGGTTCTGGAAACGCATCCCAATCAGGCAGGAGTGAGCCTTATGGCTATTGCCGGACGGTCGCAGCACCAAGTGGGCGGCCTGCCTCGATGGCCCTCGCCTGAGCTGCATCCCATCTGTCCCGAGTGCGGAAATTTCATGCCCTTTCTAGCCGCCATCGACAGTGGCCCCACCCCGTACGGCCCGATGGGTTTTGAGGGTTTGCTCTTCGGCTTCTGGTGCGACGGCTGCTCCGTTTCCACCACGCAGATTCAGGAATGAACATCCAGAAGGAGAAGGCGTGACCCGCTACGCAGACATCCCCAAGCCCATCCGCTCCGGAATAGTCGTGGTCGACCCCGAACGCGGCACCCCCCAGCGCATCATCGTCCTCCAGTTCAACCCCGACACCCTGGAACGCAGCCTCGCGCCCCAGTCCGCCGGCGGGAGCGGTGACTCCGGGGGAGGCGGCAGTGGGAGCGGGGACCGCAACGAGGCCCTCCGCCTCAAGGGTCCCGCCCAGGAGACCTGGAAGTTCACCGCCGAGATCGATGCCACCGACCAGTTCGAGGTCGCCGCCCCCGACGGGATCCACCCCGAGCTGGCCACCCTCGAAATGCTCGTGCACCCGACCACCGCACAGCTGCGCGAGGCAAGCCGCCTCTCGAAGAAGGGGACCATCGAGATCAGCCCGATCGAGATGCCGCTCACCCTCTTCACCTGGGGCAGCAAACGCGTCATGCCCGTGCGGCTCACCGAACTGTCCATCAACGAGTCCGCGTTCGACGTGAACCTGAATCCGATCCGGGCGAGCCTCAGCATCGGCATGAAGGTACTCAGCGTCAGCGACCTGCCCGCCGGGCACCGCGGTGCCGATCTGTACATGGCGCATCTCGCGCAGAAGGAGCAGCTCGCCCGGGCCGCGCGCAGTGGTGGGCTCGCCTCGCTGGGGCTGGCCGGGGGCAACACCGTCATGGGGAGGGGCTGAAGGACATGGCCGACATCGAACCGTACGAGAACGCGCTGGACGCCGTCCCCGGCGCCCACCCCTACCCGCGCTCCAGCCGCTACCACGACGCCGAGATCGGCGTGCACCGTAGGGCGGACGGGACCGAAGTGCGCTACGCCAAGCGGCGGTTGCTGCCACCGCTGGACGAGACGGCGCAGGAGAGCGCGCCGCACACCGTCAGCAACGGCGACCGGCCCGACCTGCTGGCGCAGCGGTACTTCGGGGACCCCGGGCAGTGGTGGCAGATCGCCGACGCCAACCCGGTGCTCGACCCGCAGGAACTGACCGGCGAGCCGGGCCGCGCCATCGCCGTCCCGCATGCCGGGGGCTTCCCCGGGCCGGGGGCGCGGTATGTCTGAGCAGCCGGTGGGGACCGGGCCCATCCACATCACCCTGCAGACGGGTCCACGGCTGACCAGGCCCGTGCCGCCCGAGGTCGTCCAGGCGCTGCTGTCCGCCCAGATCACCGCCACCGCGGGTGAACGCAGCGGGTTCCAGATGGCGTTCGACCTCACCAAGCAGGGCGCGCTGTCACGGCGGCTGTTACCCGAGGGGTTCTTCGACCCGAAGACCCGGGTGATCCTCTCCGTGAGCGTGAAGGGGACGCCCCAGGTCCTGCTCGACGGGCTCATCGTGCGGCAGGAGGTCGGCGCGAGCAATCAGCCGGGGCACTCCACCCTGACGGTGACCGGTGAGGACCTCACGCTCCTCATGGACCTGGAGGAGCGCACCGACCGGTACCCGAATCTGCGGCCCTCCGGACGTGTCGCGCGCATCCTCGCCAAGTACGCCGACTACGGCATCGAGCCCCGCGTCTTCCAGGAGCAGATCGAGCAGCCGCCGCGCGAGCAGCTGAGGGTCGACTACCAGTCGGGCACCGACCTGAGCTACGTGAACGAGCTGGCCCGGGCGAACGGGTACACGTTCTACCTCGAACCCGGACCCCGCCCCGGTCACTCCACCGCCGTCTGGGGCCCGGAGGCCCGGATCGGGCAGCGGCAGCACGCGCTCAACGTGAACATGGACGTCAACTCGACGGTGGACCAGCTGACGTTCGCGTACGACGGGACCGCCCGCGAGGAGCCGCAGGCCCGGGTCCAGGACCCCGCCACCCGTGACAGCCGGCTGCTGCCGCAGCCCGACATCGGGCCGCTGCGCCCCCCGCTGGGCCGCCGGGCCACGCCCGCGCTCAAGCGGCGCACGCTGTCCGGCACGGCGAAGAAGGAGTCGGCGCAGGCACAGGCGGAGCTCCTGGCGCGAGCCGCGCTGTCCGCCGATGCCGTCTCGGGCTCCGGCTCCCTGGACGTGAACCGGCACGGCTACATCCTGCGGCCCCGCGAGCTGGTCGGGGTCCGCGGCGCCGGGGTGACGTACGACGGCGACTACTTCGTCAAGTCGGTCACCCACACCATCAGGCCCGGCTCGTACCAGCAGAACTTCACGCTCTCGCGCGAGGGCCTCATCGCCCGGAGCGACACCGTACGCCCGTGACGGCCGCGACAGCGGAAGTGGAAGAGGACCAGGAGAACTTGCATGGCTGCAGGACCGAACAACCGGTTTCTCGGGAAGTTCCGGGGGCGGGTGGTGGGCAATGACGACCCGCTGAGGATCGGGCGGGTCACGGTCAAGGTGCCGGACGTCCTGGGCGACGAGACGTCCACCTGGGCCATGCCCTGCCTGCCGTTCACGGGCCCGCAGTCGGGGCAGTACGTGGTCCCGGCCGAAGGGGCCGGGGTGTGGGTGGAGTTCGAGCAGGGGGATGTCAGTTTCCCGATCTGGACCGGCTGCTGGTACGGCGACACGTCCGAGCTGCCGCCCGACGCGCTCACCGGCGGTCCCGCCCACCAGAACGTGGTGATCCAGACCTCCGACCGGCACAAGTTCGTCCTGGGCGACGTGCCGGACGGCGGCAGCGGTATCCGCCTCCAGGCCGCGACCGGGGCGTACATCCAGGTCGACGAGAAGGGCGTGACGATCGCGAACGGCCAGGGCGCCTCGATCGTGCTGGCCGGCGGCGAGGTCGACATCAACGACGGCCGGCTGATCGTGGCCAAGAAGCAGTAAACAGACAACGGGGAGAGAACTCTTGTCCACCAGCTCAGGGACCATCGTCAGCGCCGCCGCGACCCTCACCTGCCCGCACGGCGGCCGGGCCTCCGCCACCTCCGCGCACCCGGCCGTGCGCCTGGACGGGAGGCCCGTGCACACCGCCTCCGACACCTTCGTGGTGACCGGGTGCCCGCACACCGTCGACGGCGCGCCGCATCCGTGCACCACCCTGCGGTGGAGCCCGGAGCCGGGCGGTGTGCTCATCGACGGCTCGCCCGTCCTGCTGCACACGAGCGCGGCGCACTGCTTCAGCGCGGCGCTCGTGCAGCAGGGGCCACCCGTCGTGAACGCGGACCGGCAGGGGGCGACATGCCGGTGAGGACCGTACGGAACGACATCGCGTTCCCCTTCCGCAGCGACCGGCGCGGGCGGACCGCCCACGCGAGGCACGACGAGCATGTCCGCGACCTGGTCGAGCAGTTGCTGTTCACCAGCCCGGGCGAGCGGGTGATGCGGCCCGACTTCGGCTGCGGGCTGCTGGATCTGGTGTTCACGCCGAACAGCCCCGAGCTGGCTTCGGCCCTCGAACTGTCGGTGCAGGCATCGCTGCAGCGCTGGCTGGGCGAGCTGATCGATGTGGAATCGCTGGACGTGGTGAGCGAGGAGAACGTGGTCCGGGTGCACCTGCGCTACGTGGTGCGCTCCACCGGGAACAGGCGCGACGAGGTGTTCGAGGGGAGCGGGCCCGCATGAGCGGCACGAGCAGGGAGTCGGTCTGCCGGACGGACGGCAGGCGCGGCAAGGTCCGCGCGGCGCGGCTCGACGGCGTGGACGCGGTCGAGGTGGGGGACGACGGGCTGACGCTGACGGTCACCTTCCTCGGCAAGGCGCCGCAGGGGCTGTGCCCGGAGAACATCCGGATCGACGGCGGGCGCCGGATCACGGGTATCGAGGCCGTCGAGGTGGCCGTCGAGCGGGAGGAGGACCCGGAGCTCGACGACCGGCTGCTCGTGACGGTCGACCGTACCGGGGACACCTCGCGCTACCGGCTTTCGGTGGTGGACACCGATCCGTACGGGCGCCCCGGCACGGAGCCGTTTCCCGGTTTCGACCAGCGCTATTTCGGGGCGGAGTTCGAGTTCCGGCCGGACTGCCCCACGCCCTTCGACTGCGCGGACGAGGCGGCAGGCGGTGACCCCGGCCTCCCGGTCGCGGCGCCCGTCATCGACTACACGGCGCGCGACTACGACTCCGTACGCCGCCTCCTCCTCGACCGGCTCGCACTGACCACCCCTGGCTGGGTCGAGCGCAACCCCGCGGACCTCGGCATCACCCTCGTGGAGCTGCTGGCCCACACGGCGGACCGGATCAGCTACCACCAGGACGCGGTGGCCACCGAGGCATACCTGGACACCGCCCGCAGGCGGGTGTCGGTACGCCGGCACGTCCGGCTGATCGACTATCCGATGCACGACGGGTGCAACGCCCGGGCCCTGGTCACCGTCGAGGTGACGAAACGGCTGACGCTGCTGCCGGGGACGTTCCGCTTCGCCGCGGTCGACGTCCGCACACTGGGGCCGCGCGACCGGCCCGAGACCGGCACCGTCATCGAGGACGGCGACCTGGCGGTGCTGGCCGAGCGCGGTTCGGTGGAGGTCTTCGAGCCGGTGGTGGCCGCCGAGCCTGCCGAGCTGCGCCCCGCGCACAACACCATCCGCTTCTGGACGTGGGGCGACGAGGTGTGCGCCCTGCCCAAGGGCGCGGTGTCGGCGACGCTGCGGGACGAGTGGGCCGACAGGAAGTGCACGGTACGGGCGCTGGACCTGGCGCCCGGCGACCTTCTGGTGTTCGAGGAGGTACGCGGGGCGCGCTCGGGAACGCCGGGCGACGCGGACCCCGCGCACCGGCAGGCCGTACGGCTCACCTCGGTCACCCCGGGCCTGGACCGGCTCACCGACCAGCCGGTGCTGGAGGTCACCTGGGCCCGCCAGGACGCGCTCGCCCTCCCCCTGTGGCTGTCGACGCGCGCCGCTCCGGGCTGTGAGCCGGTCGCGGACGTGAGCGTCGCCCGGGGCAACGTGGTCCTCGTCGATCACGGCAGGTCGCTGACGTTCGGCGGGGCCCTGCCGGAGACGGTGACCGTGCCGCCGGAGCCCGCCGTACCCGGGTCCTGCGAGCCGTCCGGCTCCGGGTGCGGGGACATCGACGCGGGCAACGCGACCGCCCGGCTCCTGGGCGAACGCCTGGAACAGACACGGAGCGGACGGCTGCTCACCGCCGAGCAGGTCAGGGAACTGTCCGAGCAGGTCGGCGACGACCAGGTGACGCGCGCCGGAATCGGCCGGGAGCTGGCGGGGCGACGGCGCGAGAAGGTCGTACCCGGTACGGCCTACGAGCAGGCCGAAGCACTGGCGACGCTCCTGGCGCAGGTGGTGTACCCCGGCATCCGGCCCCGCTTCAGGCCGGTCCTCCAGCGATCGCCCGTCGTCCAGGCGGCACCGTTCCCGCTGCCGGAACACGTGTCGGCCGGACAGGCCGACCGGCTGGCCGCCGTACCCGGGCGGGTGCGGGAACGGCTGGTGGAGCTGTGGCGCAGCGCCCGTGACCACGACGGGCTGACCGAGGCGGAGATCGACGAGCTGACCGTGGTCTTCGGGCTGCGGACGCTGGAGCACCTGGAGCTGCACCGCCACCCCGTACGCGCGCTGCGCGACCTGCTGCACCGCAGCGAACGGCTGCTGGCACCGAAGCTGCGCAGGCTCGAGGTGCTGACGGCCCGGGCCCGTGCGGGTGCGGTGCTGGACGCGGGCATCGCCTGGGAGATCGCGCACAGTTGGGGCCCCGGCCACGCGTCCGGGCTGCACCCGGACGAGCCGGTGCTGCGCGGTCCCGCCGCCGCCCTGGTCCAGGATCCGCGGGCCGCGCTGCCCGCGGTGACGGCCGTGGACGGCGACGAGGTGTGGACCGCCCGGCGGGATCTGCTCACCAGCGGACACCGGGACCGGCACCTCGTCGGTGAACTGGAGGACGACGGGCGGATCGCGCTGCGGTTCGGCGACGGGCGGCACGGTGCCCGGCCGCGGCCCGGCGCCCGGCTGGAGCTGCACTACCGGCTCGGCGGCGGCACGGCGGGCAACGTCGGCGCGGAGGCCGTCAACCACCTGGTGCTGCGGGGCGACACGGACACCGGGAAGGCGCTGCCGGTCGCGGGAGTACGCAACCCGCTGCCCGCCGTCGGCGGAACGGAGCCCGAACCACTGCAACAGGTACGGCAGTTGGCCCCGCTCGACCTGAAGCGCACCACACAGCGCGCGGTGACGGCCGCGGACTACGCGGCGCTGGCCTCCGCACTGCCGGGGGTCCAGCGGGCGGCGGCGGAGATCCGTTGGACGGGCAGTGTGCAGGAGGCCCATGTCGCCGTCGACGCACTGGGGGCCGCGGAACCGGCGCCCGAGCTGCTCGACTCGGTGGCGTACGCGCTGGAGGGATACCGCCGGATCGGACACGACCTGGTGGTCGGCCCCGCCGGCACCGTACCGCTGGACATCGCACTGGCGGTGTGTGCGGCACCCGGCCACCAGCACGGGCAGATCCTCGCCGAGCTGTACCGGCTGATGGGCAGCGGGCGGCTGCGCGACGGACGGCTCGGCTTCTTCCACCCCGACGCCCTCGTGTTCGGCGAACCGGTGCGGCTCAGCCGGCTGGTCGCCGCCGCGGCCGCGGTACAGGGGGTGGAGAGCGTGACGGTGACCCGGCTGCGCCGGCTCTTCGACGACGCGGGCGTGGACGACGGGGACGACACAGCTCTGGAGGCAGGCGTGCTGCGGATCGGCCCGCTGGAGATCGCGCGGTGCGACAACGACCCGGACCGCCCCGACAACGGGCGGCTGACCATCGAACTCGCCGGAGGTACCCGATGAGCGGCGCGGGCAACTGCGGCTGCGGCTGCGGCGGACACGACGAGAGCAGGGCTCCCGAGGCCCTCTACAACCCGCCGGGGCGCACGGCCCTCGACTACCGGGTGGGGGACTACGGCTCCTTCCTGGCGGCCATGGTGGACCGGCTCGCCTCCCCGGCCTATCCGGCCCTGCGGGGGCTGACGGTCCGTACGCCGGACGATCCGGCGATCGGGCTGCTGGACTCCTGGGCCGTCGTCGGCGACCTGCTGACCTTCCACTCCGAGCGGATCGTGGACGAGGCGTATCTGCGCACCGCGAACGAGTACCGCTCACTGGCGCTGCTCGGGCGCCTCGTGGGGCACCGGCCGAGGCCGGGCATCGCCGCCGACACCCATCTCGCGTACACCCTGGACAAGGACCCACGCGGCGTGGACGTGGAGGTGGTCATTCCGCGCGGGGCGCGCAGCAACAGCGTTCCCCTCACCTCCGAGGAGGAGTCGCAGGTCTTCGAGACGGACACCGGACTCGTGGCCCGCGCGTCGTGGAACGAGCTGGCGGTGCGCAGGCGCAGGCCCTCGCTGCTGACGGAGCAGGACCTGACCCGGCGCTCCGAGATCCAGGTGTCGGGCACCATGACCGGTCTGCGGACCGGCGACCGGCTGCTCTTCGTCTTCAAGGGGCAGGGCGACGGTGTTCCCGGGCAGCGGCTGATCCGCACGGTGGCCCGGCTCCGCGTCGACCGGGAGGACGACGTGACGGGGATCGGACTCCAGCAGTCCGCCCCGCCGACCCTGGGTGAACTGGTGGCGCTGCTGCTCGAGTGGATCACTGAGGACGAGCGGGCGGTCGAGGACGGCGAGCCCGTTCCCGACAACCCCAATCCGCGTCCGGTCAGCAGGTTCATCGCCGACTTCGACGCCCAGGTGCTCGCCCCGCTGCGGGCGGGCCTCGGCACCGTCACCTCACCCGCCCGTCTCGTGGCCGTGCTCGCGGAGCCGCACGAACGGCTGGCCGAGGCACAGTCCGTCGCCCGTGCGCACGCCGAGGTCGTCGCCTGGTTCGAGCAGCTGGAAGCCATGATCGGCGAAGTCATGGCGCAGGCGGCCGAATTGGAGCCGTCCCGGCCGGCCCCCGAGGCGCTGCGCGCGGCCGCGCCGGAGGGTTCCGCGGCGCTGCGGGCGCTCGGCGCCGTGCTGCCCGCGCTGCGCGGCGAGGTCGTGCGGCACGGTTCCCGCAACCGGTCCGGACCGGGGTCCGGTCCAGGTTCGGCGGATGCCGGGGCGGACCGGCTGTCGGCTCCGGGCTCCGACCTGGGGGCTCAGCTGCTGGCGGCGCTCGACCCGCGGATCGCCGACGGGATGTACCCGGCGTGGCGGCAGTCGGCCCCCACCGTGCCACCGCTCCTGCACGAGGTGCAGGCGATGCGGGTGACAGCGGCACCGTTCGGCGCGACGGCACCGCTGCGGCCGGTGCAGGACGACCGGGGACGGGTGGTCAGGCAGGCCGACTGGCCGCTGACCGGCTCGGCGCTGACGACGATGCGGGTGGTGTTCGACACGGCGGGCAAGGTCCCCCAGCGGGCCGAGTTCCAGCACACCGAGACGGGTTCGTCCGTCCAGCACTCGGAGACCCTGCCGTCGGAAGCGACGTTCGATCTCGGGCCGGGCCGCGTCGCGGTCATGACCCGGACCGCTCAGGACCACGATCTGAGCTGGCTGAACAGGCGGCCCGCCGACTCCCAGGAGCCCGGTGTCACCGCCCAGTTGCTCGACGGTCTGCCGGAGCGGACGCTGTTCGTGTCCCGGCCGGCGGACGACGGACGGGTCCATGTCGCCGTCCACAACGGTGAACCGCGGAGCTGGCGTCTGGCACCCGGCGACCACCACCAGATCAGGCACGAGGGCTATGAACTGACCGTGCGCTACACGGTCGGCAGCGAACCGGCGAACGTGGTGATCGGCATCGCCACGGTGCCGGAGCCCGCGAACCGCCAGGTGATCGCGCTCGACTCGGTACAGGACTCGGTCACCGTCGGCAGCTGGATCGCGATCGAGCGCCCCCGCAAGGGCGCCGAGGGGCCGGACGGCATTCCGGGCGACGCGGCCCTCAGCTTCGTCACCACCAGGGTGACCGCCCTGCGCACCGCCGTGTACACCGACTTCGGAATCACCGGCCGCGGTACGGAGCTCACCCTGGCCGACCCCTGGCTGGACGAGCACGACGTACTGCTCTCCACGATCCGTGACGCGACCGTGCACGCGGGCGGGCAGGCACTGCGCCTCGCCGAGGAGCCGCTCGGTGAGGACGTGCACGGCAACGAGCTCGAACTGGCCGAGCTGTACGACGGGTTGCGGCCCGGTCGGCAGCTGATCGTGTCCGGGGAACGCACGGACGTACCCGCCTCACAGGCCACCGAACTGGTGACGGTCGCGGGCGTCGAGCAGGAGCTCGACCCGCTGGTGCCCGGCGACCACGTGCACACGAGGCTGACCCTGACGACGGACCTGGTCCACCGCTACCGGCGGGCCACCGTCCGGGTACGCGGCAACGTCGTGGCGGCCACCCACGGCGAGAGCAGGGAGGAGCCGGTCGGAAACGGGGACGCGGACCTGGCCAACCAGACGTTCGCGCTCTGGCAGGCACCGCTGACCTGGCTGCCCGCCGACAACCCGCTGGGAGCGGCCCCCGCCCTCGAGGTCCGGGTCGACGGGCTGCTCTGGCACAGGGTGGACAGCCTCGCCGGGCGCGGCCCGCGCGAGCGCGTCTACGTGTGCGGCGAGGCGGGCGGCCGGACGACGGTGACCTTCGGCGACGGGGTGCACGGCGCCCGGCTGCCCACCGGCCACGAGAACGTACGGGCCCGCTACCGCTTCGGTACCGGCCGGGCCGCGAACATCCGGGCCGACCGCATCACCCAGGCGGTCACCCGTCCGCTGGGCGTCACCGGCGTCACCAATCCGCAGCCCGCGACGGGCGGCGCGGACGCGGACGGCCCCGGCCGGACCCGGTCGGCGATCCCGCTCGCCGTGTCCGCCCTCGACCGGCTGGTGTCCCTCGCGGACTACGAGGACTTCGCCCGCTCCCGGGCGGGGATCGGCCGGGCGGCGGCCCGCGAGATCTTCGACGGCAGGCGGCGGCTGCTGCACGTGACGGTCGCCGGGGTCCAGGACATCCCGGTCGCCGAGGACTCCGATGTGCTCTCCGCGCTGCGCTCCTCGCTCGCCCGCTACGGCGACTCCCGGCTGCCCGTACGCGTACAGGTGCGCGAACTGGTCCTGCTGCTCCTCGCGGCCAAGGTGAAGGTGGCACGCGACCACAGCTGGCAGATCGTCGAACCAAGGCTGCGTCAGGCCCTGCTGACCCGGTTCGGCAGCTCCCGGCGCGAGCTCGGCAGCCCGGCACACCTCTCGGACGTGCTGGCGACCGCCCACCGTGTTCCCGGTGTCGACCACGTGGACGTCGACGTCTTCGGCGGAGTCCCGGCGTCGCTCACCCCCGGTGGACTGCCCGGCCTCGCCGACACGCTCGCCGAGCCGCGGACGACGGTCCCGGCGCGGCTCGCCGCGTACGACGAGGACGTGCACCGGGTGACCGAACCCGAGGGCGAGACGCTCACCTCGATCGCCGCCCGGTACGGCATCGCGCTCGTCGAACTGCTGCGCCTCAACCCGGACATCACCGACACCCGGCGACTGGAGAAGGGCCGTGCGGTGTTCGTCTTCCGCGGGATCCGGCCCGCCCAGCTCGCCCTGCTGTCACCGGACGTCCCGGACACGCTGATTCTCACGGAGGTCACCGCATGAACACCCAGGAAGGGAGCGTCGCATGAGCAGGGAACCGGACGGGCTCGCGGAGCTGCTCCCGCAGTGGCACCGGCTGCGGGACGCGGAGGGCGGGGAGCCGCTGCGGGCACTGCTCGCGGTGATCGCCGAGCAGGTCGACCGGGTGCGCGACGGGGTCGACCAGAGCTACGAGGACCTGTTCGTGGAGACGGCCGCGCCCTGGGTGCTGCCGTACCTCGGAGACCTGGTGGGCTACCGGCCGCTGCCCGGGTACGAGCGGGTCCGGTCGGCCGGGCTCGGCGACGCGGACGACAAGGACGCCCGCACCCGGCTCGCCGAGGCTCTCGCACCGCGCCGCGATGTCGCCGCCACCGTTGCCAACCGCCGCCGCAAGGGCACCCTCGCCCTGCTGGAGGAGCTGGCCCAGGAGGTAGCCGGATGGCCGGCCAGGGCCGTGGAGTTCTCCCGGCTGGTCTCCCACCACCAGCCGGTCAGGCTGTACGGGACGGGGGCGGCGGCCACCGACGTACGCAGACTGGGGCGCGGCAGGCTGGCCGACGTACGCGAGGGTGCGCAACTGGACCTCGCGGGCGGGCCGTTCGACACGACCGCCAGGTCCGTGGACGTACGCAGGGCCGGTTCGACGCGGCGCAGGGGCGGCCATTCGCCCGCCGGCGTCGGGCTGTTCGTGTGGCGGCTGAAGCCGTACCGGGTCAGCCGGGCACCGGCGTACTGCATCGACCGCGCCCGCAGCCTGTACACGTTCTCGATCCTGGGCAACGACAGCGGGCTGGTGACGCGACCGGTGCCGGAACCGTCCGCCACGCACATCGCGACCATCGACAACGTGCCCGCGTCCATCAGCCGGCGGCAGCTCGCGGACCGGCTCGCCGACCACTACGGGCCGGGCAAGAGCTTCACGATCTGGCGCGACGGCCAGGACGAGCCGGTGCCCATGTCGGACATCGTCGTGGCGGACCTGTCGGGCTGGCGCTACCGCCCCAGGCTCGGCCAGGTGGCCGTCGACCCCGTGCTGGGCCGGATCGCCTTCGGGTCCCGTTCGGCACCCCGGCAAGGGGTATGGGTCACCTACCACTACGCCTTCGCCGACGACACCGGCGGCGGGGAGTACCCGCGCGAGCGCGTCACCTCGCCCGCCGCCCGGATCTACCGGGTGGGACCCGGCAGGCCCCACCAGCGGATCATGGACGCGTACGAGCAGTGGCGCAACGACCGGCGGACGGGGCACTGCGGCGCCGAGGGCATCATCGAGATCACCCACAGCGGCGCCTACCAGGAGCAGCTCGACTTCGACCTCGGCCGCGGAGACCGGCTGGAACTGCGTGCGGCCGAGGGCTGCCGCCCGGTCATCCGGCTGCTCGACTGGTACAGCAACCGCCCCGACGCGCTCAACATCCGGGCACAGGAGGGCGGACAGGACGGCGGTGAGGACGGCGCCAAGCCGGGTGGGCAGGCCGGGGGTCCGGCGCATCACGAGGGCGAAGCCCCCCGGATCGTGCTGGACGGCCTGCTGATCACCGGACGCGGGCTCCACGTCAGCGGCCCCGTCGGCGCGGTCGCCCTGCGCCACTGCACCCTGGTGCCCGGCTGGTCGCTCGAAGCGGACTGCGATCCGCACTCGCCCGAGGAGCCGAGCCTCGTCCTGGACCGGACCACCGCCTGCGTGTCCATCGAGCGCAGCATCCTCGGCACCATCGAGGTCATCGGCGAGGAGGTGAGCACCGACCCGTTGCCGATCCACATCCGCGACAGCATCCTCGACGCCACCGGCCACGGCCTTCCGGCGCTCTCCGCCCCGGACTGCCGCCACGCGCACGCCGTGCTCCACGCCCACCGCACCACCGTCATCGGGGAGGTCCACACCCACGCGGTGGAGATCGCCGAGAACAGCATCTTCACCGGGCAGGTACGGGTGGCCCGGCGCGGCATCGGCTGCCTGCGGTACTCGTACGTGCCGCCCGGCTCCCGCACGCCCCGCCGCCACCGCTGCCTGCCCGACCTCGTGGGCACCGACCGGGCGCAACAGGTGCGCCCCCAGCTGAGCAGCGAGCGATACGGGACCCCCGCGTACGGGCGGCTCGCCGACGGCGGCCCCTGGCAGGTCCGGCGGGGCGCCGACGACGGCTCCGAGATGGGGGTCTTCCACCACCTGTACGAACCGCAGCGCGAGGACAGCCTGCGGGCCCGGCTCGCCGAGTACACCCCTGGCGGTACGGACGCCGGGATCTTCCCCGTCACCTGACACGGCCGCCCGACCCGAACCGCTTCCGACCGACGCACAACCGACGGACTTCCAAGGGGGACCCCTTCCCATGCACGCAGATCTCTCCCGCGACACCTTCCGGCCCGACCGGCACTACGCGGCCGTCCTCGTCCAGCAGGGCCGGGTCCAGCTGGACGCGGACGCCAACGAACAGGCGGCGATCCAGCTCCACCGGGCCAGGACCACCGCCGCCGACCTGATCGGGCGGCACGGCGGCCCGCGCGGCGCGACCGGGTTCGAGGTGGGGTTCCTGGGCGGCAGCCGGGAGCTGGACGACCTCTCCATCGGCGCCGGCCGCTACTACGTCGACGGGATCCTGCTGGACGCCGGCCGCCCCGAGCCGGGCGTCCCCGCCGGGGAGGACACCGCCGAGGACGGTGACAGCCCGGCTGCGGTCCCGGCGACCTGGACCTACTGGGACCAGCCCGACGGCCACCGGGACCCGGAGCGCCCCGGCGACCGGCTGCCCACCCAGTTCCCGTACCTCGCCTACGTCAAGGTGTGGGAGCGCGCGGTGACGGCGGCCGAGGATCCGCTGCTGCGCGAGGTGGCGCTCGGGTCGGCGATGCCCGACACGGCGGCCCGGCTCCGCACCGTCTGGCAGGTGCTGCCGCTGCCCGGCGCGCAACTGGAACTGGAGGACGGGGCGACCAAGGACCTGATCCGCCCGGCGTTCGAGCGGTGGGCGGCGGCGCAGGCGCCGACCGCACGCATGGCGGCGCGCAGCGAGCGCCCCGAACACGCGGACGAGGACCCCTGCCCGGTCGGGCCGGACGCCCGGTACCGGGGCCCGGAGAACCAGCTGTACCGCGTGGAGATCCACGAGGGCGGCCCGGCGAAGGACGCGACCTTCAAGTGGTCGCGGGAGAACGGCTCGGTGACCTTCCCGGTCGACGAACTCGACGGAACCTGGGCGGAGCTGGCAACCCTCGGCAGTGACGACAAGCTCGGTCTGAGCGTCGGCGACCAGGTGGAGTTCGTGGACACCGCCTACACCAGCAGGGGCGAGCCGCTGCCGCTGCTGCGCATCGAGGAGGTCGACCTGCCGGGGCGGCGGGTCCGGCTCTCGGGCGAGCCGGATCCTTCGGTCGGACGGCGACCCGAACTCCACCCGTACCTGAGGCGCTGGGACCACCGTTCCGGCTCCCGGCACGGGGGCGGCGCGGGCCGGGGGAAGCAGGCCGCCGCGCAGCTGCGGGGCGGTGCGGTCCGGATCGAGGAAGGCGCGTGGCTGCACCTGGAGGACGGTGTGCTCGTGTACTTCGAGCCGGGCAGGACCTACCGCTCCGGTGACTTCTGGACCGTCGCGGCCCGTACGGCGACGGGCAGCGTCGAGTGGCCGACGGACGCGGCGCGCCGCCCCCTGCTGCAGTCCCCGAAGGGGATCGAGGTCCACTACGCGCCGCTGGCATGGGTGCTGTCGGAGGGCTCCGTCGCGGATCTGCGCATGACGTTCGCACCGCTCGCCGCCGTCATTCCCGCAGCGAGCGAGGAGGAACTGGCCGCCGAGGCCGAAGCCGAGGCGGAGGCCGTGGCCGCGGAGGCCAAGGCGGCGAAGACGGCCGGAGCGGCCGGTTCGGGCGGACGCACGGCGGGGCAGGACGACGAGGGACAGCCCGAGAACTGACGCATCACCTGGGTAGATGAAGGAGCACCACGATGGCAACGCCTCTGTCCGCCGACAAACTGCTCAAGGCCCTCCGGGACGAAGGTCTGCATGTCGTCGAGCACCGGAGCTGGCGCACGCACAACCGCAACCACAAGGGCTCGTGGGGGCCCGTCCACGGTGTGATGATCCATCACACCGTCACCTCGGGCACCCAGAGCTCCGTCGACCTCTGCTACAACGGCCATTCGAGCCTGCCGGGCCCGCTGTGCCACGGGGTGATCGCCAAGGACGGCTCGGTCCACCTGGTCGGCCACGGCCGCGCCAACCACGCCGGACTCGGCGACGACGACGTCCTGCGCGCGGTGATCAACGAAACGGCGCTGCCCGCCGACAACGAGGCCAACACCGACGGCAACCGCTCCTTCTACGGCTTCGAGTGCGTCAACCTCGGCGACGGCAAGGACCCGTGGCCGGCCGCCCAGCTGGAGGCGATCGAGAAGGCGGCCGCCGCGATCTGCCGGGCGCACGGCTGGAACTACCGCTCGGTGATCGGCCATAAGGAGTGGCAGCCGGGGAAGATCGACCCGCGCGGATTCACGATGGACTCGATGCGCGGCCGGATCAGGACACGCCTCGGCGGCAAGCCGGACGGCCCCTCCAAGCCGCCGGCGACGCAACCCCCGGCGAAGTACGAGCCGTTCCCCGGAGCGACGTACTTCCGGGCCGGCCGGCGCAGCGCCGTCATCACGGCGATGGGGAAGAGACTGGTGGCCGAGGGCTGCGGAAAGTACGAGGTCGGCCCGGGCCCCGACTGGTCCGAGGCGGACCGCAAGTCGTACGCCGCATGGCAGCGCAAACTGGGCTACTCGGGGAGCGGCGCGGACGGCATCCCGGGCAAGGCCAGCTGGGACAAGCTCAAGGTGCCCAACGTCTGAGCCGCGGGTGGTCCGGTACCGCCCGGTGCCTGACCACCCGGGATCACCCCCGGCGTACCCGCCCCACGATCCGCTTGCCCAGCCGCCCGATCGAGCGGGACGGCCGGCGGTTCCAGGCACGGAAGGCGTCGAGCGTGCGGCTGTTGACCTCGCGCTCGACGGCCCCTTCCACCGCCGCGACCCCGTCGGGGGACAGGGCGCGCACCGCCGGACGCAGCACCTCGTCCAGCAGGGCGGTGCGGGTCCCGGTCCAGGCGTCGCCGGCGTGCGGGTGGGCGGTCCACACGGTGAAACAGTCCGCCACGTACGCGGGTTCGGCCCGGAGCCGGGCCAGGACCTCGTCGCGGCGGGCGGCCCTGCCGTAGGCCGCGATCAGGTCCTCGTCCCCGCTGTGCACGAACGCGTACAGTTCCGCCTCCGGCCGGTCCGGGGCGAGCAACCGCTGGGCCAGGGCGCCGTAGGCGTGCTCCAGCACCAGGGGCTCCACCGGTTCGGCGAGGGCGCGCAGCGACCCGGCCCGCTCCGCCCAGCCGGGCTCGGCCGCACCCGAGCGGACGTCCCGGGCGAAATCCAGCAGCAGCAGCGAGGCACGCACCCGGGCGCCGATGTCGTGCGGGAAGCTGCGCAGCAGGTCGTGGGCGAGTTCCGGGGCGGCCTCGTCGTCGAAGGGCGCCGCGAGTGCCGCGGCGACGAGATGCCTCCAGGTGCCGGCCGTCCGGTGCGCGTCCGACGTGGTCTCGCCCAGCAGCGAACGGGCCTCGCCCGCCGTCGGGGTGTCCTCGCCCCAGACCAGGCCCACGGCGGTCCGCAGCACCAGCGGCTCGGCGAACGGGGACATGCCTGCCGCCCGCAGCACCGTGTGCAGGACCATCACCCGGTCGGCGCCGCGGGCCTTGGCTCCCGGAGCCTCGGCGCACATCCGCAGATGCGGCAGCGCCTGCGTCCCGGTGAACGGGAGGGCGACCCGGACCAACAGCCGCTCCGTGCCCGCGGGGTCGTCCGGCGCCAGCCGGTCCAGCTCGCCCAGCAGCGCCGTACGCACGTCGAACTGCTCGTCCAGCAGGTCGAGCAGCGCGGGACAGGCGCCGGCCTCCGGGTCGTCGAGCAGCGCACGCGCCAGCCCGCGTACGACACCGGGCAGCAGCTCCGCACAGTCCACGCCGAGCAGCCGCACGATCCGCAGCACCTGCACGGTCCGCGCGACACCCCGGGGGACTCCGGCGGCGAGCTCGGCCAGGAGGTCCTCGCCGAGCTCCGCGACCAGCGCGGCGACGGCACGCTCCCCGGCCGGCTCGGCGAACGCCGAACGCGGGGGCGGCTCGAGGGCGACATCGGTGCCCCGTACCGCCTCCGTCACCAGCAGCGCGGCCAGGGGCGCCGTGACTTCGGCAGGGGAGCGGCCGTCGAGCGCCGTGAGGAGCCGGAGCGCGGAGGCGCATTCGGCGGCCGTGCGGTCGTCGGCGGGCGCGGTCAGCGCGTCGGTCAGCTGCCGGGTCTGCTTCTCGTCGAGGGCGTAGGGCCGGTCGGCGGCCCAATCAGCCGCAGCGGCACGCTCGTTGGACCCCAGCGCGATACCGGCTCCGAGCGCTGTCACGGCGAGCGGCCCGGCGGCGAAGGGCTCGCCCGGCAGCTCCGCCGCGTCCCGGAAGAGCTCGGGGGCCCGGCTGCGCCAGATACGGGCAGCGGTTCCCGCCCAGGCGTCGTCGACGGGTATCGCAGGGCGCGGACCGGTGCTTGCGTGCACCCGGAAGCGGGGGTTGCCCGCGTCGGGGGTGTCCTGCGGCAGCACACCGATGACCTGGTGCGACGCGCGTCCCGGATGCCGGGTGTACGTGGTGAACGTCAGCCGTTCGGCATGCTCCCGGGGCAGTACGGCGGCGGCCAGCGCGACCCACCGGGCCACGTCCGCGCTGTGCCGCTCCACGAGGACGACGCGCGGCGCGGACGGATCCTCGCTCACCCGGCGCAGGTCCGCGAGCACGGCCGCGAGCCAGGGGCTCCGGGACACGGCGAAGTCGCCCAGCCCCTCGCGGGAGAGGCCGCCGGAGGCGGACGGGGAGGTGGAGCGCGCGGTCAGCGGATCGGGCAGCGCGCGGTCCGGTGTCGCGGCCAGCCAGCCCGAGGCCCCCCAAGCGGCGACGGGGAGCGCACCGCCCGGCAGTGGCGTACCGGCCGGCAGGTGGACGCCGTGCGCGTGGAACGCTCCGGCGCCGACGGCCACGGTGCGGCCGAGCAGATGACTGCCGTCGGACAGTGCGCTGAAGCTGAACGCGACGGGCAGCGCGCGCAGTTCGGCGTCCGTGAGGCGCCCGGACGCCCCGGACGTCCCGGAGGCGCCGGGAGTGCCTGCCGGAGGCTCGTACCCGAGGAGCTGCCCGGCCTCCGCGCGTACCGGTCCGGGTATCGCGGGATCGACGGCGGTGAACCGGCCGCCGGGCTCCCCGTCCCCGGCCGCGGCGGAGGTGTAGTGCAGCTGCGCGAGGCTCATGTGAGTCGGTCCTTTTTCCGTGCCACGTCCGTCCGGGCCCACCGCGGTCACAACTCCGTGAAGGGAGCGGTCCGTAGTCGCGTGGGCGACGCTATCAAGGCCCGGGCCATGAGCTCTCGTTGTCGAGGTACGAGGGCGGCCGACGGGCGCCGTACGGCGCCGGACGTACCGGAGTCCGGGGCATCCGCGGCACTTTCGACATGGCCGGAACCCGCAGCCCGCTCCACCCCGCCCGGGCGGTGACGGCGGTTTAGGTTGGTCGCATGACCGATGTGCTGCTTTCCGCAGGAGTGGTGGAGTACGAGGACACGGGTGGCGACGGACCCGTGGTGGTCCTGCTGCACGGGGTCGCGATGAACGGCACGCTCTGGCGGCACGTCGTCGGCGAGCTGCGCGACGACTTCCGGTGCATCGTGCCCACGCTGCCCCTGGGGGCCCACCGCCGGCCCATGCGCCCGGACGCCGATCTGACGGTCCCCGGGGTCGCGCGGCTGGTGGCGGAGTTCCTGGACGCACTGGA
Source organism: Streptomyces sp. NPDC056452 (assembly GCF_042796085.1). NCBI lineage: Bacteria > Bacillati > Actinomycetota > Actinomycetes > Kitasatosporales > Streptomycetaceae > Streptomyces > Streptomyces sp. NPDC056452. Next base: position 158,839 of record NZ_JBHTRI010000004.1, read on the forward strand.
CCTCACCGACGTCACGCTGGTGATGAACGACTGGGGCGGGGCGCAGGCCCTCGTCGCGGACGGGCGGGACCAGCGGATCGGCAAGCTCGTCATCACGTCCTGCGAGGCCTTCGACAACTTCCCGCCCGGCCTGCCCGGCCGCAATCTGTACGCCGCGGCGAAGATGCCCGGCGGCATCGAGCTCGCCTTCGCGCTCCTCAAGCTGAAGCCGATGCGCAGACTGCCCATGACATGGGGGTGGATGAGCAAGCGGCCCGTCCCGAACGAGGTGCTGGACGCGTGGTTCCAGCCCCTGTGGACCTCCACCGAGATCCGACGGGACCTCAGGGCGTACGTTCTCGGGGTACCGCCCAAGGACGAACTCCTGCGATGGGCGGAAGGGCTGCGCGCGTTCGACCGTCCCGCACTCGTCGTCTGGGCGACGGAGGACAAGGTCATGCCGCTCGACCACGGACGCAGGCTCGCCGAGCTGCTGCCACAGGGCGAGCTCGTGGAGATCGCCGACAGCTACACCCTGATCCCGGAGGACCAGCCGCAGCAGCTGAGCGCGGCGATCAGAGCGTTCCTGCTCAAGACCGCAGGGGCCTGAGCCCGCATCCGGGGGCCAGGTGGCCCCGCGGAACCGGGGCTGCCGTGTCACACCCTCCGGACGTCCACGCCCACCGCTCTCAGCGCCTCGACCTCGTCATCGGGAGCCGCCGCGTCGGTCACCACCGTGTGCAGGGCGGCGGCGGGGGTGACCAGGGCCAGGGCCGTACGGGAGAGCTTCGGGGCATCGGCAACGGCGATGACGCGGCGGGCCGACGCGATCGCCGCGCGCTTGACCGCCGTGTCCTCGAGGTCGTAGGCGGTCAGCCCGTCGGCAGCGGTCAGACCGCAGCAGCCGATGACCGCGGTGTCGAAGCGGAGCGAGGCGAGGGACGCCTCGGTCAGCGGGCCGGTCAGCGCGAGCTCGCCGGGGCGGGGGCGGCCTCCGGGCAACAGCAACGTCAGCCGCTCCGCCCCGGTCAGGGCGTTGGCCGCGTGCAGGGACAGCGGCATGACGGTCAGTCGGCGGTGGGCGAGGGCGTGGGCCACTTCCAGACACGTGGTGCCGCTGTCGATGACGACCGACTCGCCGTCCGCGATCAGTGAGGCGACCTCCGCCGCGATGCGCCGCTTCGTCTCCAGGCCCTCCTGCGCCCGCAGGGCGAACGGCGGCTCCTCGCCCCGCAGCACCAGGCTTCTGGCCCCGCCCCGGTATCGCTCCAGGACGCCCTGGCCGGCCAGGGTCTCCAGATCGCGGCGGATGGTCATCTCCGAGGCGCCCGTGAGCTCGGCCAGTTCCGCCACGGTCTGCCGGCCCGCACCGAGTACCGCGTGCGTGATCTGCTTCAGTCGGTCTGCGCTCGCCATGGACAAAGTGAACACCAAAGATGTGCGTAAAACAAACTTACGAACAGAAAATCTGTTTGTTAGGTTTGCGCGCATGGAAAGACTTCTGCGGGTCGGCCGACTGGCCACCTTCGTGTACTTCACCCTCTGCGGCTTCATCCTCGGGATGTGGATCGTCCACATCCCCACCATCGAGCACCGGGTGGGTATCAGCCATGCCGTCCTCGGCTGGCTCCTCCTGCTGCTCGGCGGTGGAGCGTTCGCGGGGATGCAGCTGATCGGTCCGCTCAGCGACCGCTTCGGCGCCCGCAAGGTCGTCCCGGTCAGCGCCGTACTGTCCTGCGCCGCTCTCGTCCTGCCCGGCCTCGCCACCGATGCCTGGACCCTGGGTGCCTCGCTCTTCGTGCTCGGCTGCGTCACGGGCTGCCTGGATGTGGCCATGAACGCCCATGCGGTGCAGGTCGAGCGGGGTTACGGACGACCCGTGATGTCCGCCTTCCACGCCATGTTCTCCATCGGCGGGGTCTTCGCGGCACTGGTCGGCGCCTTCACCCTCGGCCGGAACTGGAGTCCGGCGGTCACGCTCGGCGCCATGGCCGTACTCAGCCTCGCCGTCACCCTGGCCGCGATGCCGGCGCTGCTGCCCCCGGACGCCGCCCCGGCGGAGGCGGACGACGCCCCGAAGTCAGCCAAGGGCCCCGTGCCCCGCCGGATCTGGATCATGGCGGCACTCGCCCTCATGCTCATGCTCTCCGAAGGGGTGGCCGGAGACTGGAGTGCCCTGCACCTCAAGGACGTCCTGGACGCCTCCCCGTCCACCGCGGCCTTCGCCTACGGCGCCTTCGCCACCGCGATGACCATCGGCCGCCTGCTCGCCGACCGGGTCTCCGCACGCTTCGGCCCCGTCGCCATCCTCCGTTACGGATCCGGCCTTGCGGCCGCAGGACTCGTCCTGGCCGCGCTCTCGCCCACGATCCCCCCGGCCCTGATCGGCTGGACGCTCTTCGGCATCGGCCTGTCCGGCACCATCCCCCAGCTCTTCAGCGCCGCGGGCCACATCGACCCGGCCGCCGCGGGGACGAACGTCTCGCGCGTTGCGGGCCTCGGCTACATCGGCATCCTGGCGGGTCCCGCGGTGATCGGGCCGATGACCCACTTCATGCCGCTGAACCTCACCTTCTTCCTGCCGGTGGCCTTCTGCGTCATCGCCTGCCTCACGGCCCCGATCCTCATGACCGACGCCGCGAAGCCGGCCGAGGCCGTGAGCAAGGAGCCGGCGCCCCAGGAGGCCTGAGCACTCCCGCCGCCCCTGCCTGCGTAAATCGTGATCAAGGGATCGTTGACCATGGCACGGGGTGTTGGGGACGCTGCTGGTTCGAACCAGTGGGGCGGGAACATGGAACGGCAGCAGTACATACAGCGGTGCTCGGAGCTGTACGCGGTGGGCGGCTACGCAGGGGTCAGGGAGACGGCGGAGGCCGGGCTCGCCGAGCTCGGGCCCGATCCGGTCCTCTTCCGCTGGCTCGGGCAGGCGCACGCCGCCGAGGACGAGGACGACCACGACACCGAGGCCGAGGGCGCGTACCGCAAGGGGCTCGCGCTCGCGGCGGACGACCTGGGGCTCCTCGTGTCCTACCTGGAGCTGTGCCTGCGGTCCGATTCCTTCACCTACCCGGGCCGCGCGGCCCGCGCCGCGGCCATGAAGGTGCGGCTCGATGAGCTGGCCCCGCCCGGGTCGGCGGAACGCGCGCGCGTCGACGAGGTGACGGGGTGGGCCGGCCGCGGCTACTGGGACGACATCGGAGAGGCCGCCGCGGAGGGGCGTGCACGGCGCGAAGGGGCCGCCGAACGGAGCGCCCTGGTCACCGACGCGTTGCGGCGGGCGGCGCGCGGTGAGTCCGCCGACGAGCCCGCAGAGGACCTCGCCGCCGCAGAACTGGCGGCGGCGGTCGAGCTCCTGCAAGGCCCCCGCAACGCCCCTCTGCGCCTGCTCCTCGCCCATCGGGCCCCGGCGCACGTGCTGATCCTCGCACTCTGCCTCGGCGTCAACTACGGCCTGGTGCTGAGCGGAATCCTGCAGTACAGCCTGTGGGGCTGGCTGCTCTGGACCCCGGTCCTGGCCGCGGAAGCCAAGCTCCGCCAGGCCAGGAAGCTGGGACGTGAGCGCGTCATCGCCCGCATGCGGGAGCGACATGCGCGGGTGGACTCCGCCGCCTGACACCGGAGGTACGGGGGCGGGACCGGCCGGACAGGTCCTCAGTCCTCCACGGCCTCCGCTCCGGTGCGACGGCGCATGCCGAACCCGGCCAGCAGCGCACCGGCGGCACACAGGGCCGCGGTGACGACCACGGCGGTGTGCACACCGTTCATGAACGCGTTTCCGCTGCCCTCGATCACGGCGGCCCGCAGCTGCGCAGGCATGTCGGCCGAGACGGGCGGGACACCCATGGACACCGCGTCCTTGGCCTCGTCGAAGCTTGTCGCCGCCCCGGCCGGGACGCCGGCGGAAGTCAGCTCGCCGGTCAGGGTGGAACCCACCCTCCCGCTGATCAGGGAGACCAGCACGGAGGTGCCGAACGCACCGCCGATCTGCAGCGCGGTGGCCTGCAGTCCACCCGCCACGCCGCCGTCCTTCCTCGGCGCGTTGCCGACGATGGCGTCGGAGGAGGCGGACATCACGATGCCGACGCCCAGGCCGATGGCGAGGAACGGAGGCCACAGGGCGGCGTACGGGGAAGAGGTGTCCCAGGACAGCATCCACAGGGCTGCCGCGGCCTGGAGTGCCATGCCGACCGGCATGGTGACCCGCGGGCCGAAGCGCTGGGTCAGGGCGGCGCCGAGCGGTGCCGCCACCACGGTGGCCAGGCTGAACGGCAGGGTGCGGACACCGGATTCGACCGGGGAGAAGCCGCGCACGTTCTGCAGGTACAGCATCACGAAGAAGATGACACCGAGCATCACGAAGAAGTTGATCGCGGTGACGATCGTGCCGATGGCCAGGGAACGGTTGCGGAAGAGGCGCATCGGCAGCAGCGGGTGCTCGCGCCGGCTCTCGTACCGGCAGAAGAAGGCCAGCAGGACCAGGCCCGCGGCCAGGGACCCCAGCGTTCCGCCGGAGGCCCAGCCCCAGGTCTCCCCCTTGACCACGCCGAAGATCAGGGCGACGAGGCCGACGGCGAGCAGGAGCACGCCGGGTACGTCGAAGCGGTGGTTCCCCGTGGAGTCCTTGCTCCTGGGGAGGACGAACAGGCCGAAGGCCAGGGCGAAGACGCCGATGGGGGCGTTGATGTAGAAGACCGACTCCCAGTTGACGTGCTCGATGAGCAGACCGCCGACGATCGGGCCGAGCGCGGTGGAGCAGGACGCCACCATGGCCCACAGGCCCACGGCCATGCCGAACTTCCGGGGCGGGAAGACCGCGCGCAGGAGGCCGAGGGTGTTGGGGATCAGCAGGGCGGCGAAGAGGCCCTGGACGGCGCGGAAGGTGATGACGCCCTCGATCGAACCGGAGAGGGCGATCGCGACCGAGGCGAGCGTGAAGCCGAGGGTGCCCACGAGGTAGACCGTGTGCCGCCCGAAGCGGTCGCCGAGTTTGCCGCCCAGGATCAGCAGGGCGGCCATGGCGATCAGATAGGCGTTGGTGACCCACTGCAGGTCGGCGGTGGACGCGCCGAGGTCCCGGCCTATCTCGGGGTTGGCGATCGCGACGACGGAGCTGTCGAGGTTGACCATGAAGAGGCCGATGGCGACGGCGACCAGCGTCAGCCAGGGGTTGGCGCGCCGGCCCTTCGGGGCGTCCGGGGGAGCGGCCGCGGGCAGGGGGGACCTGTCCACTGTCGTGGAGGACATGGAAATGCCTTGTCTGTGTACGTACTTCGGAAAAAGAAGGAAACGGAGGTGGCGAAGGAGAGGCGTCGCGCGGGCAGGCGTGAGCGCGCGGCCGCGGCGACGAAAGCGCCCCGCGGTGGCGAAAGTCCGGCGCGGTCAGGGACCGCGTGTCAGCCGGCGGAGGCGCGGAGCCGCAGGTTCAGTGACGTCAGCGCGCCCAGAGCCGCGCCGAGAGCGTCGAGCTCGCCCTCGGTGAGGGTGTGGAGGGCGTGCGCCACGAGGCCCTCCTTGAGCAGCCGCGCCTCCGCGAGCCGCTCCCGGGCGGTGGCGGTGGGATACAGATGGGCGACCCGCTTGTCGGCCGTGTCCTGCTGGCGCTCCAGGAGTCCCAGCTCGGTGAGCCGGGAGACGAGGGCGCTGACGTTGTTCGGCTTCATCAGCAGTGCTTGTGCCGCCTCGCGGACGGTGACGCCCTCATGTTCCTCGACGAGGAACAGCAGCGCGAGCTGGCCCTCCGGAAGCCGTGGGTGCGGGAACTCGCGGCCGACATGCCGCTCGAGGCTCCGCTGCAGCGCGGGCAGGACCGTCACGAGCGCGGAGGCCACGCGGTCGACGTCCTGGGAGAGCGCGCTGGAGTCGGGCATGCCCGCAGCATAGGTACCCAAAGATACCTACGTCAACATACCTAAATGTTCTGCCCGCCCGCCGTCGTGGACCCGGGCAGCGGCCGGCGGCTGACGCGGGGCTCTTCGCCGTGGTGGTATATCTGCAGTTGAGAGCCCCGGCGCACGGTGAAGACAGCCGAGAGAAGGACCATGGACAAGCCCACGCACTTGATCGAGTTCGAGACCATGCTGCTCGGGCGGCACCTCCAGCTGAGCGCGCCCCGGCTGAGGCGGAACAGCCAGAACCTGGACCGCAGCGCGTACACCCTGCTCAGCCGCATCCGGATGGAGGGCCCGATGTCCATCGGACAGCTCAGCGACGCCTTCGGGCTGGACGCCTCCACCCTGAACCGGCAGACCGCCGCCATGCTGCGGGCCGGGCTCGTCGAGCGCATCCCGGACCCCGACGGGGGGATCGCCCGCAAGTTCCGCATCACCGAGGAGGGCGCGCAGGGCCTCGACGCCGAACGGTCCGCGAACATCCGCGGCCTGGAGAAGGTCATGGCCGAGTGGGATCCGGAGGAGGTCGCCGCCTTCGCCACGTATCTCAAGCGGTTCAACACCGACATCGAGCACCTCGACGGGCGGCCCTGGCCCCGCCCCTGATCCGGCGGGGGCCAAGTGCGTTGACCGGCCGGTCTGTTGCGCCGAGTCCCCACCGGCCCACAGTGGAACAGTTGGCCGGATTCCTGTGGCCGTCGAAACGGCGCTCCTATGATCGAAGCCCCCGTCCGGGAGATGGGGGTCAGGGGCTCGTGGCGCACCCGGGCAACGGGGCCGAGGGGCGTACCGAGGAGGAGACTTCCGAGCTGGTGACCGAGGGGCAGGCCGACATGCCGGTACGGCTCGGGTCCGCCGTCGAGAAGCGGAGCTGAGGATCGATGGACGAACTTCGGCCCACGGACCCCGCGCGCGTCGGCGAGCACCGGCTGCTCGGACGACTCGGCGCAGGCGGCATGGGGGTGGTCTACCTCGGCCGTACGGACGCGGGAGCGACCGCCGCCATCAAGGTGATCCTCCCGGAGTACGCCGGGAACGACGAGTTCCGGGCCCGGTTCCGCCGTGAGGTCGAGGCCGCGCGCAGGGTGCGCAGCCCTTGGGCCGTCGCGGTCATCGGTGCCGAGACGGAGGGCGAACGCCCTTGGCTGGCAACCGCGTTCGTGCCGGGCCCCTCGCTCGCCGAGGCGGTCGCCCGCTGCGGACCGCTGCCCGCCCGCAGCGTGCGGGTGCTCGGCCAGCTGCTCTCCCGTGCCCTGACCGCCGTACACGCGGCCGGACTCGTCCACCGCGACGTGAAGCCCGGAAACGTCCTGCTCGCCGTCGACGGGCCGCGGCTCATCGACTTCGGCATCGCGCGGGCCGGTGACGCCCCGGCGCTCACCGCCACCGACATCGTCGTCGGCACCCCCGGCTTCCTGTCACCGGAACAGGCCTCCGCGGACGGTACGGCGCCGGGCCCCACGAGCGACGTGTTCTCACTGGGCTGCCTCCTCGCGTACGCCGCGACAGGCAGGCCGCCTTTCGGCAGCGGTGCCGTGGATGCACTGCTGTACCGCACCGTGCACGACGAACCCGACCTGGACGGGGTCGGCGACACCGGACTGCGCGCCCTGGTCGCCGACTGTCTGGCCAAGAACCCCGCGGACCGGCCGACAGCGCGACAGCTCGACGAGCGCATCGTCGAGGACGCCCCGCACGGGTCGATCGACTGGCTGCCCGAAGACGTCGTACGGCTGATAGCGGACCGGTCCGCCGTGATGCTCGCCCTGCCCGACATCGAACCCACGATCGCCGAGGAGCCCGTACCCGCACCACCGGGCAGACGCCGCTTCCGCCGCACGGGAGGCCCTGCGTGACGAACCGGCCGGCAGCGGCGCGGAGGCCCCGCCGGCTCGGCCTCCACATCACGGCGTGAAGCACAGCTGCGGCGGAGCTTAAGAAATCCTCGATGGACCTGGGGCCCGGCGTGCGGCACTGTCGTTGTGACGGCAGTGGGCGGCGAAGCACGGCGTTCGTAGGACGTACGGACGCACGCGTTTCGCCCTTTCCCGTCCGCCGTACCCCCATGCACCCCGGGCCGCAGGCCGCCTTCGGCATGCCCCCGGCCCGGGGTATTCACCAGGTACCAGGTACAGGGAGCCGCAGCCGTGAAGGCACTCGTGAAGCACAAGGCCGAGCCGGGACTCTGGCTGATGGACGTGCCGGAGCCGGAGATCGGCCCCGCAGACGTGCTGATCAAGGTCCTGCGCACCGGAATCTGCGGCACCGACCTGCACATCCGGAACTACGACGGCTGGGCGCAGCAGGCCGTGCGCACCCCGCTGGTCCTGGGCCACGAGTTCGTCGGCGAGGTCGCGGACCTCGGCGCCGACGTCGTCGACATCAAGATCGGTGACCTGGTCAGCGGCGAAGGCCACCTGGTCTGCGGAAAGTGCCGCAACTGTCTGGCCGGACGGCGCCACCTCTGCCGCTCCACCCTCGGCCTCGGCGTCGGCCGGGACGGGGCGTTCGCCGAGTACCTCTCGCTGCCCGCCTCCAACGTGTGGGTGCACCGGGACAAGGTGGACCTCGACATCGCCGCGATCTTCGACCCGTTCGGCAACGCCGTGCACACCGCGCTGTCGTTCCCGCTGGTCGGCGAGGACGTGCTGATCACCGGCGCGGGACCGATCGGCATCATGGCCGCCGCCGTCGCCCGCCACGCGGGAGCCCGCAGCGTCGTCATCACCGACGTCAGCGAGGCCCGTCTCGAACTGGCCAGGAAGGTCGGCGTCAGCCTCGCCCTCGACGTGAGCAAGGAGACCATCGCCGACGGCCAGCGCCACCTCGGCCTGCGCGAGGGCTTCGACATCGGTCTGGAGATGTCCGGCCGCCCCGAGGCGATGCAGGACATGATCGCGAACATGACGCACGGCGGCCGCATCGCCATGCTCGGACTGCCGGCCACCGAATTCCCCGTCGACTGGTCCCGCGTCGTCACCTCGATGCTCACCATCAAGGGCATCTACGGCCGTGAGATGTACGAGACTTGGTACGCCATGTCCGTCCTGCTGGAGGGCGGACTCGACCTCGCCCCCGTGATCACCGGACGGTACGGATACCGCGACTTCGAAGCCGCCTTCGACGACGCCGCGAGCGGCCTCGGCGGCAAGGTCCTGCTCGACTGGGCCGCCTGACCCGCAACCCCCACCTCGTACCCCCGGCCCGTACCCACCTGGGAGACATCCTTCATGTTCGACTCCGTACGCGACGACCTGCGCCTGACCCTCGACGAGATCAGGGACGCCGGACTCCAGAAGCCCGAGCGGGTGATCGGGACCCCGCAGTCCGCCACCGTCGGTGTCACCTCCGGCGGGCGCCCGGGCGAGGTCCTCAACTTCTGCGCCAACAACTACCTGGGCCTCGCCGACCACCCCGAGGTCGTCGCCGCAGCCCACGAGGCGCTGGACCGCTGGGGCTACGGGCTCGCGTCCGTCCGCTTCATCTGCGGCACCCAGGAGGTCCACAAGGAGCTGGAGCAGCGCCTTTCGGCCTTCCTCGGCCAGGAGGACACGATCCTCTACTCCTCCTGCTTCGACGCCAACGGCGGTGTCTTCGAGACCCTCCTCGGCCCCGAGGACGCGGTGATCTCCGACGCCCTCAACCACGCCTCCATCATCGACGGCATCCGCCTCTCCAAGGCGAAGCGCTACCGCTACGCCAACCGCGACATGGCCGACCTGGAGCAGCAGCTCAAGGAGGCCTCCGGTGCCCGGCGGCGCCTCGTCGTCACCGACGGCGTTTTCTCCATGGACGGCTACGTCGCCCCGCTCGCGGAGATCTGCGACCTTGCCGACCGCTACGGCGCCATGGTCATGGTCGACGACTCGCACGCCGTCGGCTTCGTCGGGCCCGGCGGCCGCGGCACCCCCGAGCTGCACGGCGTCATGGACCGCGTCGACATCATCACCGGCACGCTCGGCAAGGCGCTGGGCGGCGCCTCCGGCGGTTACGTCGCGGCGCGCGCGGAGATCGTCGCCCTGCTGCGCCAGCGCTCGCGCCCGTACCTCTTCTCCAACTCGCTCGCCCCGGTCATCGCCGCCGCCTCCCTCAAGGTCATCGACCTGCTGGAGTCCGCCGGCGACCTGCGCGAGCGGCTCAACGCCAACACCGCGCTCTTCCGGTCCCGGATGACGGCGGAGGGCTTCGACATCCTGCCCGGTGACCACGCCATCGCCCCCGTGATGATCGGGGACGCGGCGAAGGCAGGCCGGATGGCGGAGCTGCTCCTGGAGCGCGGTGTGTACGTGATCGGGTTCTCGTACCCCGTCGTCCCGCAGGGAGCCGCGCGCATCCGCGTCCAGCTCTCCGCCGCCCACTCCACGGACGACGTCAACCGCGCGGTGGACGCGTTCGTCGACGCGCGGGCCGCGCTGGGGGAGTAGTCGCCGGTCTCCCGCGACCTGGGACAATGAGCGCATGATCGATGCACGGCGGCTGCGCATTCTCCGCGCGGTGGCAGACCACCGCACGGTGACCGCGGCAGCCGCCGCGCTCTACCTCACTCCCTCCGCCGTCTCCCAGCAGCTCGCCGCGCTGGAGCAGGAGACCGGACACCGCCTGGTCGAGCGCGGTGCGCGCGGTGCCAGGCTCACCGCGGCAGGGGAGATCCTGCTGACCCACGCCAACGCGGTGCTCGCCCAGCTGGAGCGGGCGGAGGCGGAGCTCGCCGCCTACAGCACAGGCGTGGCGGGCACGGTCACGGTCGCCGCGTTCGCCACGGGCATCGGCCTCGTCCTGGCCCCCGCCATCGCCGAGCTGACGCGTACCGCCCCCGGTATCCGGGTCCGTGTGCAGGATGCCGAGGGCGACGCCAGCGTGCCGATGGTGCTGGACCGGCAGGTCGACGTGGCGGTCGCCGTCGAGTACCGGGGCGCGCCCGGTGACGACGACCGGCGTCTGACGCGGGTGCCGCTCTACTCCGAGCCCTTCGACGCGGTGCTGCCGGTCGGCCACCGCCTCGCCGGACAGGAGCACGTCGCCGTCGCCGACCTCGCCAAGGACCCGTGGATCGGCCCGTACCCCGGCAACCCCTGCCATGACGTGGTGGTCCTGGCCTGCGAGTACGCGGGGTTCGAACCCCAGCTGGAGCACTCGTCGGACGACTTCCACGCGGTGGTCGCCCTGGCCGGGGCGGGCGCCGGGGTGGCGCTGGTGCCCCGCTCGGCGCTGCGCGGTATGGATCTCGGCGGTGTCGTCGTACGGCCCGTGGAGGGCAGCGCCCCGACACGACGGGTCTTCGCCGCCGTGCGGCAGGGCGCCGAGGGGCATCCGCTGATCAGGCCGGTCCTGGACGCGCTGGGGTCGGCGGCGGGGCTGGCGTAGCCCGCGGGCGTGCACGGACCGTGGCAGCCCGCGCAGCCCCCGGCCCGGCTCAGGCGGGCTGCAGCAGGTCCCACCGGTTGCCGTACAGGTCCTCGAAGACCGCGACCGAGCCGTACACCTCGTGGCGCGGTTCCTCCAGGAAGCGGACCCCGGCGGCCCGCATCCGCTCGTGGTCGCCCGCGAAGTCCTCGGTGTGCAGGAAGAGGCCGACCCGGCCGCCCGTCTGCGCCCCGACGGCTGCCAGCTGGGCTTCGCCCTTCGCGCGCGCCAGCAGCAGCCCCGTGCCCTGTGTGCCGCGCGGGCGCACGACGACCCAGCGCGAGCCGTCGCCCCGGTCCGTGTCCTCCACGAGCTCGAATCCGAGAGCGTCCGTGTAGAAGGAGAGAGCCTCGTCGTAGTCGCGGACGACCAGGGTGACCAGGGCGATGTGGGACATGGGGGGCCTCGGGTTCCTCGAGTGGACGGACATTCACGTCTGGACGGCTGTGGCGCGCCTGGACGGCTGCGCGCGTCGGTTATACGTAACACTAACGCTGTCCCGCTGCGCCCGGGGACAATGCCCCGCATGGTCACGAGCGACTTCACCGAGCTGACGGTCCGCGCCCGCCGCCTCGCCGCCTCCGGCAGGCGCCACATCCTCGGCATCGCGGGACCGCCCGGAGCCGGGAAGTCCACCCTGGCCGCCCTGCTCGTCGAGGCGCTCGAAGGACACGCCGTCCTCGTCCCGATGGACGGTTTCCATCTGGCCGGCGCCGAGCTGGAGCGCCTCGGCCGTGCCGACCGCAAGGGAGCCCCCGACACCTTCGACGCCGCCGGGTACGCGGCCCTGCTCCGGCGGCTGCGCCTCGCCGAAGGGCCGGGCCCGGTGTACGCGCCGGCGTTCGACCGGAGCCTGGAGGAACCGATCGCCGGGGCGGTACCCGTCCCCCAGGACACCCCGCTCGTGGTGACCGAGGGCAACTACCTGCTCCTGGCCGAGGGGCCCTGGGCGCCGGTGCGCGGGCTGCTCGACGAGGTGTGGTTCGTCGACGTCGACCCCGCGCTGCGGACGCGCAGGCTCGTCGACCGGCACGTGCGGTTCGGCAAGCCGCGCCCGTACGCGGAGCGCTGGGTCGCCCGGTCCGACGAACCCAACGCCCGGCTGGTGGAGCGGTACCGCGACCGCGCCGACCTGGTCGTGCGGCTGCCGGACACGCCCTGACACCTCCGGGCCCCCGCCCGGACGGGGTCGCGACCGGGCCGCCGTCGACCGCCCGGCGTCGCGACCGGGACGGTCCGGTCGCACGACCCCGCGCCGCGTTCCGAATGCGTTCGCATCCACCGGCACGTACGGGCAGGATGCTGTGTGCCGCGTCGCCCCGCCAGGAGGTCCGTCATGTCCAGCTCCGACCAGCCCGTACCCTTCACCGCCGACGACTACAGGGCCCGGATGACCCGGGCGGCCGAGTCCGCCGACGCCGCAGGCCTCGCGGGTGTCCTCGTGGCGCCGGGCCCCGACCTGGTCCACCTCACCGGATACCGGCCGACCGCCGCCACCGAACGCCTCACCCTGCTCGTCATCAGGGCGGGCCACGACCCCGTCCTCGTCGTCCCGGCCCTGGAGGCCGCGGACGCCGAGCGTGCCGTCGGCGCCCCCGTCCTCACCCTGCGGGACTGGACCGACGCCGCGGACCCGTACGCCCTGACCGCCGAACTGCTCGGCGACAAGGGCCGGTTCGGGGTCAGCGACAACGCCTGGGCACTGCACCTGCTCGCGCTGCAGGAGCTCCTTCCCGCCACCTCGTACGCCTCCCTCACCGCCGCCCTGCCGATGCTGCGCGCGGTCAAGGACGCAGCCGAGCTGGAGCGGCTCGCCGCGGCGGGGGCCGCCGCCGACGCCACGTACGAAAAGATTCTGAAGGTCCGCTTCTCCGGCCGGAAGGAGACCGACGTGGCCGCGGATCTCTCCGCCCTGCTTCTCGAATTCGGCCATGCGCAGGTCGACTTCACCGTCGTCGGCTCCGGTCCGAACGGCGCCAACCCGCACCACGAGGCCGGAGACCGCACCATCGAGCAGGGCGACATGGTCGTCCTCGACTTCGGCGGCCTCAAGGACGGCTACGGCTCGGACACCTCCCGTACGGTGCACGTCGGCGCACCCACCGCGGAGGAGCAGCGGGTGCACGACGTCGTACGGGAGGCGCAGGAGGCGGGTTTCCGCGCGGTGCGTCCCGGCGTCGCCTGCCAGGAGATCGACCGGGCGGCGCGCGCCGTCGTCACCGAGTTCGGCTACGGCGAGCGCTTCATCCACCGCACCGGCCACGGCATCGGTGTCACCACCCATGAGCCGCCCTACATGATCGAGGGCGAGGAGCAGCCGCTGGTACCCGGCATGTGCTTCTCGGTGGAGCCCGGCATCTACCTCCCGGGCCGCTTCGGCGTCCGGATCGAGGACATCGTCACCGTCGCCGAGGACGCCGGCCGGCGGCTCAACAACACCCCGCGCGAGCTGGCGGTCGTCGACTGATCAGTCCTGCGGCTCACGGTCGCGGAAGCGGTGCAGCACGTCGTACGGGTAGGGCAGCGGACGCGCGCCGGCCTCGTCCAGCCGCGTCTCCTGATCCGGCGTCAGGTCCCAGCCCACGGCGCCCAGATTGTCGGTCAGCTGCTCGACCGTGCGGGCCCCGATGATCGGTGCGGTCACGCCGGGGCGGCCGAGGAGCCAGCGCAGCGCCACCTGTGCGGGGGTGCGCCCCGCCTCCTCGGCGACCGCCACCAGCGCTTCGACGACCCGCCAGGTCTCCTCGTTGTCCCGCTCCCGCCAGGCCTCGCGGCCCAGCTCCTCCTGGTAGCGGGCCTCGCGGGTGCCGGGCGCCGCGGCCGTCATGCCCCGCCGGTACTTCCCGGTCAGCCAGCCGCCCTGGAGCGGGCTCCACGGGATGATGCCGACGCCCTCCGCGAGGCTCACCGGGACGAGCTCCCACTCCAGCTCGCGGGCCAGCAGGTTGTAGAGCGGCTGGAGGCTCACGTAGCGCTCCCAGCCGTTCCGCCCGGCCAGGTCCTGCGCGCGCTGGAGCTGGGAGGCGGAGAGGTTGCTCGCGCCGAGATAGCGCACCTTTCCCGACGTCACCAGGGTGTCGAGCGTCGAGAGGGTCTCCTCGACGGGCGTCGTGGCGTCCCACACATGGGTCTGGTAGAGGTCGATGTACTCCGTGCCGAGCCGCCGCAGGCTCGCCTCCACGGCCGACACGATGTGCTTCCGGCTCAGCCCGCCCGCGTTGGGCGCCTCGCCCATCGTTCCGAACACCTTGGTGGCGACGACGAGATCGTCCCGCCTGCGGCCCTTCAGCCAGCGGCCGACGATCTCCTCGGAGACACCGCGGTGGTAGACGTCCGCGGTGTCGATGAACGTCCCGCCCGCCTCCGTGAAGACATCCAGGATCCGGTGGGCGCTCGCCTCGTCGGTGTCCTGGCCGAAGGTCATGGCCCCCAGGCAGAGCTCACTGACGCGCAGCCCCGAACGGCCGAGGAATCGCTGCTTCATTGGGTCCCCTTCGCTTGTTCCCGTTGCTCAGTGGTGAAGCTACGAGTTGAAGTGCACCCGAAGACAAGGGGCTTGTTCAGTCGTCGGCCAGAACCACACATGACTCCGGCGGCAGGTGCAGCAGCCCGTCGCCGCCCGGTGCGTCGACCGGATCCCAGGCGGCCAGCACCCTGCCCCCGCCGGTGCGGTGACGGCCGCCGCCCAGCGGAATGGTGGCCGGCTTCCCCGAGAGGTTGACCGCGACCCGCAGATCGCCCCTGCGGAACGCCAGCCAGCGCGCCTCCTCGTCGTACGCCGTCCGGACGGACGCCAGATCGGGATCGGAGAGGTCGGGCATGGCCCCGCGCAGCGCGATCAGCTCGCGGTACCAGGCCTGGATGCGGGCGTGCGGTTCGCGCTCGGGTTCGCTCCAGTCGAGGCAGGAGCGGGCACGGGTGAGCGGGTCCTGCGGGTCGGGGATGTCCTCCTGGGCCCAGCCGTGCGCCGCGAACTCACGCCGCCTGCCGTCGCGTACGGCCCGGGCGAGCTCCGGGTCGGTGTGGTCGGTGAAGAACTGCCACGGTGTACGGGCGCCCCACTCCTCACCCATGAAGAGCATCGGGGTGAAGGGGCCGGTGAGCACGAGGGCCGCCGCGCAGGCCTGGAGCCCGGGGGAGAGGGTGGCGGCGAGCCGGTCGCCGAGGGCCCGGTTGCCGATCTGGTCGTGGGTCTGGGCGTAGCCGACGAAGCGGTGGGCGGGGGTGCGGGTGACGTCGACGGGACGGCCGTGCGTACGGCCCCGGAAGCTCGAGTACGTACCGTTGTGGAAGAACGCACCGGTGACGGTCTTGGCGAGGGCGGCCAGCGGGGCGGTGGCGAAGTCGGCGTAGTAGCCCGTGGACTCGCCGGTGAGCGCGGTGTGCAGACAGTGGTGGAAGTCGTCGTTCCACTGGGCGTGCAGCCCGAGGCCGCCCTCCTCGCGCGGGGTGGTCGTGCGCGGATCGCAGAGGTCGGACTCGGCGATCAGGGAGAGCGGCCGGCCGAGCTCGGCGGCCAGGGCGTCGACGGCCCCGGACAGCTCCTCCAGGAAGGTGAGCGCCCGGCCGTCGGCCAGTGCGTGGACGGCGTCCAGCCGCAGCCCGTCGAGCCGGTAGTCCCGCAGCCAGGCCAGCGCGCTCCCCAGCAGGTACGAGCGGACCTCGTCCGAGCCCGGGGCGTCGAGGTTGACGGCCGAGCCCCAGGGCGTGTGGTGCGTGTCGGTGAAGTACGGGCCGAAGGCCGGGAGGTAGTTGCCCGAGGGGCCGAGGTGGTTGTGGACCACGTCCAGGACGACCGCGAGACCCAGGCCGTGCGCCGTGTCGACAAAGCGCTTCAGTCCGTCCGGGCCGCCGTACGGCTCGTGCACGGCCCACAGCGACACCCCCTCGTACCCCCAGCCATGGGTTCCGGGGAAGGGGCAGACGGGCATCAGCGACACATGGGTGACACCGAGCTCCACGAGATGCCCGAGGCGCTCGGCCGCGGCGTCGAACGTACCGGCCTGCGTGAACGTACCGATGTGCAGCTCGTACAGGACGGCGCCCGGCAGCCCGCGCCCGGCCCACTCGTTGCGCCAGGCGTACGCGGCCGGGTCCACGACCGCGCTCTCGCCGTCGGGACCGTCCGGCTGGCGGCGCGAACGCGGATCGGGGAGCACGGGACCGTCGTCGAGCACGAAGCCGTAGCGGTCACCGTCGGCCGCCTCGGCCTCGGCCGTCCACCAGCCCTCCCGCAGCGGATCGCGCTCCATGGGCTGCAGTCCGCCCGCGGTCCGCAGCACGGCCGACTCGGTTCGCGGGGCCCACACCTCGAACTGCATTCACCACTCCTCGTCCATGAACCGGATGCCCTGCAACGGGCCCAATGATCGGCCGAAGTCGCACTCGGGGCCCCGGGAGACTGGAGTGAGCCCCTTGTCGGCGATTAGGGTCTGGTCCTGATCATTGCCCTACCGGGTTCTGCTCATACGTAGGGAACCCGGGCAGTAATCCAAGGTCCCCCTTACGGCTGCTGGAGGCCGAGATGACCGTGCCGACGTTCCCACCCGGATTCCTCTGGGGAGCCTCCGCGTCCGCTTTCCAGACCGAAGGAGCGTTCGACGCCGACGGCAAGGGGCCCTCCGGCTGGGACGCCTTCGCCGCGCAACCCGGCCGCATCAAGGACGGCACCGACACCACCCGCGGTACCGGCTTCCACGAGCACTACCGCGAGGACGTCGCCCTGCTCGCCGGACTCGGCGCGGACGCCTTCCGCTTCTCCATCAGCTGGCCCCGCGTCGTGCCGGGCGGCAGCGGCGCGCTCAACCCCGCGGGGCTGGACTTCTACGACCGGCTCGTCGACGAACTCTGCGCCCACGGCATCACCCCCGCCCCGACGCTCTACCACTGGGACACCCCGCTCCCGCTGGACGAGGCCGGCGGCTGGCTCAACCGGGACACCGCCTACCGCTTCGCCGAGTACGCGGGAATCGTCGCGGAGCGCCTCGCCGACCGCGTACCCATGTGGATCACCATCAACGAGCCGGCCGAGGTCACGATGCTCGGCTACGCGCTCGGCGAGCACGCGCCCGGGCGCACCCTCCTGTTCGACGCGCTGCCCGCCGCCCACCACCAACTGCTGGCCCACGGGCTGGCCGTACGGGCCCTGCGCGCCGCGGGCGCCGACAACATCGGCATCGCCCTCTCCCACACGCCCGTGTGGACCGCGGGGGAGTCCGAGGAGGACCGCATGGGGGCGGAGCTCTACGACACCCTCACCAACTGGCTGTTCGCCGACCCGGTCCTCACCGGCCGCTACCCCGACGAGGGCTTCGCCGCCCTGATGCCGGGCCCGGTCGAGGACGACCTGAAGGTGATCTCGACGCCGCTCGACTGGTACGGGGTGAACTACTACAACCCCACCCTCGTGGGCGCCCCCAGGCCCGAGGCGCTGGACTCCTTCTCCGGCTACACGATGCCGTCCGAACTCCCCTTCGGAATCAGGGAGATCGAGGGGTACGACACGACCGACTTCGGCTGGCCCGTCGTCCCCGAGGGGCTCGCCGAGACGCTCGGCGAGCTGCAGAGCCGCTTCGGCGACCGGCTGCCGCCCGTCTACATCACGGAGAACGGCTGCGCGGTCGACGAACCCGTCGCCGACGGCCGGCGCATCGCCTTCCTGGAAGGACACCTGGGGGCGCTGCGTACGGCCATCGACGCGGGCGTCGACGTGCGCGGCTACTTCACCTGGTCGCTGACGGACAACGTGGAGTGGACCGAGGGCGCCAGCAAGCGGTTCGGCCTGGTCCACATCGACTACGAGACGCTGCGGCGCACTCCCAAGCAGTCGTACGCCTGGTACCGCGACGTGATCAGCGCCCAGCGCGCCGCCGGGACGGGCTGACGCCCCGGCGGCCAGGGCGGCTCACACCAGGTGGACGCGCTCCTGCACGATGCGGTGGCCGGCCCGCGAGAACGCGGCAGCCATCGGCGTGTTGCCCCGGTCGGTCGCGCCCGCGACCGACGTCGCACCCTGGCCGGCCAGGAAGTGCGTGGTCTCCACGAGCAGGTCGTAGCCGTAGCCGTGACCGCGCGCCTCGGGCACGACCCCGATGAAGCCGACGCACGGCCCGCCCGGATTGCGCGCCGGAACGTGGATTCCGGCGAGCTCGCCGTCCCGGGTGTGGGCGAGCTGCCACCAGGAGCGCGGCGAGGGGCACCAGTTGAAGAAGTCGAGCTCCTCCCGGGCGGCCTGCTCCAGGCCGCCCGGGCCCTCGATGGCACGCCGGGCATGGGCGTCCAGCGTCACGGAATGGACCCGCCGCAGGACGTCCAGGATCACCGCGTCGTCCGGCTCCTCCCGGAATTCGAGCCGGCCGGGCCGCTCGGGCAGACCGTCCCCGGGCGTCCATTCGTAGCGGTAGCGCTCGACCAGCAGCTTCATGCCGGCCGCCTCGGCCGCGGCGATCCGTGCCCCGGCCGCCGCCCGCACCTCGGGGGCGTCCCGCCAGCCGGCCGGCACGATCAGCTCGTACTCGACCGACCACGGCGCACGGCGCAGCAGTTCGGCGGCGGCCTTCTCCTCGCCCTCGGCGAAGTCGAAGTAGTTGATCAGCACGGGCTCGGTGTCGTCGGGGCCGCCCCACCAGGCCGCCCTGGCGACGACGACGCCGTCGCGCAGAGCGACCCACGTCCACTCGGGGCGGTACTCGCCGCCGTCGTGAACGGTGGCGTAGCGGTGGCCGAACGCGGCGCGGCCGACGAGGCGGGGATCCTGCAGGGAATCGAAAAGGTGTGCGTCGCTCTGGGTGAGCGCGCGGATGACCGTATCGGTCATGGGTGTGTCCTCCGGGACTCGTGACGAGAAGCGTGGTGCGCTCCCGGTCAGACCGAGTCCGACACCGCCCTGCGGACGGGACGGGAGCGCGGGAACGAAGCTGTACGCATCCGACTCGCCTCCTTCCGCATCCGGGACCTGGGTTCCGCACCGACGGTACGGCCCCCGAGTCCCCTCGTCCACCCGTTTTACGTCAGTCCCACACCATGTCGAAGGAGCGCTCGAAGTTGACGTAGCCCAGGCGCTCGAACGACTTCGCCATCGGGACGTTCCCGAGGTCGGTACTCGCCCTGATGCGCTCCACGTCCTGCGCGGCGAGCACCCGGGTGCCCTCGGCCAGGATGTCGTCGATGTATCCGTGCCCGCGGTGCGCCGGCAGTACCCCGATGTACGCGATCATGGGGTGGTAGTTGTTGCGGGCCGGAATGACGAAACCGACCGGCCCGCCGTCCGGCAGCTCGGCGATACGCCACCACTCCTGCGGAGTCCTGAGACCCGCGAACTCCTCGTCGTACTGCTTCTCCGCGGCCTCACGGGCACTCAGGCCTGACGCCAGGTCCGCCTGGCCGTGGGCGTCCAGGGTGCCTGCCATCACCGGGGTCATCAGGGCCACGAGGTCCTCGCGTCCGGTGACCTGGCGGAACACCAGCCGGCCCGTGTCCTGGGGCACGGGCGTGCCCGAGCGCCACTCCAGCCGGAGCCGCTCGACCAGCATCCGCGCGCCGCTCGCCTCCATGACCCGCATCCGGGCCTCGACGGCATCGCGCGCCGCGGGGTCCTCGCGCCAGTCCGGCGGGATGTAGCGGCCGTACTCGGGCCGGACGGCCCCGGCGGGCACGACCGCGGCGGTCGCCGTCTCCAGCAGCTTCAGCCCGATCTCACCGCGCTCCGGCTCCGGCAGGGTGTCGTCCAGGTCGAAGAAGTCCAGGAACTGCGGGGCGCCCCCGTCCTGGCCCGTCCACCAGGCGATCCGGGCCACGAGGCGGTCGCCCCGCAGGGCGACCCACATCCACTCGGGGCGGCGGCGGCCGGTGGCGAGGTCGTCGGCGAGCTCGTGGTCGAGGACGTACGGAAGACGGCAGAAGAGACCGAGCTCGTCCGCTCCGGTGAGCGGACGAATGGTCAGTTCCGATGGGGCAAGGGTCACAAACGCTCCTGGGTACGGTCGAGGCCGCCGTCGACGGCAACGGGTGACGATAACAAGATCCGTGCGGCCGGTGTGCGGTATTTATCCGCCGCCCCGCAGGTCAGAACGGCCGGAACCGGGCTCCTTCTGGACACCCCAGGCCTCTCGGCCCGACAATCGGTACCGTGACGTCCTCCTTCGAGCCCTACACGTACCCCGCGCGGCTGTCCGACGCCCAGCGCGACCGTGTCCTCGGGGTGCTCAGAGACGGCGCGGCGCAGGGGAAGCTGTCCCACGACACCTTCCTGCGACGCATGGAACTGGCCCTGACAGCACGGCGCTCCGAGGAGCTGGCGGCGCTCACCTCCGACCTGGAGACCCGCGGGCGCTGGTCCCGCAGGCTCTTCCGCGCGGTGGGCGGTGTCTCCGCGTTCCCCGCGGGGGTGCGCAGGGCCTGGCAGTCCGAGCGGCTGCCCAAACTGCTGCTGCCCGTGCCGGGGCCGCACCCGCTGCGTATCGGCCGGGACCCGGGCAACGGACTGCGGCTCAGCCACGAGACGGTGTCGCGACTGCACGCCGAACTGACCGCGCACGGCAGCCGGTGGATCCTGCGCGACCTCGGGTCGACGAACGGCACCTGTGTCAACGGTCAGCGGGTCATCGGATCGGCCGCCGTGCGCGACGGCGACCAGGTGAGCTTCGGCCGGATGACCTTCCGGCTCTCCGCCCCCCTGCCCGGACCCCCGGCCTGAGGAGAGGCGCGGCTCAGCCGGCGTCCGGGGACGACTCTCCCCCTTCCGCCTTCACGAGAAGCGCCACCGGCCGCTCGGCGAAGAGTTCGGCCACCGCGACCTCGGTTCCCGTGAACTCCCGGCCGGGGGACAGCAGGTCGTGCCACGGACCCTCGTCGGGCAGCGTCAGCGCCGTATCGCCCCAGCCGCCCTCCTCCTCGAGCCTCAGCGAGAGCCTGGTCACCGCCGTGACGGCCTCGCCCGAGCGGCAGAACGCCAGACAATGGGCGGCGGCCGGCCCGTGTGCCGCCAGCGGGGCGTACGTGCCCGACTCGCCGAAGAGCCCGGGCCGCTCCCGCCGCAGCCCCAGCGCCGCCACGGTCAGACCGGCCTTCTCGTCGGGCACGTCGGCCGGAGGCCGGCTGAACGGCCGGCGGTTGTCGGGGTCGACCAGGGCGATGTACTCCCGCTCCGTGCCCTGGTACAGATCGGGCACGCCCGGCATCGTCAGATGCACCAGCGCAGCGCCCAGCACGTTGGCGCGCACGAAGGGTGCGAGGGTGTCGGCGAACCGCGTCATCATCGCCCGTGCCTGACCCGTGTCGGCGCCCGGACCCGCCGCGACGAACTCGCTCACCGCATGCTCGTACGCCGGATCCGGCTCCGTCCAGCTGGTGAACAGGCCCGCCTCACGTACGGACTTCAGCAGCGCGGGCTCCAGCCGTCCCGCCATCTCCCCGGTCGGCAGGCCCGCGCAGCCGTACGCCGACTGCCAGGCCTGCCAGGCCAGCTGAGGGTCCGGCGCGGACACGGTCGTCGCCCGGGCCAGCTGCGCCACCAGCGAGGCCCACCGCTCGGGGCACTCCGACAGGACCGCGATCCGGGCCCGTACGTCCCCGCTGCGCTTGGTGTCGTGCGTGGTGAGTACCGTGCCGGTGGCCGGCCAGTCGCGGGACAGCCGGGCGCAGAAGGCGTGGAACTCCTCGGGGCTCACCGCCGGACGGCCGGGATCGCCCCCCACCTCGGTCGCCGAGATCAGCGGAACGTAGCGGTAGAACGCGGTGTCCTCCACCGACTTGGCGTGCAGCGCGGACGCCGTCTGCGCGAACCGGGCGCAGAAGGCCGTGTGCTCCGGCCCGTCGCCGAGCCGGCCCAGCGCCAGGTCCCGCACCACGTCCACGGCCGCCGCCTCCTGCGGTACGGAGAAGACCGCCTTGGCGTCCTGGACCGCCTCCGCCGGAAGGGCTGACTCCGCGACCTCCGTGAGCGGGCCGCCCGCCGTGACGTACGGACGGTAGACCGGGACCCGGACGAGCAGCTCGCGCACCGCCGTGTGCAGGGCCCACGGCGCGTGGTCCACGAGTGCGGGGTCCCCTGCGCACGCCTGCACGGCGAGGCGGGTCAGCCACTCCGTCTCCGCGGCGAGCTCATGGGTGACGACGCGGTACGCCGCCCGGCGGACGGTCGCGGTCCAGTAGCCGCCGCGGTCGCCGGGCGGGCCCGCGAAGTCGCGGTAGCGGCCGAGCAGGTCCGCCGCGCCCATCGGGTCGGTGAACAGACCGTCGATCCGGTGCAGCGCGTCGTAGCCGGTCGTCCCCGCGACCGCCCAGCCGGCGGGCAGGGGTTCGGAGCCGGTGAGGATCTTCTCGACCACGGTCCACCGCCCGCCGGTCGCCCCGCTGAGCCGCTCCAGGTACGCGGCGGGGTCGGCGAGGCCGTCCGGATGGTCGATGCGCAGACCGTCGAGGACCCCGTCACCGACCAGTTCGAGGACCTTGCCGTGGGTGGCGGCGAAGACCTCCGGGTGCTCGACACGGACGCCGATCAGGTCGGAGATGGTGAAGAACCGCCGGTAGTTGAGTTCCGTACGGGCCAGTCGCCACCAGGCGAGCCGGTAGTGCTGGGCGGCAAGGAGCTCCGGCAGGGGCAGGTCCGCGGTGCCCTCGCGCAGCGGGAACTCCTGGTCGCCGTAGCGCAGCACCGGTGAGCCGTCGTCGCGGGCGCCGACCTCGAAGCGGCCCGCTTCGTCGCCGATCCGCCCCGCGAGCACGGGCAGCAGCACCTTGCCGCCGCCCGCCGCCCAGTCGATGTCGAACCAGTGGGCGTACGGCGACAGCGGTCCCTCCCGCAGGACCTCCCACAGCTGCCGGTTGTGCCTGGGCGAGGCGGCCATGTGATTGGGCACGATGTCCAGGATCAGCCCGAGACCGTGCGCGCGGGCCGTGGCGGCCAGCTGCCGCAGCCCCTCCTCCCCGCCGAGCTCGGCCCGCACCCGGCCGTGGTCGACGACGTCGTAGCCGTGCCCGGAGCCGGGCACGGCCTCCAGGACGGGGGACAGATGCAGATGGGAGACGCCGAGCGCGGCGATGTACGGCACGGCTTGTCCGGCTGCGGCGAACGGGAAGTCCGGTTGGAGCTGGAGCCGGTACGTGGCGGTGGGCGTCATGGACACGTACGTACCCAGCCTGACGGCATCTGTGTCACCCGACCACGTACCAGGGCTCCACCGGCGGTGCCCGAGTCGCCCCGGGCACACCATTGGCCTACGCCGGGCGCTTGAGCACCGTCAGGCTGCGCCCGATGAGCGTCACCCGGTCACCCGCGGACACCTTGGGACCCGCGCCCGGCGCCACTCCGTCCGGGATGCCCGTGTCCACGACGACCTGCCACTGCCTCCCGTGGTTCATCGGAACGGCGAATTCCAGGGTGTCGGCGCCCGCGTTGAACATCAGCAGGAACGAGTCGTCGGAGATCCGCTCGCCGCGCGGTCCCGGCTCCGAGATCGCATGGCCGTTCAGGAAGACCGTCATGGCCTTGGCGTGCGCGGCCTGCCAGTCCCGCTGCGTCATCTCCTCACCCCTGGGGGTGAACCAGGCGATGTCGGAGAGCTCGTCGTGCGTTCCCTCCACCGGGCGGCCGTGGAAGAAGCGCCTGCGTCGGAAGACCGGGTGGTCCCGGCGCAGCCAGACCATGGACCGGGTGAACTCCAGCAGACTCGTGTCCGTGCCGCCGGTGCCCGCACCGTCTCCGTCGCCGTCCTGCGCGACCGCGGCGGCCGGATCGGGCCAGTGGACCCACGAGAGCTCGTTGTCCTGGCAGTAGGCGTTGTTGTTGCCCAGCTGGGTGCGGGCGAACTCGTCGCCGTGGCTGAGCATCGGGACGCCCTGGGAGAGCATCAGCGTGGCGATGAAGTTGCGCATCTGACGGCTGCGCAGCTCCTGGACCTCCTTGTCCTCCGTCTCGCCCTCCGCACCGCAGTTCCAGGAGCGGTTGTGGCTCTCGCCGTCCCGGTTGCCCTCGCCGTTCGCGTCGTTGCGCTTGTCGTTGTACGAGACCAGGTCGTTCAGCGTGAAGCCGTCGTGGCAGGTGGTGAAGTTGATGGAGGCCAGAGGGCGTCTGCCGTCGTCCTGGTACAGGTCGGAGGACCCGGTGAGCCGCCCCGCGAACTCGGCGAGCGTCCGGGGCTCGCCCCGCCACAGGTCCCGCACCGTGTCGCGGTACTTGCCGTTCCACTCGGTCCACAGCGGCGGGAAGTTGCCCACCTGGTAGCCGCCCTCGCCCACGTCCCACGGCTCGGCGATCAGCTTCACCTGGCTGACCACCGGATCCTGCTGCACCAGGTCGAAGAACGACGACAGCCGGTCCACCTCGTGGAACTGGCGTGCCAGCGTCGCGGCGAGATCGAAGCGGAAGCCGTCCACATGCATCTCGGTCACCCAGTACCGCAGGGAGTCCATGATCAGCTGCAGGACGTGCGGCGACCGCATCAGCAGGGAGTTCCCGGTGCCCGTGGTGTCCATGTAGTACCGCTGGTCGTCGGCCAGCCGGTAGTACGAGGCGTTGTCCAGACCCCGGAACGAGAGCGTCGGCCCCAGGTGGTTGCCCTCGGCGGTGTGGTTGTAGACGACGTCGAGGATCACCTCGATGCCGGCCTGGTGAAGTGCCCGCACGGCTTGTTTGAACTCGAGCACCTGCTCGCCGCGGTCGCCCCAGGAGGCGTACGCGTTGTGCGGGGCGAAGAACCCGATGGTGTTGTAGCCCCAGTAGTTGGCGAGGCCGGCGTCGGCGAGGCGGTGGTCCTGGACGAACTGGTGCACCGGCATCAGCTCGATCGCCGTGACACCGAGCTCGGTGAGGTGGGCGATGATCTCCGGGTGGGCGAGCCCGGCGTAGGTGCCGCGCAGCTCCTCGGGCAGGCCCGGGTGAAGCATCGTCAGGCCCTTCACATGGGCCTCGTAGATCACCGTGCGGTGGTAGTCGGTGCGGGGACGGCGGTCGTCGCCCCAGTCGAAGTACGGGTTCACCACCACGGAGCTCATCATGTGCGGCGCGGAGTCCAGGTCATTGCGCGCGTCGGGCCGGCCGAAGGGGTAGCCGTACACCGCCTCGCCCCACTTGATCTGCCCGGAGATCGCACGCGCGTACGGATCGAGAAGCAGCTTCGCCGAATTGCAGCGCTGCCCGCGCTGCGGCTCGTACGGGCCGTGCACCCGGAAGCCGTACCGCTGACCCGGCATCACTCCGGGCAGGTAGGCGTGACGGACGAAGGCATCGGTCTCGCGGAGTTCCACCGCCGTTTCTGAACCGTCGTCGTGCAGCAGGCACAACTCGATTCGGTCGGCGGCCTCCGAGAAGACCGCGAAGTTGGTCCCGGCGCCGTCGTACGTGGCACCGAGGGGATACGCCTGTCCCGGCCAGACCTGCATAGATAGGACTCTTCCACTTCTGATCCGGGTGCTGCGGGCTTCTTGACCCGAATACTCCCCGAAAGAAGTGCGCCTACCTAGTACGTCGACCGGTGCGGCCGGGTCCGGTCGGCCCGTGCCCCGCCGGACCGGTCAACTTCGGACACTTCGGCGTCGCCCGTACAGGGACCGTGGGTAACAGGCAGCCGCTCCCGTCCGGTATGCGGCATGCGCGGGGGTGCCTAACCCCTATGAATCGCCTCACTCCGCCCAATCCTTTCACAAGGAACAAGCCTGCGGCATAGGGGAGTTGAGTAAGGAGCCTGTGCATCCGGCTGCACCGGCTCCCGGTCCCGGAGTACCCTTCCTTGATCGTTGGTGGGGGAGTGGAAGGCGGTACGCGGGTGAGCTCGGGCGGGTTCGAGCTGCCCCCAGGTGACGCAGGTCACGAGGGGGAATCGACCGATGCCCCGCCAGGGGCGGTGTCCCTGGCGCAGCCCATGGAGATCGGTGCGGAACTGGACTGGGGCGCGGACGCCTGGAACGAGGTGCGCACACGGGCGCAGCGCGCCGGGCGGGCGTACATCTGGCTGAATCTGGTGGAACAGCGGCTGCGTGCCGTCGTCGCCGCCGTGATCCGGCCGATCTACGAGCCGGTGCACGGCGAGGACTGGGTGGTGGCCGCGGCGGGACCCGCCGGGCAGGAGTGGGTGCAGCGCGCCGTCGCGGTTCGCGAGGTCTCGCGCCGCAAGGGCTATCTGCTCGACCCGGCCGACGACAACGTCCTCAGCTTCCTCACGCTGCCGCAGCTGCGTGAGCTGATGGTCCAGCACTGGCCCTGCTTCGAGCCGTACTTCGACGACCGCCGCGAGGTGGAGCTCGCGCTGGACGAGCTGGAGGTGGCGCGCAACGTCGTCTCCCGCAACCGGGCGCTGAACGAGGCGGTCCTGGCCCAGGCGGAACGCGCCTCCGCCCGGCTCCTGGAGATCCTCGGCAGCGGCGCGGCGGTCCCGTCCGCCGACCGGCTGCCCGTCGACGCCGTCGAGGAGCTGGTCGGCGACCGGTACGCCGACGTCGTCTCCGTCCACCCGGACCGGGTGCGGCTCCAGCGCCAGCTGCCCGCCGAGGACCTGTTCGGCGGCGCACGACGGCTGGACGCGATCGGCATAGGGCTCAACCTGCTCGTGCAGAACTTCTCGGGGCGCAGGCTGGTCCGCCTCGCCGAGTCGGGCTGCCGGGTCCGGCTGCTGTTCATCAACCCGGCGAGCAGCGCGGTCAAGCGCCGGGAGCGGGAACTGGGCCTCAAGAAGGGCGAGCTGAGCCGCTCCGTGGAGATGAACATCCTCCACATGCGCCGGGTCCGCTCCAAGCTCCGCGATCCGGGCGCCTTCCAGATCCATGTCTTCGACGAGACGCCGCGCTTCACGGCCTACCTGGTGGACGGCGACGGGCCGGACGCCGTGGGGGTCGTCCAGCCGTATCTGCGGCGCGCACGCGGCATGGAGGCGCCCGTGCTGGTGCTGCGGGGCGGCGGGCGCGCGGTCGTCCGGGCGGGGCAGGACAGCGAGCACGGCCTCTTCGAGACGTACCGCGAGGAGTTCGAGTCGGTGTGGACGGACTCCAGGCCGGTCTCCTGACGCTCCACCCGCGTTGTCAGTGGTGCGTGCGAAGGTGGTCGTCACTTGGGGGAAAGCACCACTGAAGGAGGTACGGGATGAGCTGGATCAGCGGCCCGTTGATGTCGTTCGACCTGGAGACCACGGGGACGGATGTCGAGACCGACCGGATCGTGACGGCAGCGGTCGTCCGGCTGGAGGCGGACGGATCCGTCTCCGAGGAGCGGACCTGGCTGCTGAATCCCGGTGTGGCCATACCCGAGCAGGCATCGGCGATCCACGGCATCTCGACGGAACGCGCCCGGGAGCACGGGCTGCCGGCCGCCTCCGCGATCGAGGAGATCACCCGGGCGGTCGCCGACGGGCTGCGCTCGGGGACGCCGCTGGTGGTGATGAACGCGCGCTACGACCTGTCCCTGCTCGACCGTGAGTGCCTGCGGTACGGGGTCGAGTCGGTCAGCGAGCGGCTGGGCGACGCACCCTCACCCGTCATCGATCCGTTGGTGATCGACAAGCACGTCGACAAGTACCGGAAGGGGAAGCGGGCCCTCCACGCGCTGTGCGCCCACTACGGGGTGTCGCTCGACGACGCGCACGACGCGAGGGCGGACGCCGTGGCCGCCGCCCGCGTGGTGCGACGCATGGGGGAGAAGCACGAACCCGTCGGAGTGATGCCGCTGGAGGACCTGCACGGCCTCCAGGTGCACGCGGCGGCCGAGCAGTCGCTGTCCCTGCAGGCCTATCTGCGGCGCACCGCGGATCCCGCGGCGGTCGTCGAACCGGCCTGGCCGCTCATCCCCCGGATGCGATGACTCCGGCGGTCACCGCTGTCCGGGAGAGAGCCTGTTCGCCGGTGTGAACGACCCGACGCGTGGCCGCGGAGGGCCGGAGGTCAGTTCGTGGCCGGAGAAGCCGTGTCGTCGGCCTTGATGTCGAAGTTGATCTGCTTGCCCTCGACCGAGGTGACCTTGACCGACACACCCAGCGTGCTGCCGTCCTTCGCCGTGAGCGTGCAGCGGGTGGTGGTGCCGACCTTCCCGGCGAGGTCCTCGGGGCAGGTGATGTCCGGCTTCGGCTGGCCCGTCGTACTGGCGAGCTTCTCGGCGACCGTGTCCGCCAGCTTGTCCGAGGACAGCTTCGGATCGGAGCTTCCGACGCTGACCGACCCCGAGCAGCCGACGAGCAGCACGCCGGCTGCCGCGGCGGAGAGGCTCCATGTCGCTGCTGTGGTCAGGCGGGCTATGGGCATGGGGGGAATCCATTCCGGGTGATCAAGAGAGGAAGATGCCGGAATCATACGCGGCACCGTACTGCCGGGAGGTCGCCGGAGATGCCGACGGCCGCCCGCTCAGAGCTTGCCGAAGATCACTCCGCGCCAGGTCCAGCCCGCTTCGACGGCGGTGTTCCGCAGGGGGCCGGTCAGCTGTGCGCTGTCGAAGCTGAACGTCTCCGTCGCTTCGAGGCGGCCGTTCTCCCCGCGTTGGAGCGACCACCGGCGGGAGACGGTCCTGCCCGCGCCGCGCCCGTACTCCGCCGAGGTCTGGAGCCGCGGGGGATTCCCGACGCGGGTGACCTCCCACTGCTCCTCGATGGCACGCACCTCGGGGACGTCCTCGGCCAGGCGCATCCGGATCCGGATGGCGTGCGTGAGCTGGGACCCGATGAAGAAGGTCTGCCAGGCGGGCTCGGCGATCCGCCACTCCGCCACCAGATCGGCGCCGTGCGCCGCGCCGTCGCTGATGATGTAAGGGACATCGGGCGCGTTCAGACCGAGCAGGGCTGCCCGCAACTCCTCGGCCGGTCGTGGCACGACCCCGTCCTCGGGGCGCTTGGTTCCGGTCAGCATGTCGAAGAATCCCATGAGGTCAACCTATGAGGGGTCGGATTGCGGGTGCAAGGAGGGGCCGTCCCGGTGGGACGCCCTAGGAAGCCGCGTCGGTGTCCGGGCGGACCGTGCGCACGAAGTCCCGGAAGTCCTCCAGGACGGCGAGGTGCTGGGACGCGGTCACCGTCAGGATCAGACGGATCACCGCCCGCTTGCTCGGATCCGTGACGTCCAGTAGGGACAGATAGACCTGCGACTGCACCAAGTCGCGGAGCGAGCCGCCGGCGACGGCCGAGACGGCCAGGGTCTGGGTGAGGCCCGGAGCGTCCTCGGAACCGACCTCGCGGCGTTCCACGACCTCGACCGACGCGGCGGACCGGCGAAGATTCTCCACCGATTCGTCGGCGATCTCGGGGAGCGTCGCCTCGTCCGGGCGGAACTCGCCGTCGATCGTGATGTTCGCGGTGAACCCCTCGTCCGGATGCGGGTGCAGCGCGACGAACGCCGAGCCCGACGCGCCCACTCCGTCCGGTGGTGTGGCGCGCCAGCCGTCCGGCAGTTCGAACGCGATCGGTACGGGCAGGGTGGTGGTCATCCCGGTCTCTCCTTACGGCAACGGTGTGCTTACGGCAGCGGGTCCGCGGGTGCGAGTGTCAGAAAATGCTGCCGATCCCGTCGCCTACCCAGTTCGCCGCGTCTCCCACGGCCCCGGCCGCATCGCCCACGGTATCGACGACCTTCCCCGGGTCGACGGTGAACTCGAAGCCCACGGCGCCACCGAGGCCGGGGGAGAGGCCCACCTTCGGGCCGAAGTGCCATACGCCGTTGGCGTCCTTGCTGGCGTTCAGACTGGCCTCCGCGCCGGGACCGGCCCAGCCCTCGGCCGTGACACCCGCGCCGATTCCACCGATGTCCGCGCCCGCGCCGACACTGCCCTTCGCACCGGCGAAGGCCTCGGCGCCCACGTTCACCCCGTCCAGGCCCGCTTGCGCGTTGACACCGGCCTCGGCGCCCGCCATGGCCTCCGCCCGTCCGTACACCCCGACGGGGCCGGCGTCGGCGGTGCCGTTGGCCGAAGCCTCGCCGCCCGCGAAGGCACCGGCCTCGGCCTGGGCGCCCTCATTGGTGATGCCGGCGGCCGCCGAGGCCTTGGCCCCCGCATAGGCTTCGGCTTCTCCGGCCAGCTTGAACGGACCGTTGGTCAGCGAGCCCTCCGCCTTGGCGCGGCCTAGGTCGGCGTGCGCCTCGGCCTCGGCCAGCTTCCCCTTACCGATGTTCGGACCGCTCGCGTCCGTCCCGACCCCCGGTCCGGAGGCCTCGGACTCGCCCTCGGCGACCCACCCGTCCTTCTTGCCGGGCTTGGGGTCGGGCTTGCCGGCCTTGGCCAGATCGCCCTCGGCCTGCGTGTTGAACCCGCCGATGCCGATACCGTCGAAGGAGACATCGCTCGTCGCGCGGGACAGCGCCCGCTTCACGCTCTGGTCGGCGGCGTCGACGGCCTTGACCGCCTTGGCTATCTCGTCGGTCCAGCCCTGCGCCTTCACCCGGGCGTCGGCCAGCAGCCGGCCGTGATCGGGGTCGTGGTTGAACGCGAACCGCTCCTGCGTGGAGAGGTTGTCGTACCCGACGTAGGTCGCCTTGCCGGAGCTGTCGACCTTGTATTCCTTCTTCTCCGCGTCCTCGACCAGGTCCTTGACCGCCTTCTGCAGGCGGGTCAGCTCGGTCTGCGCGTCCGTGAGCAGGCTGGCTATCGCCAGCGCCTCCGTCTTCGCCGCCCCGAACTCGAAGGCCGTGGCCGCCGCGTTGTTCTGCTGGGCGCCGAAGGCCTGGCCCTGCCAGTTCCCGTTGGCAAGCACGCCCTGCACGTTCTGCTCGTAATTGGTCTTCAGCTCACCGAAGCGCTCGCCCATCTTCTTCCACGCCCCGGACACGTCCGCGAGGCAGGACAGGTCGGCCGTCACCACGTCCTGGTAGTTCAGCGTCATGGTGGTGCCCGTCACATCCCGTCGAAACTGCTGGGGAGCCGTATGGAGTTCGCCTGGGCGCCGGTGGCGAGGTCCTGGTTGTGGAGGATGTTCTTCGCACCCTTCAGCCCGTTCAGTTCCTGCTGCAACCGCGCCATCAGCCGGTTCGCCTGCCCCTGCCAGGCGCCCAGCGCGTCGGAGACGCCCTGGTCCGAGGCCCAGGCGGAGAGGCCCTTCAGCCCGGTGTCCTGCTTGATGAGGGGGCTCGGGGGAGCCGTGGACGGGGCGAGGAAGGGCGTCCGCACCGCTCCACCGCCGGCCGCCATGCGGCCGGCTGCCTGGGTGTCGGGCATCAGGTGTTCTTCCATGTACGTCGACGCGCGCTTCTTGTCGCTCGCCGAGCTCGCGAGCTTCTGCTCGCCGCCTTGTCCGGTTCCCATGGGCAACCCCCGTTGCAATCGCACCTGTTCGGCCTCACGGCCAAGAGGCATAGTACGGAAGGATCACCGGGCACCGGACGGGCACCCCCGGGTTGTTTCAGAAGGGGAACCAACGGACCTCGGGATCGTCCTCGCGCAACGATGCCACCCTGCGCCGGAATTCCGCCAGCGCCTTCGGGTTGTCCGGGGCGTGCTGGGAGACCCAGGCGCAGCTGGCCGTTTCGCGGGCGCCGCGCAGGACCGCGCAGCCTTCCCAGGTGCGGACGTCCCAGCCGTAGGCCTCGGTGAACGCGTCGTACGCCGCCGCGGGCAGGCCGTACCGGTCGCGGGAGAGCGCGAGGACCACCAGGTCGTGCTCACGCAGATCGGCGGAGAAGGTCTCCAGATCGACCAGCACCGGCCCGTCCGGGCCGACATGGACGTTGCGGGGCAGCGCGTCGCCGTGGACGGGGCCCGGCGTCAGGTGCGGGGCGAGTGCGGCGGCGGCCTTCGCGAAGCCGTCGCGCCGGCCGCGCAGATAGTCGGCGTCGGCCGGATCGATCGCCTCGCCGGCGAGCCGCAGCCAGCGCTCGACGCCGCCGAGCAGCTCCCGCCGCGGCAGCGTGAAGCCCTCCGGGGCGGGCAGGGCGTGCACCTGGGTGAGCAGGGGAGCCAGATCCTGCGGCTCGGTCGGGCGTACGGCCTCGGGGAGCCGGTGCCACAGCGTGACCGGGTGACCCAGGGCCATGCGTACGCCCGGTTCCGCGGCCCGTACGGCAGGCACCCCCGAGGCGGCGAGCCACTGGGCGACGGCCGTCTCGCGCTCGGCGCGTTCCCGTAGTTCCGGGTGCAGCGTGGCATCCCGGCCGACCTTGGCCACCAGGTCGCCCACGGCGAACACCGCGTTCTCGCCCAGCGCGAGCAGCTCCGAGCCGCCGGGCAGCCCGGCGGCGGTCAGTACCTCGCGCGCACGCAATTCGTCCAT
This sequence comes from Streptomyces sp. NPDC056452, assembly GCF_042796085.1. Lineage (NCBI taxonomy): Bacteria > Bacillati > Actinomycetota > Actinomycetes > Kitasatosporales > Streptomycetaceae > Streptomyces > Streptomyces sp. NPDC056452. The sequence continues at coordinate 191,276 of NZ_JBHTRI010000004.1, forward strand.
GGCCCGATTTTCGCATCCGTGCAGGCCACCTTGACGAACGGACGGCCCGTCAGCACGATGACGGAGGCCGCCCGATCGGCCATACAGGTATGAAACCGATCCAATGATGTGAAGGGGTCGTATTCATGACATTGGCGACCGCAATGACGCGGTCCGGGCGCGAAGGTCCTCGGAACGGACAGGGTAGAAGGGGCAGACGGGACGGGGCTTCCTGGTTCCTGGTGCTGCCGGCGCTGATACCGATCCTGATCCTCAGTGTCGGGCCCCTTCTGTACGGCATCGCGCTGGCCTTCACCGACGCCCAGTCCGGCCGTACCCGCTCCACGCAGTGGATCGGCGGACTCAACTTCCAGGACCTGCTGCACGACACCCTGTTCTGGGACTCCTTCCGGATCGGTCTGCTGTGGGCCGTCGGCGTCACGGTCCCGCAGTTCGTCCTCGCACTCGGCCTCGCCCTGCTGCTCGGTGCGAACCTGCGGATGCGCTGGCTGGCCAGAGCGCTGGCGATCATCCCCTGGGCGATGCCCGAGGTGGTCGTCGGCATGATGTGGCGCCTCGTCTACAACCCCGACGCGGGCATCCTCAACGAGACCATCCGCGACCTCGGCCTCGGCGACGGCAGGGACTGGCTCACCGGACTCGCGACCGCCCTGCCCGCGGTGATCGTCGTGGGCATCTGGGCCGGCATGCCGCAGACCACCGTCGCGCTGCTGGCCGGACTGCAGAACACCCCGCACGAACTCCACGAGGCGGCGGCGCTCGACGGTGCGGGAGCCTGGCGCCGGTTCCGTACCGTCACCTGGCCCGCGCTCAAGCCGGTGGCGCTCGCGATCACCGCGCTCAACTTCATCTGGAACTTCAACTCCTTCGCGCTGGTCTATGTGCTGACCAGCGGAGGTCCGGGAGGGCGAACCCGGCTTCCCATGCTCTTCGCCTACGAAGAGGCGTTCCGTTACGGGCAGTTCGGCTATGCCGCGGCAATGGGCTGCGTGATGGTCGCGGTGATCTCCGTGATCCTCGCGTTCTATCTCGTCGGCCGGCTCAGGGGAGGGGACGACGCATGAGTCTGCGAACCGGCCGGACCGCACGGGCGGGGCAGTACGCCGCCCTCCTGTGCTACCTCGTGTTCCTGGCGTTCCCGTTCCTGTGGCTGATCTCGACCGCGTTCAAGCCGCCCCGCGAGCTGGGGTCGCTGCATCCCACGTGGATCCCCGAGGCGCCGACGCTGGACAACTTCCGGCAGGCCTTCGACGAGCAGCCGCTTCTCGGGGCCGCCGCCAACTCGCTGGTCACCGCGCTCTCGGCGGCAGTCATCGCGGTGGTCATCGCCACGCCCATGGCGTACGTGATGGCCCGCCACCGGGGCAGGCTCTCCAGTGCCGCCACCGGATGGGTCGTGGTCAGCCAGGCGTTCCCGTTCGTCCTGGTGATCATTCCGCTCTTCCTCGTGCTCAAGAACCTGCATCTGATCAACTCGCTGTGGGGGCTGGTCATGGTCTACGTGGTGTGGTCGCTGCCCTTCGCGCTGTGGATGCTGGCCGGTTACGTGCGGGCCGTGCCGCCCGAACTGGAGGAGGCCGCCGCCGTCGACGGGGCGGGCAAGGTGCGGATCCTGATCTCGGTCACCGCCCCGCTGCTGGCACCCGGAATCGTCGCCACCGCACTCTTCGCGTTCATCACCGCATGGAACGAGTTCTTCTTCGCCCTCGTCCTGCTCAAGACACCGGAGAAGCAGACCTTGCCGGTCGTACTCACCCACTTCCTCGGCGCGGAGGGCGCGGCCGACCTCGGGCCGCTCGCCGCCGCCGCGTTCCTCGCCACCCTCCCCTCCCTCGTCCTCTTCGCGGTCATCCAGAAGCGGATCACGGGCGGACTGACGGCCGGGGCGGTGAAGAACTGATGCGCGCGCCCACCGTGACGAGGGCCGCCGCCGCCGTTGCCACCGCGTTGGTCCTCCTGCTCAGCGGCTGTTCGGGCGACGGCGGCCGCGGCAGGGACGCCGACGGCACGATCCGGCTGAGCTTCCAGTCGCTCGCCTGGCAGAAGGAGTCCGTCGACGCCAACAAGCAACTGGTCCGGGAGTGGAACGCGACCCACCCCGACATCCAGGTGGACTACGTCCAGGGGAGCTGGGACAACGTCCACGACCAGTTGCTCACCTCCTTCGAGGGCGGTGAGGCGCCCGACATCATCCACGACGCCTCCGACGACCTCGCGGACTTCGCGTACGGCGGCTACCTCGCCGATCTGCGCACCCTCCTGCCGGAGCGGCTGGCCGCGGACATCCCACGGCAGTCCTGGCGGACCACCACTTTCGGCGACGGTGTCTACGGGGTGCCGTTCCTCCAGGAACCCCGGGTCCTGATCGCCAACACCGAGATCCTCGAGTCGTCGGGGGTACGGATCCCGACCCCCGAGAAGCCGTGGAGCTGGCCGGAGTTCCGGCAGATCACCGGGAAGCTCACGCAGAAGGGGAGGTACGGAGTCGCCTGGCCGCTCAAGGAGCCGGTCTCCGTCACCCTCAACCTCGGCCTCTCCGCCGGGGGGCAGCTCTTCCACCACGGGGCGGACGGCAAGGTGGCCATCCGCTTCGAGGACGGCGACCACGTCATGCCCGGCACGGTCCAGGCTCAGGTCAACACCGACCGCAGCGCCGCCCGCACCGCGCTCGGCATGAGCGGCTCGGACACCCTCCCAGGCTTCTTCGGCGGCAAGTACGCCATGGTGCCGCTCGGGTTCTCCTACCGCCAGCAGGTCGTCGAGCAGGCCCCGGAGGGCTTCGAGTGGACGGTCCTGCCCGCCCCGGCCGGCAGCGACGGGCTCGCCCAGGGTGTGAGCCCGCAGACGCTCTCGGTGGCGCAGGACAGCGCCCACAAGGAGGAGGCCGTGCAGTTCATCGACTTCCTGCTGCGCCCGCAGAACATGGTGCGCCTCGCCCGGGGCGACTGGATGCTGCCGACCGGTACGAAGGCCCTGGCCGACCCCGCGCTGCACACCGCCGAGAACGGCTGGGCAACCGGCACGGCACTCGCCCGTGCGCTGCGCCCTGCCCCCGCGCAGTCGGTGCGCGGCTACCCCGAATGGAAGGACAAGGTCGCCACCCCCGCACTCCAGGAGTACTACAGCGGGGCGATCGACACGGAGGAGCTGAAGAAGCGCCTGGTCGAGGACGGGAATCGGGTGCTGGCCCGGTACCAGCGCTGAACCGGACCCCCAATAGACTGGACGAGACGTATCGTCTCGTTTACGCTTGCGGACATGACTTCGACCCCGCGCGCCCATATCGCCATGTTCTCCATCGCCGCCCACGGGCACGTGAACCCGAGCCTGGAAGTGATCCGGGAGCTCGTCGCCCGTGGGTACCGCGTCAGCTACGCCATCCCGGCCTCCTTCGCGGACAAGGTCGCCGCCACCGGAGCCGAGCCGGTCGTCTACACCTCCGTGCTGCCCACCGAGGAGAACCCGGAGGACTGGGGCACGGAACTCATCGACAACATCGAGCCGTTCCTGGAGGACGCCGTGCAGGCTCTTCCCCGGCTCGCCGAGGCCTTCGCCGGCGACGAACCGGACCTGGTCCTGCACGACATCACCTCCTACCCGGCGCGGGTCCTCGCCCACCGCTGGGGCGTCCCCGCCGTCTCCCTCTGGCCCAACCTGGTCCCGTGGGAGGGGTACGAGAAGGAGATCGGCGAGCCGATGACCGCCGGGCTCAAGGAGACCGAGCGGGGCCGGGCCTACTACGCGCGCTTCGAGGGCTGGCTCGCGGAGAACGGCCTGGGGGACGTCTCCTCGGACGACTTCGTCGCCCGGCCGCGCCGTGCCGTCGTCCTGATCCCCGAGGCGCTCCAGCCCCACGCCGACCGGGTGGACCACAGCGTGTACACCTTCGTCGGCGCCTGCCAGGGCGAGCGTGCCGACCAGGGCGAGTGGAAGCGCCCCGCCGGCGCCGGGAAGGTCCTGCTGGTGTCGCTCGGATCGTCGTTCACCGACGAGCCGGAGTTCTACCGCGAGTGCGTCAAGGCCTTCGGTGACCTGCCGGGCTGGCACGTCGTGCTCCAGATCGGCACACATGTCGCCCCGTCCGCACTCGGGGACGTACCGGCGAACGTCGAAGTGCACTCCTGGGTACCGCAGTTGTCCGTACTCAAGCAGGCGGACGCCTTCATCACCCATGCGGGCGCCGGCGGCAGCCAGGAGGGGCTCGCCACCGGCACCCCGATGGTCGCCGTCCCGCAGGCCGTCGACCAGTTCGGCAACGCGGACATGCTCCAGGCGCTCGGTGTGGCCAGGCACCTTCCCAAGGAGGAGGCCGACGCGGCGTCCCTGCGGGCCGCCGTGCTCGCCCTGGTGGACGACCCGGAGGTGGCCGAGAAGCTCGCCCGGGTACGGGAACGGATGGCGGGGGAGGGCGGCACGAAGCGGGCAGCCGACCTCATCGAGGCCGAACTGCCCGCCTGATTCCGGACGCGTCCGGACCGTGCCGTGCCCGGGTCCGACGCGGCCGGACCGTGACGTTGTTGTTCCCTGGGCCGGTCAGACCGTGACGCGCTCCGGCTCGTCGTCCCCGCGCACCGCGGGCGCGGCGGCCGGAGCGGCATCGGCCAGGGCCGACTCGTCGTGGGTCAGGTCCGGCAGCCAGCGCAGCCACCTGGGCATGTACCAGTTGCGCTCGTCGAGCAGCGCCATGACCGCCGGGAGCAGCACCCCGCGGATGATCGTGGCATCGATCAGTACGGCGGCGGCGAGGCCGACGCCCATCTGCTTCATGGACTGCATGGACAGGGTGCCGAAGATGGCGAAGACCGCGACCATGATGACCGCCGCACTCGTCACGACGCCCGCCGTCGACACCACTCCGTGGGCGATGGCGTCCCGGGTCGTGCGGCCCTGCATCCGGGCCTCACGGATCCGCGACACCACGAACACGTGGTAGTCCATCGAGAGTCCGAAGAGGATCACGAAGAGGAACAGCGGCAGCCAGGAGATGATCGCGCCGACCCCCTCGGCGCCGACGAGCGAGGCGCCCCAGCCGTGCTGGAAGACCGCGGTGAGGATGCCGTAGGCCGCGCCCACCGAGAGCAGGTTGAGCAGGATCGACGTCACCGCGATCGTCAGCGAGCGGAAGCAGAGCAGCATCAGGACGAAGGCGAAGACGATCACGAAGGCGAAGACCGGGACGACCGAGCCGACGATCTGGTCGTTGAAGTCCTTCGAGCCGGCGACCTGGCCGGTGATGGGTGCCTCGACCCCCTCGGCCTTGAGCAGGGTGTCCGGCCGCACGTGGTCGCGCAGCAGGTCCAGGCTCTTCTCCGCCTTCTCCTGGTCGGAGCCCCCGACCAGCGGGACGGAGATGATCGCGATGTTCTCCGCGTCGTGCGTCACCATGTCGACGGGGCCCTTGGAGGCCCCCGAAGCGACGGCCTGGCGGCGGAATTCGGCCAGTGCCTCACGTACCGGGGCGGCGCTGATGTCCTCGGCCTTCACCACGACCCGCGCCGGGTCGGCGCCACCGGGGAACGCCTCGTTGAGCCGGTCGTACGTCTGCACGATCGGCAGGGAGTCGCCGAACTCCTGGTCCAGGGTGAGGTTCTGGGTGTTCATGCCCAGGGCGGGCAGGGCGATGGCTGCCAGTGCGCCGGCCGCCAGGACCAGCGAGGTCCACGGCCTGCGGAGTACGGAGCCGAGCACGGCACGCCACACGCGGCTCTCGCCCCGGCCGCTCCCGGAGCCCTTGCCGCGGGAGCGCTTGATCCGGTCGATGAACGGCAGCCGGCCCTTGTCGACACGCTCACCCAGCAGGGAGAGCAGCGCGGGCAGCACCGTCACCGAGCCGACCATCGCCACCGCGACGACCATCAGTGAGGCCAGGCCCATCGCCTCGAACTCCGCGATCCCGGTGAAGAGCATGCCCGCCATCGCGACGCACACCGTCACGCCGGAGACGATCACCGCACGCCCACTGGTCGCCGCGGCGATCATCAGGGCCGTTCGGGCGTCGCGCCCCGCTGCCCGCTCCTCACGTTCACGGCGCAGGTAGAACAGGCAGTAGTCGACGCCGACCGCGAGGCCGACCAGGAGCATCACCGAGTCGGCGGTATCGCTCATCGGCTGGACATGGCTGACCAGGGCCATCAGTCCCATGGTCGCGATGATCGCCGTCATGGCCAGGGCCACCGGCAGCAGTGCGGCGACCAGCGCCCCGAAGGCGATCAGGAGGATTCCCAGGGCGACGGGCACGGCGGAGAGTTCGGCCCGTTTGAAGTCCTCGCCGAACGCGTCGTCGAAGGTCTTGTTCATGCTGGCGTCGCCGATCTCCTCGATCACCAGCCCGTCATGCTCCCCCTGGACCCTCTCGACGGCGGTGAGGACGGGCTCGATGCGCTCCGTCGCCGTCTCCCGGTCGCCGCTGATCTCGAACTGGACGAGCGCGGTCCGCCCGTCGTCGGAGATGGACTTCGAGTCGTAGGGCGAGGTCACCCCGGTGACCTCGCCGGTGGCCTCGACCGCCTCGATCACCGAGTCGACGGCGGCGCGGACCTCCGGTGCCGTCGCCTTGACCGAGGCGTCCTCCGCCTGGATCAGCACCGTCTCGTCGACCGAGTTCTTGAGCCCCGCGCTCTCGGTGATCTGGACCGCCCGGCTCACCTCGCCGGACATCGCGTCACTGTCCTTGACGTCGACCCGGCCGGCAGCCGTGCCGAGTCCCATCGCCAGAACGACGAAGAGCACCCAGATGCCCACGGCCGCCCACCGGTGCCGCGCACTCCAGCCACCCGCTCGGGCGGCGATGCCGCGTACCCGCGGCGTTCCCGTGCGCGCCGAATCCGTTTTTCCCATGACGGGACAGCCCCTTCGTGAGCGACGCCGGCGGGGTGCCACCGTCTCCACTTCGAAGCTATGGGCGGAATAAAGGCCGCTCCTCCTGCTCCCTGGTGAGCCGGTGCGAGGCATTTCTCCTCCTTGCGGGGTGGGTGGATCCCCGAGGAGGAGGATGCAAGCCCCTTACATGTAAAGGCGGTTGGGTCCCGGTTGCCTGGCCCGCCCGGGAGGTGCTGTGTGTTTTATGTCGAAAGTCTGGTGACTGCGTGACGGCTGCATGAAGGTCTTGATCTGGGCGCGTCAATCGAGCAGGGTTTCGAGGCAACCCCCGGAGATCTTCCGGCCGAGGGTCAATCCCCCCACAAAGAATGACGAGGAGAGCCCTCTTCATGGCAATTCACAAGCGCGCACGCCGGATCAAGCTGACCGCCGCGATAACCGCCGTGGCGGCCGCAGCCGGTGTCACCCTGATGAACACCTCGTTCGCCGGAGCCGCTCCGGCTCCCGCCCTGGGCACCGTCTACGGGGCCGACGCGGCCACCGCCGTCTCCGGCAGCTACATCGTGATGCTGGACCAGAAGGCCGACAAGGCGGAGCTCGCCAAGGAGTACGGCGGCAAGCTGAAGCGGAACTACAGCTCGGCCATCAACGGCTTCTCCGCCAGCGGTCTTTCGGAGACCGAGGCCAAGCGGCTCGCGGCCGACCCGGCCGTCTCCAAGGTCGTCCAGAACAAGAAGTTCAGCATCAACGCCACGCAGGACAACCCGCCGTCCTGGGGCCTGGACCGGATCGACCAGACCGAGACCGCGGGTGACAGCGCGTACACCTACCCGGACGCCGCGGGCGAGGGTGTCACGGCCTATGTCATCGACACCGGTGTCCGTGTCACGCACACCGACTTCGAGGGCCGTGCCACCTCGGGCTTCGACGCGGTGGACAACGACGACGACGCGAACGACGGCAACGGACACGGCACCCACGTGGCCGGCACGATCGCGGGAGCGGCCCACGGTGTCGCCAAGAAGGCGAAGATCGTGGCCGTGCGCGTCCTGGACGACGCCGGCTCCGGCACCACCGAGCAGGTCGTCGCGGGCATCGACTGGGTCACCGAGAACCACCAGGGCCCGTCCGTCGCCAACATGAGCCTCGGCGGCGGAGCGGACCCCGCCCTCGACGCCGCGGTCCAGAAGGCGATCGCCTCCGGTGTCACCTTCGCGGTGGCGGCCGGCAACGAGTCGAGCGACGCGGGCGAGGGCTCCCCGTCCCGCGTCCCCGAGGCCATCACGGTCGCCTCGTCCACCGAGGCCGACGAGCAGTCGTCGTTCTCCAACTATGGTTCCGTCGTGGACATCTACGCTCCCGGCTCGGACATCACGTCGGCCTGGAACGACAGCGACGACGGCACCAACACCATCTCCGGCACGTCCATGGCGACCCCGCACGTCGTCGGGGCCGCCGCCGTCTACCTCGGCGGGCACCCGGACGCCACCCCGGAGGCGGTCGCCACGGCGCTCACCGAAGGGGCCACCCCGGACGCGATCTCCAATGCGACCGAGGGCACGGCGAACAAGCTCCTGAAGATCGTCGAGTAACAGGTTACGCAGGCCGCCGCGCCCTCCCCCACGGGGCGCGGCGGCCGTCACCGGCAGGAAGACCGAATTAAGGTGGGGGCATGAGCACGATGTACGCGGCGCTGCTGCGCGGGATCAACGTCGGCGGGCACCGGAAGGTTCCGATGGCGGAACTCCGCACGCTGCTCACGGAACTGGGGCACGGCGACGTCGCCACCTACCTCCAGAGCGGGAACGCCGTCTTCAGCAGTGCGTCGGGTGACGAGACGACCCTGGCCGCGGAGCTGGAGAAGGCCATCGAGTCACGGTTCGGGTTCTCGGTGTCCTGTCTGGTGCGCCCCGGCCCCTATCTGGCCGCCGTGGCCGACGCCTGCCCGTTCCCGGCCGCCGAGCTCGAGGGCAGGCAACTGCACGTCACCTACTTCGACGGACCCGTCGACCCCGCCCGTTTCGCCCCGCTCGACGCGGCCGCGTTCCGCCCCGAGGAGTTCCGGCTCGGCGAGCGTGAGCTCTATCTGTACGCCCCCGAGGGACTCGGCCGCTCCAAGCTGGCCGAAGCCCTCGCGCGGCCCGCCCTCAACAAGGGCCTCATCGGCACCACTCGTAACTGGAACACAGTGGTCAAACTCGTGGAGATGACGCGTGACTGAGCCTTCGCCCGCCGTGGCCGCTGCCATCGAGGGCGAGCTCCGCCTCCTCGACCCGACGGTACGGGCCTCCGCGGATCTGATGGCAACCCTGCTGCACCCCGGATTCCGGGAGATCGGCACCAGCGGCCGTCTGTGGGACCGCGACACGATCATCGCGGCACTGACCGCCGACGACGCGTCCACGCCCAGCCCCCTGACCGCTTCACGGATGCGGGGGGAGCAGCTCGCCGCGGATCTGGTGCAGCTCACCTTCGACACGGAGTCCAAGGGGCTGCGGTCGCACCGCAGTTCGTTGTGGAGGCTGACCGGAAACCGCTGGCAGCTCTACTTCCACCAGGCCACCCCGTTCATCGACGACCCCTTCGCCGAGATCTGAACGCACCGTACCGCCGTGCAGCACAGGCCGGGGCGGGCCCGCAAGAGTGCCGCCCCGGTCTGATGTCTGCACCGGAACCGGCCGATTCTCGCCGGAGGGGATGATTCCGGCCACCTGGATCGCCTGGGCAATTCGGCGGTAAGCCGTCCGAACGGGCGAGGCCGGTCCGGCCCCGGTCCGGGCCCCGGAGGCCGTGCGTCCACCGGCTCCGCGGACCTTGGCGGCGTGTGTGATCGTGACGCCCGCCACGGTGAGCCGGGGTGCGGCCCATGGTTCACGGTTTGCTGCAATTCACTGCGGGTGTCCGTTCGGTGAGCGGACGCGGGCGTTCGGGGGCCACCTGGTCGCGTACCGGAGTTCACTGCCCGTTCTCCGGTGCCGAGTCCGGAAGGCGACCTTGCCACCGGGCCAAGTGGAGTCAAGGATTCAGGGCGTGCGGTTGGCAGGTCCACGACCAGAACCCACTGGTCCGGGACAGTCGCACGCTGTCGGTCCGCCCACCCAGCGGACCGTGGATCCCCCCATCAATGGAGGATGTTGTGACCTTCAAGCGCTTCGCCCCCCTCGGCACCATCTCCAGACACGCCCGGCTCATCGCCGTGACCTCCGGTCTGGTCACCGCCGTCGCGCTTGCCGCACCGACCGCGGTCGCCCAGGCGACACCGGACACCACCGTGACGAAGGCCGAGCTCGCCGACGCCAGTTCCGCCGTGCGCGGCGCCGACGTCGCCGGTACGGCCTGGTACACCGACGCGAGCACCGGCAAGGTCGTCGTGACCGTCGACAGCACGGTGAGCGCCACCGAGATCGCCACGCTCAAGGAGACGGTCACCGACTCCGGCGCCCGGATCTCGGTGAAGCACACCGAAGGAACCTTCAACAAGCTCATCGCGGGCGGCCAGGCCATCTACACCGGCGGCGGCCGCTGCTCCCTCGGCTTCAACGTCCGCAGCGGCAGCACGTACTACGCGCTGACCGCCGGTCACTGCACCAACATAGGCAGCACCTGGTACACCAACTCCGGGCAGACCACCGTCCTCGGTTCCACCGCGGGCTCCAGCTTCCCCGGCAATGACTACGGGATCATCCGGCACTCCAACTCCGCCAACGCCGACGGCCGGGTCTACCTCTACAACGGCAGCTACCAGGACATCACCTCCGCCGGCACCCCCACGGTCGGCCAGGCGGTGAAGCGCAGCGGCTCCACCACCGGCGTGCACAGCGGCACGGTCACGGGCCTCAACGCGACCGTGAACTACGGCGGCGGCGACGTCGTCTCCGGTCTGATCCAGACCAACGTCTGCGCCGAGCCCGGCGACAGCGGCGGCTCCCTCTTCGCGGGCACCAAGGCGCTGGGCCTCACCTCGGGCGGCAGTGGCAACTGCTCCTCGGGCGGCACCACGTTCTTCCAGCCCGTCACCGAGGCGCTGAGCGCCTACGGCGTCAGCGTCTTCTAGGACGTCACAGGCGTCCGGACCCACGGACGTACGCACCACCGACCCGGCTCACCCCGACGGGCCGCGCCTCCCGGCGCGGCCCGTTGCCGCATCCGCTCCCCGGCAGCCGGCGGAACGGCGCGCCACAGTGGCCCATCCCGCTGATGGCCGATTGGCCCAGGGGAGCGGGCCACTGGCTCCTTAGGCTCGTTCCATGAGGACACACACAGACGCCGCGACGGGCAGAACAACCGTCGACTTCTACTTCGATCCCGCCTGCCCGTTCGCCTGGATCGCCTCCCGCTGGATGCTGGAGGTCGAGCGGGAACGCGACATCGAGCTCCGCTTCCACGTGATGAGCCTGTACCTGCACAACATCGGCAACGAACTCCCCGGCTGGTACCGGGAGCTGGTCGACAAGTCGATCGGGCCGGTCCGGGTCGCGGCCGCCGCAGCGGCGGACCACGGGGACGGTGTCCTGCGCGACCTCTACACCGGGCTCGGCACCCGTATCCACCAGCAGAAGAACGAGGACTTCGACGCGGTGACCGCCGAGTCGCTGGCCGAGCTGGGGCTGCCCGCCGGCCTCGCGTCCGCCGCGCACTCCCCGGCACACGACGAGGCCGTGCGCCGCAGCCACGACCGCGGCAAGGACCCGGCTTCGGACTCCTACGTCGGAACACCCACGATCCATGTCGACGGCACGGTGTGGTTCGGCCCGGTCCTCAACTCGATCCCGCGCGGCGAGGAGGCGGCGCGGCTCTTCGACAGCTTCCGCGTCCTGGCCGGCCACGCGGACTTCTTCGAGCTCAAGCGCACCCGCACCGGCAGCCTCGACTGCGGCTGAGCCGACCCGCTACGCGCTGAGCGATGTCACCCGGGCTGCCGGGACGGACGCCTCGTCGTACCGGTTCAGCAGCAGCCGGGCGAGCGTCGGCGAAGGGCCCAGCACACCGGACAGCACATCGGCCCCGGCTTCCTCGGCGCCCGCGGCGATACGGTCCGGGAGCCGGCCGGGCGCGATGACGTACGGGGCCACCGCCACCCGCCGTACACCGTCGGCCCGCAGGGCCCGCACCACATCGGCGGTGCGGGGAAGGGATGCGGAGGCGAACGCAGGCCGCACGGCGCACCAACCGGTGTGCCGCAGCTCCCGCGCGATTTCAGCGATCACTGCGATCGCCTCCGGGTCTGTGGAGCCCGCCGAGGCCAGGACGAGCCCGGTCGAGCGCTTGTCGGCGGGGGAGACCCCGGCCTCGTGCAGCCGCTGCTCCAGCGCAGCGTTCAACAGCGGCGACGGGCCGAGTACCTCGGCCTGACGGATACGCAGCTGCGGCAGCCGGGTCCTGGCCTCGTGCAGCACCGACGGGATGTCGGACTTGGCGTGGAAGGCCCGCGTCAGCAGCAGGGGAAGCGCGACGACCTCGCCCGCACCCTCCGCGGCCAGGCGTTCCAGCACCCTGGGCACGGACGGGGCGTTGAACTCCAGGAAGCCCGTCTCCACGCGCAACCCCGGCCGCAGCGACCGCACCCGCGCGGTGAGCGCGTGCACGGTCGCCGCGTGCCGCGGATCGCGGCTGCCGTGGGCGATGACGAGAAGGACAGGGGCAGACATGGAGACTCAGCTCTTCACGAGGAGACCGCGGCTGCGCAGCACCCGCCGCTCCAGCGGACTGAAGATCAGCAGGTCGATGGCGATGCCGACGAACAGGATGAGGAGGATGGCCAGGAAGATCCCCGGCATGTCGAAGTTGTTGCGGCCGTTCTCCAGCAACTGGCCGAGTCCCAGACCGAGATCCGGCGACGACGCGATGATCTCGGCGGCCATCAGCGAACGCCAGGAGAACGCCCAGCCCTGCTTGAGACCCGCCAGATAGCCCGGCAGGGAGGCCGGCAGGACGATGTGCCAGGTCCCGCGCAGCCCGGTCGCACCGATGGTGCGGCCCGCGCGCAGGAACAGCGGCGGCACCTGGTCGACGCCGGAGACCAGTCCGTTGGCGACGGACGGCACCGCGCCGAGCAGGATCACCGCGTACATCGTCTTGTCGTCGAGGCCGAGCCAGATGATGGCCGGCGCCACCCATGCCACGGAGGGCAGGGACTGCAGCCCGGACAGGATCGGTCCGATCGCCGCGCGGACCACCTTCACCCGCGCCACCAGCAGACCCAGCGGGGTGCCGATCACGACGGCCATCACGAAGCCCAGCAGACCGCGCGACACGCTGGTCCAGATGACCTCCAGCAGCGTCCCCTGCGCCCACATGTCGGTCAGGCTGTGCCAGACGGCGGCGGGCGGCGGCAGCTTGTAGTCGTCGGTGACCTTCGCCCAGACCAGCAACTGCCAGACGAGCACCACCAGCACGACCGCGAGGACCGGCGGCAGGACCTTGTTGAGCAGGATCTCGCGGGCCGGAGTCCTGCGCACCTGTACGGCGTCGAGCGCGTCCAGGCCCGCCTCGAGACCTGCCAGGTCGTCGGCCTTCGTTTCAGTGCTGGCCATGACGGCGGATCTCCCCACGCAGTTGTTCGGTGATCTCGACGGACAGCTCCGCCACGGCGGTGTCCTCGATACGGCGCGGCTGCTCGATGTCGACCGTCCACTCACGGGCGATCCGGCCGGGCCGCGACGACAGCAGGATGACGCGCTGCGCGAGCCGTACCGCCTCGCGCACGTTGTGGGTGACGAAGAGGACCGAGGCGTTCGTCTCGCGCCAGATCCGGGTCAGTTCGTCGTGCAGCACGTCGCGGGTGATGGCGTCGAGCGCGGCGAACGGCTCGTCCATCAGCAGCAGCTGGCTGTCCTGGGCGAGTGCCCGGGCCAGGGCCACACGCTGGCGCATGCCGCCCGAGAGCTCGTGCACCCGCTTCCCGTACGATCCGCCGAGCCGTACGAGTTCGAGCAGACGCTCCGCCTCCGGGCGGCGGTCCGCCTTCGGGACCCCGCGCAGGCGCAGGGCCAGTTCGATGTTCTTGCCCGCGGTCAGCCACGGGAAGAGGGCGTGCTCCTGGAACATCAGGGCCGGCCGCCCGCCGGGGGTCTCGATGGACCCCGCGGTCGGGCGGTCGAGTCCCGCGACCAGGTTGAGCAGCGTCGACTTGCCGCACCCGGAGGCTCCCAGGAGGGTGACGAACTCGCCCGGAGCGACATCGAGCGTGATGTCGTCCAGGACGAGCTGCTGCCCCGTCGGTCCGGCGAAGGACTTGGAGACGTGCGTGATACGAGCGGCGTGCTCGACCGCTGCACGGTCCTCGGCCTTGGTGAGGGTGGTGGTCGCCATGGTCGTCACCTCCTGGGGAATCCGGGTACGGGTCGGGTTACTTGACGCCGAGACCGGCGTCGGCGACCTCGGGCTGGCCCGCGGCCTTGAGGATCTTGTTCAGCGGCTTCAGGTCGTAGATGCCGTTGAGCTCGGGCTTCTCCAGAAGACCGGCCTCGACCGCGTGGTCCGCCTGCGCCTGGAGCGTCGCGGCCAGCGGGTCGTCGGTGATCTGGATGGACTCCCACGCGGGGTCGAGGACCTCGGCGGGCAGCTCCTTGCCGCTGAGCTCCTTGAGCGCGGCGTTGGCCGAGGCCTTCGCCTCGTCCGGGTTGGCGGTGATCCACTTGTTGGTGTTCACGGTGCCGCGCAGCACTGCCTCGACGACATCGGGGTGCTCGGAGAGGAACTTCTGCGACACGATGATGTTCGTGATCACGAACTTGTTGTCGGGCCACAGCGTCGACTCGTCGAGCAGAACCTTCCCGCCCTCGGCGACCAGCTTGGACGCGGTCGGCTCCGGGACCCAGGCGCCGTCCAGGGCACCCGACTTGTAGGCGTCCGGCGTCACCTTGTTGTCCGAGCGGACCACGGAGACGTCGCCCTTGCCGCTCTGGGCGTCGACCTTCCAGCCCTTTTCGGAGATCCAGTTGAGGAACGCGACGTCCTGGGTGTTGCCGAGCTGCGGGGTGGCGATCTTCTTGCCCTTGAGATCGTCCAGCGTCTTGATCTTCTTCGGGTTGACGACCAGCTTCACTCCGCCGGACGCCGAACCGCTGATGATCCGCAGGTTCTTGCCCTGGGACTTGGCGAAGCCGTTGATCGAGGGGGAGGGGCCGATGAAGCCGATGTCGATCGAACCCGCGTTGAGCGCCTCGATCTCGGAGGGCCCGGCGTTGAACGTCGAGGGCTTGACCGTGGTGCCGCCCAGCTCCTTGGCGATCAGGCCTTCCTGGATACCGACCAGGGCGGTGGCGTGCGTGAGGTTCGGGAAGTAGCCGATCTTCACGGTGTCCGCGGAGAGCTTCTTTCCGTCGGCGGAGACGTTCGACTTCTGTGCGTCGTCGTCCTTCGCCTCGGAGCCGTAGCCGCAGGCGGTCAGCGCCACGGCGAGCAGCGGCAGAGCAGCGGCAGCGGCGAGGCTGCGGCGGAGAGTGGTACGGGGGGCAGACACGGGAGGCTTTCCTCTCGTTGGCCCGGTACTCACGTCCCCCGGAAGTCCGGGGACGCGGCCGGGAGGTCGGCAGGTCTTCGTCTGAACGGGTGGTGCGGGCGGAGCAGCTGGTGCGAGCGGGCGCGCAGGCAGTGCGCGTACGTCATCACGCACATCGCCCGACCCCGCCCTGGCCGCTGCCGAGGGCGCCGCTGCCGACCCGGCCGCCCTCCTTCGCGAAGGTCGAGAAGAAGTCAGTGATCATCAGAAGTCCCATTCCGCGTCCTCGGCGGCGGCATCCGCGTCCGCCGCCGCGTCGGTGGCGGCGGTGAACGAGGCACCCGCCATGCCGGCCGTCAGCGTCGTGCCGTCCGCGGGGTCGATCAGCAGGAACGAGCCCGTGCGCCGGGAGTCCGCATAGGCGTCGAGCGCGAGCGGCTCGGCCGTACGGACCACCACCCGGCCGATGTCGTTGGCCACCAGCTGCCCGGGGGCCGGGTGCTGGGAGAGATCGTCCAGCGTGAGCCGTGACGGGATGTCCTTGACGATCGCCTTGACCGTACGGGTGGTGTGCTTGAGCAGCACCCGCTGGCCCACGGTGAGCGGGCGGTCGGCCACGTGGCAGACGGTCGCCTCGACGTCCTGCGTGATGGCGGGAGCGTCGTCCGCGGGGGCGAGCAGGTCGCCGCGCGAGACGTCGATGTCGTCGGCCAGACGGATCGTCACCGACTGCGGGGCCCAGGCGATGTCGACGCTCTCGCCCAGCGCGTCGATCCCCTCGATCGTCGTGGTGCGCCCCGACGGCAGCACGGAGACGGTCTCACCGACCCGGAAGACACCGGCCGCGATCTGACCGGCGTACCCCCGGTAGTCGGGGTGCTCGGCCGTCTGGGGGCGGATCACGTACTGCACGGGGAAGCGCGCGTGGCACGCCGTCAGGTCGTGGCTGACCGGCACGGTCTCCAGGTGCTCCAGGACCGTCGGGCCGCCGTACCAGTCCATGTGGGCGGACGGTTCCACGACGTTGTCCCCGGCCAGCGCGGAGATCGGGATCGCGGTGATCTCGGGGACACCGAGGGAGGCCGCGTACGCGGTGAACTCCTCGGCTATGGCGGCGAACACGGGCTCCGCGTAGTCGACCAGGTCCATCTTGTTCACGGCGAGCACGACGTGCGGGACACGGAGCAGTGCCGCGACGGCGGCGTGCCGGCGCGTCTGCTCGACGACGCCGTTGCGGGCGTCGACCAGGACCACGGCCAGCTCCGCCGTGGAGGCGCCCGTGACCATGTTGCGGGTGTACTGCACGTGCCCCGGGGTGTCGGCGAGGATGAACCGGCGCCGGGGGGTGGCGAAGTAGCGGTACGCGACGTCGATGGTGATGCCCTGCTCGCGCTCGGCGCGCAGACCGTCGGTCAGCAGCGCCAGGTCGGGCGCCTCCTGGCCGCGGTTGGTCGAGGCCAGCGCGACGGCCTCCAGCTGGTCGGTGAGGACCGACTTGGAGTCGTGCAGGAGCCGTCCCACGAGGGTGGACTTGCCGTCGTCGACGGACCCCGCGGTGGCGAACCGCAGCAGGGTGGTGGCCGACAACTGCTCTGCCAACTGGATGGGTGTGGTCATTTTAGAAGTACCCCTCGCGCTTGCGGTCTTCCATCGCGGCCTCGGACATCTTGTCGTCGGCGCGGGTCGCGCCCCGCTCGGTGAGCCGGGAGGCGGCGATCTCGGTGATCACGGCGTCCAGCGTGGTGGCGTCGGAGTCGACGGCACCGGTGCAGGACATGTCGCCGACCGTGCGGTAGCGGACCTGACGGGTCTCGACCGTCTCGTGGTCCTTGGGACCGCCCCAGTCACCTGCGGTCAGCCACATGCCGGAGCGGTTGAAGACCTCGCGGTCGTGGGCGAAGTAGATCTCCGGGAGCTCGATCCCCTCGCGCTCGATGTACTGCCAGACGTCGAGCTCGGTCCAGTTGGAGATCGGGAACACGCGGACGTGCTCACCGGCGGCGTGCCGGCCGTTGTACAGCTGCCACAGCTCGGGGCGCTGCCGGCGCGGGTCCCACTGGGAGAACTCGTCCCGCAGCGAGAAGACCCGCTCCTTGGCCCGGGCCTTCTCCTCGTCGCGCCGGCCGCCGCCGAACACGGCGTCGAAGCGGTGCTGCTGGATGGCCTCGGTCAGCGGGACGGTCTGCAGCGGGTTGCGGGTGCCGTCGGGGCGCTCGCGGAGCTTGCCCGCGTCGATGTACTCCTGGACGGAGGCGACATGCAGGCGCAGACCGTGCTTCTCCACGGTGCGGTCCCGGTACTCGAGGACCTCCGGGAAGTTGTGCCCGGTGTCGACGTGCAGCAGCGTGAAGGGGACCGGGGCCGGGGCGAATGCCTTGAGGGCCAGGTGCAGCATGAGGATCGAGTCCTTGCCGCCGGAGAAGAGGATCACCGGCCGCTCGAACTCACCCGCCACCTCGCGGAAGATGTGAACCGCCTCGGACTCCAGGGAGTCGAGGTGGCTGAGCGCGTACGGATTGACGGTGCCTTCCGGCACGGTGGCGACAGTGCTCACGCCAGGCCCCTCTCGGTGAGCAGCGCACGAAGTGCCGCTGCGGACTCCTGCACGGTCTGCTGGTGCGACTCGATCCGCAGATCCGGCGACTCGGGTGCCTCGTAGGGGTCGTCGACCCCGGTGAGGCCACTGATCTCGCCCGCTGCCTGCTTGGCGTACAGCCCCTTCACATCGCGTACGGAGCACACCTCGACCGGCGTCGCGACGTGCACCTCCAGATACGCGGTGCCCTCGGCGCCGTGGCGCTTGCGCACCGCGTCCCGGCTGTCGGCGTACGGGGCGATGACCGGCACGAGCACCTTCACGCCGTTGGCCGCCAGCAGTTCGGCGACGAAGCCGATCCGCTGGACGTTGGTGTGCCGGTCCTCGCGGGAGAAGCCGAGGCCCGCCGAGAGGAACTCCCGGATCTCGTCGCCGTCCAGGACCTCGACCCGGTGGCCGTCACTGCGCAGCCGGCCCGCCAGCTCGTACGCGATGGTGGTCTTGCCCGCGCTCGGCAGACCGGTGAGCCAGACGGTGGCTCCCGTCTCCGTCACGCTCATCGAAATCTCCTGATCAGTCGTCATCAGCCGTGCAGCCCGCATTCGGTCTTCCCGCGTCCGGCCCAGCGGCCGGCCCGTGCGTCCTCGCCCTCCAGCACCCGACGGGTGCAGGGCGCGCAGCCGACGGAGGCGTAACCGTCCATCAGCAGCGGGTTGGTCAGTACGCCGTGCTCGGCGACGTACGCGTCCACGTCGTCCTGGGTCCAGCGGGCGATCGGCGAGACCTTGACCTTGCGGCGCTTCTCGTCCCAGCCGACGACCGGGGTGTTCGCCCGGGTGGGGGACTCGTCGCGGCGCAGGCCGGTCGCCCAGGCCCCGTACGCGGTCAGGCCCTCCTCCAGCGGCTTGACCTTGCGCAGCGCGCAGCACAGGTCGGGGTCCCGGTCGTGCAGCTTCGGCCCGTACCGGGCGTCCTGCTCGGCCACCGACTGGCGCGGGGTCAGCGTGATGACGTTGACGTCCATCACCGCGTCCACCGCGTCCCGGGTCCCGATCGTCTCCTCGAAGTGGTAGCCGGTGTCGAGGAACACCACGTCCACGCCGGGCGCGACGCGGGAGGCGAGGTGCGCGACGACCGCGTCCTCCATGGAGGAGGTGACGCAGAACCGCTTGCCGAAGGTGTCGGTGGCCCACTTCAGGATGTCGAGCGCGGAGGCGTCCTCCAGCTCGCGCCCCGCACGTACCGCCAGCTCCTTCAGGGCCTCGTCGGTGAGCTCGCCGGTTTGCAGCGTGTCCGTCATGTCCCGTCCCCTTCCACGTCGTTGCGCTGGAGTCCGTGGGCCAGCAGGCCCAGGAACTTCAGCTGGAACGCGCGATTGCAGGAAGCACATTCCCAGGCCCCGTGCCCCGCCTCGTGCGGGCGCAGGTCCTCGTCGCCGCAGTACGGGCAGTAGAAGGGCGCAGCTCGTTCGCTCATGACAGCGACTCCGCACTGGCCCGCGCGGCCCAGGTCGCGAAGCGCTCGTCGTCCTCGCGCTCCTCCTGGAACCTGCCGAGGACCCGCTCGACGTAGTCGGGCAGTTCGGCCGAAGTGACCTTCAGACCACGGACCTTGCGGCCGAATCCGGCCTCCAGGCCGAGCGCGCCGCCCAGGTGCACCTGGTAGCCCTCGACCTGGTTGCCGTCGGCGTCGAGCATGAGCTGGCCCTTGAGACCGATGTCCGCGGTCTGGATGCGGGCGCAGGCGTTGGGGCAGCCGTTGATGTTGATGGTGAGCGGCTCCTCGAAGTCCGGCAGGCGGCGCTCCAGTTCGTCGATGAGCGCGGCGCCGCGCGCCTTCGTCTCGACGATCGCCAGCTTGCAGAACTCGATGCCGGTGCAGGCCATCGTGCCGCGCCGGAAGCTGGAGGGCTTCACCTGGAAGTCCAGCGCCTCCAGCCCGGCGGAGAGCGACTCGACCTGGTCCCGCTCCACGTCGAGGATGATCATCTTCTGCTCGACGGTGGTGCGGACCCGGCCCGAGCCGTGCGCCTCGGCCAGCTCCGCGATCTTGGCCAGGGTGGAACCGTCCACCCGGCCGACGCGCGGGGCGAAGCCCACGTAGAAACGGCCGTCCTGCTGCTCGTGGACGCCGATGTGGTCGCGCCAGCGGGAGGAGGGTTCGGCGGGGGCGGGGCCGTCCAGCAGCGGACGCTTCAGGTACTCGTCCTCCAGCACCTGACGGAACTTCGCGGGACCCCAGTCGGCCATCAGGAACTTGAGGCGGGCACGCGTGCGCAGACGGCGGTAGCCGTAGTCGCGGAAGATGCCGACGACACCGGCCCAGACATCGGGAACCTCGTCCAACGGCACCCAGGTGCCCAGGCGTTCGGCCAGCCGCGGGTTGGTGGACAGACCGCCGCCGACCCAGACGTCGAAGCCCGGACCGTGCTCGGGGTGGTCGACACCGACGAAGGCGATGTCGTTGATCTCGTGCACCACGTCCTGGACGGGCGAGCCGGAGATCGCGGTCTTGAACTTGCGCGGCAGGTTGGAGAACTCCGGGCTGCCGATGTACCGGTCGTGGATCTCGTCCACCGCGGGCGTGCCGTCGATGATCTCGTCCGCGGCGATGCCCGCGACGGGCGAGCCGATGATCACGCGGGGGCAGTCACCGCAGGCCTCGGTCGTGGAGAGCCCGACTGCCTCCAGCTTCTCCCAGATCGCCGGGACGTCCTCGATGCGGATCCAGTGCATCTGGACGTTCTGCCGGTCGGTGATGTCGGCCGTCCCGCGCGCGTACTGCTCGGAGATCTCGCCGATCACCCGCAGCTGCGCGGTCGTCAGCCGTCCGCCGTCGATGCGCACCCGCAGCATGAAGTACGAGTCCTCGAGCTCCTCGGGCTCGAGCACCGCGGTCTTGCCGCCGTCGATGCCGGCCCTGCGCTGGGTGTACAGACCCCACCAGCGCATACGGCCGCGAAGATCGTTCGGGTCGATCGAGTCGAACCCGCGCTTGGAATAGATCGTCTCAATGCGTGTCCGCACGTTGAGACTGTCGTCGTCCTTCTTGAACTGCTCGTTCCCGTTGAGCGGGGTGTAGTGACCCATGGCCCACTGACCTTCACCACGGTGACGTCCGGCCTTGCGGCGGGGCGTGGCGGTAGCAGGCTGTTCGGGGGTGGCGGCCATGGCAAATACGTCCTTCGGGACTGCAGGAGGGCGGCTCTGAACTGCACACTCGCGTGAAGCGCGGCGGTGCGCAGGGATGAAGCGTGATCAGGAGGGCGCGGCGGTGCTGGAGACTCTCAGCGGGCCGGACAGATGGCGCTGGACATGCGGCCGAGGTCGACGTGCCGCCGACTCACCAAGGCAATTCCAGTTCCAGACATGAAGGAAGCGTGTCACGCGGATCTCGGGACAGTCCACCACGATCCAGTATGTGGACGAGATGGTCCCGGAATGTGAGACGCTGTGGCATCCGTCACTTCCGGGACATCGACAAAGCGACTTTGTCAGGCCGCGGAGTCGTCGTACGCGCCGGGCCAGGGGCCGGGGTTCACGGCGTCGGGCTCCCGCTCGGTCCGGGTGTCGAACAGCCGGAAACCGCGGCGAAGGTAGTTGTCCATGGCGTGCGGGCCGTCGTTGGAGCAGGTGTGCACCCACACCCGCTCGGTGGGCATCCGGCCGGGGTGGCGTTCGGCGAGGTCCCACGCGCGCGCCACTCCGTACGACAGGAGATGGCCGCCGATGCGGCGCCCCCGGAAGGCCGGGATGAGCCCGAAGTAGCCGATCTCGACCACACCGCCCTCCTGCGAGTCGAGCTCGATGAAACCGGCGGGGGTCCCGTTCTCGTACGCCACCCAGGTCTCCGCGCCCGGCCGGTCCAGGACCTCCTGCCACTGCGCGTACGTCAGTCCCAGCCGGTCGGTCCACCGGATGTCCCCGCCCACCGCCGTGTAGAGGAACCGGCTGAACTCCGGCAGTGCCGTCTGCGACCGGACGATCCGCACATCGCCCGTGGGAGCGGCCGCGGGGCGCAGATCGTCGGGCGAGGTCTGCTCAAGGGACCAGATGGTCACCTCGGAGGTGGGAGCGGCAGGGGCGGAGGGAAGGGTCGGGTTGCTCATGGCCGCCAGAAAACCACGCCGTCCGCGCGGCGCCAAACCCGGTCCACGCGGGACCCGCGCCGCACCGGACCTGCGGCCACCGCTGCCCGGCCGTCCCCACCCGGCCCGCCCGGGGATCCGCCCATCGCTGTCCGGCCGGTCTCAGACCGTACCCGCGGACGTACGCGTCCTGACCACCACCGGAGCCGTCGAACGGGGCAGCAGGTCCGCCGGCAGGTCCGGATGGATCACCTCCACCTCCACCCCCTCACCGAAGCGGTACGGGCGATGGGCGAGCACCTCCGCCAGATGGCGCCGTATACGGGAGATCTCCGCCCGGACCGTCACCGTCCGGGTCGGGTCGCCGAAGATGTCCTGGGCCAGCTCCGCCGCGGTGCGCCCCTCCCGGTGCAGGGCCAGGGCGTACAGCAGCTCCGCGTGGCGGGGGGAGAGCCGCTGGGTCCAGGTGCCCACCGGACCTGCCACATGCACCGCGAGCCCACGCTCCCGGCTCAGGTCGAGCACCACACGGCGCGGCGGTGCGTCGGCCGTGCCGTCCGCCACCTGCACCAGCCAGCCCCCCGGCAGGGGCTCCACGAGGCACATCCCGAGCGACGCCAGCCACACCCGGCCCGGCCGCAGCGACTTCGGCAGCGGCAGCCGGTCCACCGGTGGCATACCGATCACGGCGGCCAGCCAGCCGTGGGTGTCCACCACCAGCGCACGGCCGCCCAGCCGGCACAGGATGGGCGCCGCCACCGACCGCAGCCGCTCGATCGCCACCAGGTGCCGTGTCCGCAGTTCGCTCTCCGCGAGCGAGGCCACCGAGCCGACCAGCGCCAGCGTCGTCGGATGGAACGTGGACGCAGGGCCGCTGATGTCGACGATGCCCATCAGCCGTCCGTCGCGCGGATCGCGCACCGGGGCCGCCGCACACGTCCAGTTGTGCAGGGCGCGGATGAAGTGCTCGGCCGAGTGGACCTGCACCGGGGTGCGGGTGGCGAGCGCCGTGCCGATCGCGTTCGTCCCGGTCGTCGACTCCGACCAGGCGGCTCCCTCCTCCAGGCAGATGTCCTTGGCCAGGCGCATCACGGCCGTGTGGCCCTGGCGCCACAGCACCCGGCCCTCGTTGTCCGTGACGACGAGGATCTGCTGGGCCGCGTCGGCGATCGCGGCCAGCCCGTCCCGCAGCAGCGGCATGACGTCGCCGAGCACCGTGCTCCGGCGCCGGTGCTCGATCTCGTCCGCCTCCAGCAGTTCGCTCTCCGGCGACTGCTCGGGATCGATGCCGCTGCGGAGCACCCGGTCCCAGGACGCGTCGATCTCCGCGCGGGGGACCGGCACCCCGCGTGCGCCGGCCAGACGGGCCTCCCTGGCCCGGTGCACCAGGCGTGTGGCGGTCACCACCGGCTGCGGTTCTGCTGCCGGTCGCGCTGCCACGGCAGGGCTTGTCTCCATGACGGGTTCCCCCAAAACAAAGCGTGGACCCGGTTTGGACGGGAAAGCACCGGGTCCAGAAGACCCATCCTGCCGTGCCCGGGTCCGTGGTGCCGCGCACTCCACACAATGTTGCAACCCTTTGCAACTCTGGTGACATGCCGCAGATCGTATGAGAGTGGCTGAACACCGGACGGGGAGTCCTCGGCTCCGCCGTTCGGTGGTCCACAAAGGTGGAGGGTGGTGCCGTGTCGGCGCAGCACCACCTTCCATCGTTGGCCCTAAGCCGGAGAACTAACGGTCCGCGGCCCGGGCCCGCTCCACGATCGACGCCAGGTCGAGGCTGTGCGGCAGCGTCCCGAACGCGGAGCCCCAGTCCCTGCCGAGCCGCGAGGCGCAGAACGCGTCCGCGACCTCCGGTGGAGCCCAGCGCAGCAGCAGCGAACCCTGGAGCACGAGGGCCATCCGCTCCACCAGCCTCCTGGCCCGCGCCTCCACGGCATCCAGATCCGCCAGCTCCGTCAGCAGGTCCTTGATCGCGGCATCGAGCCGGTGATCGGCGCCGCGCGCCTTTCCGACCTCCACCAGGAACGCGTTGAGCGCCTGCGGCTCGCGCTGGAGCGCGCGCAGCACATCGAGCGCCTGCACATTGCCCGAGCCTTCCCAGATCGAGTTGAGCGGCGCCTCGCGCAGCAGCCGGGGCATCCCGGACTGCTCCACGTACCCGTTTCCGCCGAGGCACTCCAGGGCCTCGCCGACCACAGCGCCGCACCGCTTCGTCACCCAGTACTTGGCGGTCGGCACCGCGATCCGCAGGAAGGCGCGCTCCTCGTCCGTGTCCGCGTCGTACGCGGCGGCCAGCCGCAGCGCCAGCGTCGTCGCCGCCTCCGACTCCAGGGCCAGATCCGCCAGGACGTTGCGCATCAGCGGCTTCTCGATCAGCAGTCCGCCGAACGCGCTGCGGTACGCGGTGTGATGGATCGCCTGCGCCACCGCCTGCCGCATCAGCGCCGACGAACCGACCACACAGTCCAGCCGGGTCGCCGCCACCATCTCGATGATGGTGCGCACCCCGCGCCCCTCCTCGCCGACCCGGCGCGCCCAGGTCCCGTCGAACTCGACCTCGGCGGAGGCGTTGGACCTGTTGCCCAGCTTGTCCTTGAGGCGCTGGATCGCGAACGCGTTGCGGGCGCCGTCCGGCAGGACGCGGGGCACGAGGAAGCAGCTCAGGCCGCCCGGCGCCTGCGCCAGCACCAGGAACCCGTCGGACATGGGCGCCGAGCAGAACCACTTGTGGCCGGTGAGCAGGTACTCGCCGTCGCCGGCCAGCGGCTCGGCACGGGTCGTGTTGGAGCGCACATCGGTGCCGCCCTGCTTCTCCGTCATGCCCATTCCGAAGAGCACGCCGGCCTTCTGCGACGGAGGCCGCAGCCCCTCCTCGTACACGTGCGAGGTCAGCAGGGGCTCCCACTCGGCGGCCAGTGCGGGATCGGTCCGCAGCGCGGGGACGGCGGCGTGCGTCATCGACAGCGGGCAGCCGTGGCCGGCCTCGGCCTGCGTCCACACCAGGAACCCGGCCGCGCGCCGCACATGTCCGGCCGGCCGGCCCCAGGCGTCGGTCAGACCGGCCGAGACCGCGTGCCCCAGCAGCCGGTGCCAGGCCGGATGGAACTCCACTTCGTCGACGCGGTGTCCGTAGCGGTCGTGCGTGTGCAGTCCGGGCGGATTCTCGTTCGCCTGAGCGCCCCACAGCTGTGCCTGGACGGAGCCGGCGGACAGGCCGAGCGCCCCGAGTTCCCTCTGCGCCTCGGGGAGGATCTCGGGCGCGATGTGTCTTTCGACCGCTTCGGTGAGGGCGCGGTCGGTGGCGAAGACGTCATAGCCGACCAGCGGCGGGACCTGGTTGGTCACTGTGTGGGTGCTTGCTGCCATGCCGATACGGTAAGGACGTGCAGGCAGCAAAAGAAACACCCGAGCGGCCACCGGGTCGGCTCCACCGGGCTCGAGTCCTCTACCGCAACGTATCCAAGCGGCAGATGGCGTGGCAGTTGCTCAAGGACACGGTCAACTCGTGCATGGAATACCGCATCCTCGGTCTCGCGGCCGAGGCGGCGTTCTTCACCCTGCTGTCACTGCCGCCGCTGCTGCTCGGGCTGATCGGCCTGCTCGGCTACGTCGACGACTGGACAGCCACCACCACGGTCGCCTCCATCGAGCGCAACATCCTCGGTGCGGTGCAGACCGTGCTGTCCGAGCGGGGCGTGAAGGACATCGCCAGGCCGCTCATGGACGACGTGACGACCGGTGCGCGCCCCGACGTCATCTCGCTCGGCTTCGCGATCGCCCTCTGGTCGGGTTCCCGGGCGGTGAACGTCTTCATCGACACCATCACCGTGATGTACGGGCTCGACGGGCACCGGGGCATCGTCAAGACCCGCCTGCTCGCCTTCCTGCTGTACGTGGTCGCCCTGCTGCTGGGAGCGGTGGTGCTGCCCTTGCTGGTGGTCGGTCCCGACCGGGTCGTGGAGTTCGTCCCGTGGGGGACCGAGGTACTCGCCGTCCTGTACTGGCCGTTGGTCATCGTCCTGTCGATCGCGTTCCTGACGACGCTCTACCACGTCTCCGTACCCGTCCGTTCGCCGTGGATCGAGGACGTTCCCGGTGCGCTGGTGGCGCTCGGGATGTGGGTGGTGGGCTGCTTCCTGCTGCGGATCTATCTCACGAACACGGTCGAAGGGCCCACGATCTACGGTTCGTTGGCCGCGCCCATCGCTGTCCTGCTCTGGATAGGTATCTCAGCATTCGCCGTACTCGTCGGCGCCGCGGTGAATGCCGCGATCGACCGGGTATGGCCTTCGCTTGCCACCGCCGCGGCCCGTGCGGCCAACGAGCGGCTACGCGCGGCCCAGGCGGCCGAGCTCGTGGCCCGGGCCCAGTCGGCGAACTGGGACGCCTACGCGGACGACGAGGACGAGGACGTGTACATGCCGTCCGAGTTCCCCGAGCGCTGGTCCCGCTTCCTGCCGCCGGACGACGTGAAGTCCCGGCTCCACGGGAACCGCGACAAGGACGCCAAGGAGCAGTGACGCCGTAGCGTGGAGCCCATGGCTGCGGGCGGACGGTACGAGGAGCGGTCGTCGCGCTTCGGCGGTGCGACGGTCTGGAACTGGAGCGGGCCGCGCGACCCCGCACGGGCCGTCCTGCCCGACGGATGCATGGACCTGCTCTGGACCGGCGGCCGGCTGCTCGTGGCGGGCCCCGACACCCATGCGTTCACTGCCGCGGAGGCCGGCCCCGGACCGTGCACCGGCATCCGCTTCGCGCCCGGAACGGCGCCCGCACTGCTCGGCGTACCCGCGCACGAGCTGCGTGACCGGCGGGTCCCCCTCGACGCGGTGTGGCCGGGCGCGGAGGTCCGCAGACTGGCCGAGAGGATCGGCGGGGGCGCCGACCCGGCCGCCGCACTGGAGGACATCGCCCTGCGCAGGGCAGCCGACGCGAACCCGCCGGACCCGCTCGCGGTGTCCGCCGCGGAGCGGCTCCGGCAGGGACTCTCCGTCGCCGACACGGCGAGGTCGGTCGGGCTGGGAGCCCGCCAGTTGCACCGGCGCTCCCTGGCCGCCTTCGGATACGGGCCGAAAACCCTCGCCAGGGTCCTGCGGCTGCAGCGCGCCCTGGCCCTCGTACGGGCCGGAACGCCGTACGCCGAGGCCGCCTGCGCCGCCGGGTGCACCGACCAGGCCCACCTCGCCCGTGAGGTGCGGGACCTGGCCGGTACGACGCTCGGCGGCTATCTCGCCGCGCTGGGCGGAGCCGGTCAGGCGCCGGCGAAGAGCGACACCGCGCTGCCGTCCGGATCGAGCACGACGGCGTAGCGCTGCCCCCATGCGGCGTCCCAGGGCTCCAGGTGGCCCTGGTATCCGGCACCGGTCAGTCCGGCGTACACCGCGTCGACCTCCGCCGGGCTGTCGCACAGGAAGGCGAGCCCGACACGCTCGCCGCCCTTCGAGCCGGTCCACTCCGGATCGAAGTCACGGACGACGTCCTCCGTGTCCCACAGAAGACGCTGCCCGCCGGGCAGTGCCACTTCGACGTGGGGTGCCGATTCCGCGTCGGCGGGGATGTCGAGTCCGAGCCGGCGGTAGAAGGCGAGCGATGCGGCCAGGTCCGCGGTCGTGATGCTGATCGCGTCGAGTCGTGGAGTCATGGACCGAAGGTATGCGGGTCACCGCTCGCAGGTCTTGTACGAAACGGTCACCGCCGTCACCCGGTCGTGCACGCGGCGGGCGAGGTGCCGGGGTTCGTCAGCGGAAGGCCGAGCTGGGCGCGTTCGGTGAGCCAGCGGGTCGGCCGGTGGCGGGGGTCGCCGGTCGTCGCGTGCAGGGCACGCTGCAGCTCCAGCATCCGGACGGCCCCGATCCGGTCGCCCCAGGCGAGTGGTCCCACCGGGTAGCCGAGTCCGGCCGTCACCGCCAGGTCGATGTCCGCCGGGGTGGCGAGCGAGCGCTCGGCGATCGACGCGGCGACGGACACCACCGAGGCGAGCAGCCGCTGCGCGACCGAACCCGCCGTGTCCCGCACCACCGACACGGCGTACGGCTCCTCGCCGTCCGCCGCGCGGGCCAGCACCGCACGGGCGTCCCGCGCGGCGTCCGGGCCGGCCGCGGGCGTCACCGCGAGCACGCGGCGGCGGCCGGCCGCGGGCAGCGGGTCCACGCCGAAGGTGCGCCCGGCGGGCAGGCCGAGCGAGGCCACCGCGGAGGCCACCGTGGTGCCCCAGACCGGGACCAGGACGACGGCGTCGGCGGAGGGCGCGGAGCCGCTCTCGACGGTGGCTCCCGCGGCGGTCAGCGCCGCGCGGAGGGCATCGGCGCCGGACGTCGTGCCCGTGCCCGTGTCCACCACGAACACCGGCCGGCCGGCGTCGCCCGTCACCGGCGCCTCCGATGCCGGGGCGGGCGCCTCGGAGCCGTACGCGAACCAGCCCTGCCCGGTCTTGCGGCCGTGCAGGCCCGCGGCCACCCGGTTCGGGGTCAGGTAGGAGGGGCGGAGCCGGTCCTCGTACCGGAAGCCCTGCCAGATCGAGTCGATCACGGCCGCGGTCACGTCGAGCCCGGTGAGGTCCATCAGCTCGAACGGGCCCATGCGCAGCCCCAGCACGTCCCGGGCGATCCGGTCGATGCCCGCCGGGTCGGAGACCGACTCCTCCAGCAGCGCGAGCGCCTCGGTCACCAGACCGCGCCCGGCGTGGTTGACCAGGAAGCCGGGGGTGTCGGCGACCGTGACCGCACGGTGGCCGCAGCTCTCGACCAGCTCGGTCAGCGCCGGCGGGATCTCGGGGCGGGTTGCGGCTCCCGGCACGATCTCGACGATCTTCATCAGCGGTACGGGGTTGAAGAAGTGCAGCCCCGCCAGCCGCGTCGGGTCCTTCAGCGACGCGGCGATCCGGGTCACCGACAGGGACGAGGTGTTGGTCGCGAAGACGGCGGAGCCGGGCAGGGCCCGCTCCAGCTTCCCGAACACCTCCGCCTTGGTGTCCAGGTCCTCCCGAACGGCCTCGATGACCAGGTCGACGTCAGGTCCCTGTGCCCAGGGATCGTCCAGGGGGACCAGCCGCTCCAGGGCTGCGGCACAGTCCCCGGCGGACATCCGGCCCTTGTCCACGGCGCGTTCCAGCATGGACCGTACGAAGTCCACGGCCGCCGTCACCGCCTCCGTACGGACGTCGCACAGCTCGACGGTGTGTCCTGCGGACGCCGCCCACTGGGCGATACCGCGGCCCATGGCTCCGGCGCCGACGATCCTGATACGCATGGAAGATGGGGTCCTCTCGGGGTTCGGGACGGTGAGTCGTCTCAGCGAAGATAGACGCGGTCGGGGTCGACGTCCTCCCGCAGGAGTCGCAGCTCCGCGACGGTGGGCGGCGGCACGGTCCCGACAGTGTCGGCCACCTTCAGGTCCCAGCCCGTCGCCGCCCGCACCTGCTCCACCGTGACGCCCGGGTGCACCGAGACCAGCCGGAGCTCCTCGCCGATCCCCTCGCGGGCCAGGATGCCCAGTTCGGTGATGACCCGGGTGACGCCGACCCCCAGCGGCCGGATGCCCTCGGCGAGCGCGCGGTCCGGGCCCGGTGTGGTGCAGAAGTCCAGGGCCTCGGTGAAGGAGCGTGGATTGTGGCGGCGCATCACCACGAAGACCTCACGGGAGTTGGCCATCACCTCGATGCCGCCGCCGGAGCCGGGAAGCCGCACCGAGGGGCTCTCCCAGTCGCCGATCACGGAGGTGTTCAGATTGCCCCACCGGTCGATCTGCGCCGCGCCCAGGAAGCCGACGTCGATGTGGCCGCCCTGCAGGACGTTGCCGAACAGGGCCGGCATCGACAGCACCGCCTCCGCGCCGGAGATGAGCACGGCGTCGGCGATGGTCTCGGGCAGATGCGAGGGGTGCGCCCCGCAGACCCCGGACTCGTACACGACCTCGATCTGCGGGGCCACCGTCAGATGGGCCAGCTCGGTGGCGAGCGTCGGCAGTCCGATTCCGGCGAAGACCGTGCGGCGCGCGGCCAGTTCGCGGGAGGCGACGACGGACAGCAGCTCCGAGGACGTGACGGTGCCCGGCTCGGTGGTGGTGGTCATGACCAGCTCCTTCTCGTGTTCCGCGCTCACAGCCGACGTCCGTAGTTCACCGGTTCGCTGAGTGCCTCGCCGACCGCGAGCCCCGCCCAGAAGTCCTCGCCCAGCTTGGCGACGTACTCGGAGTGGTCGGCCGTGCCGTACACCCACTCCCGCAGCCACTCCTGCAGCCGCTCCGGGTCCTTGCTGATGTGCGACCAGGCCCGGTAGAAGTCGTTGTCCCGGTCGTAGTAGCCCTGCGCGAACGAGGGGTGCGCCCCGCGCGGGCAGACGACGACGGCGTCCACCGCGTGGGCGGGGACGAGCGTGCGGTTCGGGTCCGAGCGGACCACCTCGTCGCCGACGATCTCCTCCACGACGACGACGGCCTTGCCGGCGGCGTACACGGCCTCCGCCTGGATGCCCGTCAGGCCCCACATCTGCGTGTTGCCCCTGCGGTCGGCCCGCTGGGCGTGGATGAACGTCACGTCCGGGTTCACGGGCGGCACGACGTAGATCTGCTCGGTCCCGCCGTCCGGCCCGGGGTAGGGCGAGGCGACCTTGCGCAGATCGCTGTTGACGGACGGCAGGTCGCTGCCCCCGTAGCTGCGCAGCGGATAGAACGGCAGCCGCTGGGCTCCGGCGAGATAGCGGCAGATCATGCCGTAGTGGCTGTACTCCTCGAAGGCGAGGGGCGCGGGGTCGCTGCTCTCGATCCGGCGCCGCAGCTCTCCGAGCGAACCGGCGGAGGAGTTGCCCACGAAGGAGGAGACCAGCCGCGAGACGCAGCCCGCGGCGATCATCTGGTCCACCACGATGTCCGCGGTCATCCGGACGACCGTGAGGTCCCGGCGGCCCTGGCGGATTATCTCGTGCCCGGCCGCGGTGGGGATGAGGTGGGTGAAGCCCTCCAGGCAGACGGTGACGCCGTCCTGGACGAAGGCGGCGACGGCCGCCTTCATCGACATGGTCTTGTCCGGCCCGTCGTCGGTCCTGTCCGTCCGGTCCACGGTGCTCCTCGGCGAGTGTGTGCTGGTCGGCCTACCGTGTCAGCGGCCATTGATTGCTGTCCAATACCAAATTAAGGTCGGATCAAGACCGCTGATTAATGAATGGGTGTTCCGTATGGAACTGCGTCATCTGACCGCCTTCACCGCCGTGGCCGAGGAGCTGCACTTCGGCCGGGCCGCCAAGCGGCTGCAGATGGCGCAGCCGCCGCTCAGCCAGCAGATCCGGCAGCTGGAGAAGGAGCTCGGCGTCCAGCTCTTCGAGCGCAACACCCGCTCGGTGCGGCTCACCAGCGCGGGGGAGTCCTTCCTCGAACCCGTACGGACCGTGCTCGACGACCTCGACACGGCGGTACGGGCGGCCAGGGCCGCGGGACGCGGCGAGTACGGCCGGGTCACGATCGGATTCGCCGGCGCCTCCAGCCACGAGACGCTGCCGCAGCTGACCCGGGCCGTCCGTGCGGCCCACCCCGCGCTGGAGCTGGTCATGAAGGGGCAGACGTACGCCAACGTCGCCCTGTCGCGGGTCGCCGACGGATCGCTCGACCTGGGCTTCGTCCGCCTCCCGGTGACCCAGCCGGGGGTGGCCTACCGGGTGATCGACGAGGAGGAGCTGCTGTGTGCGCTGCCCTCCGACCACCGGCTGGCGCACCTGGAGAGCATCCCGATCGGGATCCTGGCCGACGAGCCCTTCGTCTCCTTCCCGGCCAACACCGGGTCCACCGTGCGTGACGCCATGGTCGAGGCCTGCGAGGCCACCGGCTTCAATCCGCGTGTCGTGCAGGAGGCCCCCGACTCGTACACGATCCTGGCCCTGGTCGCCGCGGGCGTCGGTGTCACCCTCACCGTCTCCTCCTGCCGTCACATCCAGCAGAACGGGCTGGTGTACCGGCCCCTCGCCGGCCCGCCCATCCGGCGGCAGGCGGCGCTGGCCTGGCGTGCCGACAACCCTTCCGCGGCGCTCCGCGCGGTGCTGGCGGTCGCCGAGGAGGCCCTGCCGACGCCGTAGGGCACGCCCCGGGGGCGATTGAGACGCGCTGCGTCTTGAAGAGGGGGCAACTCGATATTGGACCGACTCAGTGGTCGGGTGCGAAGGTCGCCCCACACACCCGAACCGCCGAAAGGTGTCCCCCGTGCCCGACCAGACCGATGTCGTCATCTGCGAACCGCTGCGCACCCCCATCGGACGTTTCGGCGGAGCCTTCGCCCAGCAGACGCCGGCCGCGCTCGCCGCACGCGTCATCGCCGAGGTCGTCGCCCGTACGGGGATCGACCCGGCCCGGGTCGACGAGGTGATCCTCGGCCACGCCTACCCCACCTCCGACGCCCCGGCCATCGGCCGGGTCGCCGCCCTCGACGCCGGACTCCCCGACTCCGTCACCGGTGCCCAGATCGACCGGCGCTGCGGGTCCGGCCTCCAGGCCGTCCTGGACGCGGCCATGCAGATCCGGGCCGGATTCAGCGACGTCGTGATCGCCGGCGGCGTCGACGTGATGAGTGCCGCCCCCTATTACACGCACGACGGGCGCTGGGGCATCAAGGGCCCCGGACTGCAGCTCCACGACTCACTGGCCCGCGGCCGGGTCACCGCCGGGGGCGTCAACCACCCCGTACCCGGCGGCATGATCGAGACCGCCGAGAACCTGCGGCGCGCCTACTCCATCAGCCGCGCCGACCAGGACGCCCTGGCCCTGCGCTCGCAGGCCCGCGCCGCCCGCGCCGCCGCCGAGGGCCGCTACGACGCCGAGACCGTCCCCGTCACCGTACGGACCCGCAAGGGTGAGACGGTCGTGACCGCCGACGAGCACCCCCGCCCCGACACGACCGCCGAGCAACTCGCCGCGCTGCGCCCCATCATGGGCACGTCCGACCCGGAGGCGACCGTCACCGCGGGCAACGCCAGCGGCCAGAACGACGCCGCCGCGGCCTGCCTGGTCACGAGCGCCGCCACCGCCGAACGGCTCGGGCTGACCCCGCTGGTCCGGCTCGTCTCCTTCGCCCGGGCCGGTGTCCCCGCCGCGACCATGGGCATCGGTCCCGTACCGGCCACCCACGCCGCCCTCGGCCGCGCCGGTCTCACCCTCGCCGACCTCGACCTCATCGAGATCAACGAGGCCTTCGCCGCCCAGGTCCTGGCCTGCACCCGGGAGCTGGGCCTCGGCGAGAAGGACCACGAGCAGCGCATCAACGTCAACGGATCCGGAGTCTCGCTCGGCCACCCGGTGGGCGCCACCGGGGCCCGCATCCTCGCCACCCTCACCCGCGAGATGCACCGCAGCGAGGCCCGCTACGGCCTGGAGACCATGTGCATCGGCGGCGGCCAGGGCCTCGCCGCGGTCTTCGAGCGCATCACCGACTGACCGTCCCCGTCCCCGTCTTCGAGGACTTCTTTCCCTTCCCCCGTCGCGTGACACCGGGCGTCCCGGGAGACGCCCCTGTCCGCCATGCCCCCATCCGCTTGATCAACGATGTTCACGGGAGCCACCTATGAGTGCGTCCACCGCAACCGCACGCGAGAAGACGAAAGCCGCCAACCGCGCAGGATTCGGGGCCTTCATCGGCTCCACCATCGAGTGGTTCGACTTCTACATCTACGGAACCGCGGCGGCACTCGTCTTCGACAAGGTGTTCTTCCCCGAACTCGAGGGCCCCATAGGCACCCTGGTCGCCTTCGCGACCTTCTGGGTCGGCTTCCTCGCCCGCCCCGTCGGCGGCATCATCTTCGGCCACTACGGCGACCGCCTCGGCCGCAAGAAGACCCTCGTCATCACCCTGCTGATGATGGGCATCTCCACCACCGCGATCGGTCTGCTCCCCGGATACGCCTCCATCGGCATCGCCGCCCCGATCCTGCTGGTCTGCATCCGCATGATCCAGGGCATCGGCCTCGGCGGTGAGTGGGGCGGATCCGTCCTGATCGCCTCCGAGCACGCCCCCAAGGGCAAGTCCGTGCTGTACGGGGCCTTCGCCCAGCAGGGCTCGCCCGTCGGCAACACCCTCTCGACGGTGAGCTTCCTGGCCATCAGCCAGCTGCCCGACGCCGCCTTCGTCTCCTGGGGCTGGCGGGTACCGTTCCTCGCCTCCGCCGCACTCGTCATGGTCGGCCTGCTGGTCCGGCTCAAAGTCACCGAGTCCCCGGCCATGGCCAAGCTCATCGAGAAGAAGGAAGTCGTCAAGCTCCCGCTGACCGAGGTCCTGCGCAGCCACCCCATGCTGATCGTCCTCGGCATCGGCGCCTGCACGATCGGCCTGTCGGCGACCTACTTCAAGTCGACGTTCGCCCTGTCCTGGGCCACCACATCGCTCGGATTCGACCGCAGCTCGTTCCTGACGATCATCCTGGTCGCCAACATCACCCAGATCATCGTCCAGCCCTTCGGTGCCGTCATCGCCACCCGGATGAAGAGCTGGTCCCGCGCCGTGATCGTGATGCTGGTGCCCGAACTGGTCCTGATGCCACTGATGTTCGTCCTCATCAGCACCGAGAACTACGGGCTCGCGATGCTCGGGGTCGCCGTCGCCACCATCCCGCACTGCCTCTACTACGCGGCCCTCGCCGGCATGCTCGCCAGCCGCTTCCCCGCCCATCTGCGCTACACCGGCATCTCGCTCTGCTACCAGCTGTGCGGCACCCTGCTCGGCGGCACGACCCCGATCATCGGCCAGTTCCTGCTCAACCGGACGGGCTCGATCACCGCGGTCATCGCGTACGCCGTCTTCCAGGTGGCGCTGACCCTGGGCTGCATGCTGCTCCTGCTCAAGCGCCCCAACCACGACGAGCAGGCCGCGGAGCCGGTCGCCGCCCGCCGCGCCGCCCCCGTCACCGCCTGACCCGCCCCCGTACGGAGAGAACGGAGTACCGCCCCATGCCCCTGACCGTGCACGGCATCCCGGAGATCCTCGCCCTCGGCGGGCGCGACCTCGGGCACTCCGCCTGGAAGGAGGTCACCCAGGAGCTCATCGACACGTACGCGTACGTCTCCGGTGACCACCAGTGGATCCACACCGACGTCGAACGCGCCGCGGCCGGCCCGTACGGGCGCACCATCGCCCACGGCTACATGGTCCTGAGCTGGGGCATCCCGATGTTCGGCGAGCTGCTCCAGGTGAGCGGCGTGGGACGCGCGCTCAACTACGGGGTCAACCGGGTCAGGTACCCGGCGCCCGTCCCCGTCGGCAGCCGCGTACGGCTGCACGCCTCCGTCACCGAGGTGAAGGAGGTCCCGCGCGGCGGCGTACAGATGACGCGGGCCTTCACCTTCGAGCTCGAAGGGTCGCAGAAGCCGGCCTGCGCCGCGGAGTCGCTGACACACTTCTACCCGTGAGGGCCGTCTCCTGCCGTGAGGCCCGTCAGGACGTCCGGACAAGGTGCACCGCCGTGCTCGCCCAGTCCCCGGGCGGCAGGTCCGGCAGCAGTCCGTACTCGCCGAGCACGGTCGCGGAGTGGACGGTGCCGGTGCGGGCGTCCCGGTAGCGGGCCGTCGGATCGAGTCCCGCCAGCCGCAGCGGCGGCCGGCAACTGCCGTGGCGGGGCGCCCGCTGCCAGACCAGCAGCAGGGCCTCGCTCCGGTCCGCAGCCGTGTACTGCACGGCGGCGGGCCCCTCGTCGACGCGGCCGCGCGGCCGGTGCATGATCCCGTGCTGCACCAGGTGGCGCACCCGCTTGTACTGCGCCACGAGGGCGGCCCCCTCTGCCAGTTCACCCTCCGACCACCGGTCGAGGTCGCCGCCGATCCCCAGCACCCCGGCCATCGCCACGTGGAAGCGGAAGCGCAGCGGGACGGTACGGCCGGTGAGCTGGTTGGGAACGTCGGTCACCCACGCGGCCATGGTCCGGGACGGGTAGATCTGGCCGTAGCCGTGCTGGATGAGGACGCGGTCCGCCGCGTCGGTGTTGTCCGAGGTCCATGCCTGGTCGGTACGGGAGAGGATGCCCGGGTCGATCCGGCCGCCGCCGCCGCTGCAGGCCTCGATCCGCAGGTCCGGATGGTCGGCCCGCAGCCGGTCGATCACGCCGTAGAGGTTGTGCACGTAGGCCGTCCACACAGGTTCCCCGCCGACGGCGCCGGCCGCCGGGTCCGGTGGTCCGGCCTCGGTGAAGGGCCGGTTCATGTCCCACTTGAGGAAGTCGATGCCGTGGCTGCCCACGAGACGGGTCAGCCAGCCGTACGCCCAGTCCGCCACCTCGCGGCGGCCGAAGTCGAGGACGAGCTGGCTGCGCAGCTCGGTGCGCGTGCGGTGGGGCAGGTGCAGTACCCAGTCCGGGTGTTCGCGGTAGAGGTCACTGTCCGGGTTGACCATCTCGGGCTCGACCCACAGGCCGAAGCGCATCCCCAGCCGGTGCACCTCGTCGATCAGCGGTGAGAGGCCCCGCGGGAAGCGTTCGGCGGCCGGAGTCCAGTCCCCGAGCCCGGCCCTGTCGCTGCGGCGCGCACCGAACCAGCCGTCGTCCATGACGTAGAGCTCCACGCCGAGGGCCGCCGCGCGGCCGGCCAGCGCCTTCTGGCCGGCCTCGTCCACGTCGAAGCCGGTCGCCTCCCAGGAGTTGTAGAGGACCGGCCTGGTCTCGCCGGGGTGCGGCAGGACATGGGCGAGGAGGTACGCGTGCCAGGCACGGCTCGTTCCGCCGAAGCCGTCGGCGCCGAAGCGGCCCGCGAAGTGGGGCGTGGTGAACTCCTCGCCGGGGCCGAGCGGCAGGACCGTACCGTCGTGGCCAGCACCGCCGGTGAAACCGGCCCGGCCGTCGGCCGCCCGCTGCACCGTGATGCGCCAGCTCCCGCTCCAGGCCAGCACCGCGCTCCACACCCGGCCGTGTTCCTCGGTCGCCCCGCCCGCGTCCAGCATCACCCAGGGATTCGCGTGATGGCCGGTGATGCCCCGCCGGCTGGTGAGCACGGTCTCCCCGAACGGCAGCCGGTCCCGGTGCAGTCGGTTCTCGGCCGACCACTGCCCCGTGACGTGGCTGAGCCGGTGGTCCTCCGCGACCGGCAGCGACCACGCCGCGGAGTCCGCGCGCAGTACGGTGATCGTCTCCTCGCCGGTGTTGCGCAGCGCGCACCAGCGCTCGATCACATCGGTGTCCTCGTGCACGCGGTAGTGGAGAGCCACCTCCAGGGGGTAGTGACGGTCCCTGAACTCCAGGACGAGCTCGGCGGATCCGGGCGCGGGCTCATGGACACGATGGCCCGTCGGCTGCCATTCGAAGGCCCGGGTGCCGTCGGCGAAGCGGACCTGCAGCGACGGCGGCCCGTACCGTGCGCCCCCGTCCACCGGCAGTTCGTCGCCCACGGACGGGCGCCCCTCGAAGCTGCTGGCAGGCTCCGCAGGGGGAGTGGCGAGCTCCTCGGCGTCCTCCAGGGTCAGCCGTGGTCCCCACGCGAGGTGACAGGGCGCTCCGGTCGCGTCGATGCGGAGCGCGTACGAGGTGCGCGGAGTGGAGAGCAGCCAGACCCGGGTGTCAGGGGCGAAGGAGATCACGGGCAGCGATCCTACGTTCCGACAGCGCGGGCCGGGGTGCTAGCGGGCGGCGAGCCGCTCCAGCAGGGCGGCGCTCCGCGCCAGCAACGCCCGCTCCTCATCGGTGAGTTCGGCCTCGATGGCCCGCGCGAGCCAGCCGGCCCTGCGGCTGCGCTCCGCTTCGAGCGCGGCCCGGCCCGCGTCGGAGAGCTCGACCAGCGACTTGCGGCCGTCCGTGGGGTGCGCGCGGCGCGTGATCAGGTTCTGCTCCATGAGGAGTCCCACCGCCCGGGCCATCGACTGGGGGCGGACACGCTGGTCGGCGGCGAGGTCGCTGGTGGTCATGGCGCCGTCGCGGTCGAGTGCGCCGAGGACGGCGACCTGGCTCAGCGGGATGTGGTCCTCGTGTGTGACGCGTCGGGTGAGCTTGCCCATCGCGGTGCGCAGTTCGGCGGCGATGGCGGCGGCTTCCGGGGTGGGCATAGGGCACTTTACCCCGTTGTCGGCAGGGCTGGGCCGCTGACCTGCACAGCAATGCTGTACAGCAAAACTGAGCAGCATTGCTGTATGGTTTTTCCTTGTCGGGCTCAGCGCCAGCGTTGTCGCAGCCGGGGCCACGGCACATGACAACGGGAAGGAACTCCCATGTCCGCAGAGGCAGCCGGAACCGTCGACGCCACCATCGAGACCGTCACCGCCCGCCGGATCATCGACAGCCGGGGCAACCCCACGGTCGAGGTCGACATCGTCCTGGCGGACGGGTCCCTGGGGCGCGCGGCGGTTCCCTCAGGCGCCTCCACCGGCACCCGGGAGGCCGTGGAACTGCGCGACGGGGACACCACGCGCTGGCACGGCAAGGGCGTCGACCGCGCGGTGGCCCACGTCAACGGGGAGATCGCGGCGTCCGTGCGCGGCCGGGACGCGGCGGACCAGGCGGGTCTCGACGCCGCGCTGATCGCCCTCGACGGCACCGCCACGAAGGCCCGGCTCGGCGCCAACGCGGTCCTCGGCGTCTCCCTCGCCGCCGCCAAGGCCGCAGCGGCGGCCCACCGCCTGCCCCTCTACCGCTACCTCGGCGGCGCCGACGCCCGCCTCCTGCCGCTGCCGATGATGAACATCGTCAACGGCGGCGCCCACGCCGACAATCCGCTGGACTTCCAGGAGTTCATGATCGCGCCCGTGGGCGCGGACACCTTCGCCGAAGCCGTCCGCATGGGCAGTGAGGTCTTCCACACCCTGCGCCGCGATCTGCTGGCCGCCGGGCACTCCACGGGTGTCGGCGACGAGGGCGGCTTCGCGCCCGCGCTGCGTACCGCCGAGGAGGCGCTCGACTTCGTGACGGCCGCCATCGAGCGCACCGGCTACCGCCCCGGCACGGACATCGGCCTGCTCATGGACCCGGCGTCGTCGGAGTTCTTCCGCGACGGGGTGTACGACTACGCGGGCGAGGGGGTGCGCCGCACCCCCTCCGAGAACGTCGACTACCTGGCCAAGCTCATCGAGGCCTACCCGATCGTCTCCATCGAGGACCCGATGGCGGAGAACGACCTGGAGGGCTGGCGCGAGCTGACCGCCCGCGTCGGCGACCGCTGCCAGCTCGTCGGCGACGACGTGTTCTGCACCGACGAGACGCTGCTGCGCGAAGGCATCCGCACCGGCGTCGGCAACTCGGTCCTGGTCAAGGTCAACCAGATCGGGACCCTGACCGAGGCACTGGCCGCCGTGGACACGGCCCACCGGGCGGGCTGGACGGCTGTCATGTCGCACCGCTCGGGCGAGACGGAGGACACCACCATCGCCGATCTGGCGGTGGCGACCGGCTGCGGTCAGATCAAGACCGGATCGCTCTCCCGCTCCGACCGCACGGCGAAGTACAACCAACTGATCCGGATCGAGGAGGAGCTGGGCGACTCGGCGCGCTACGCGGGCCGCTCCGCACTGCGACGGGCGTGAGCCGCAGGCAGACCCGAGCGCGCGCCGACGGGGCGGCGCGCGCCTCCCGGCCGATCGTCGAGGGGGTCTCCCGGCTGCGGAGATCCTGCTACTGGACGCCGCCGTACAGATAGCTCGTACTGCCGGCGAGGGTGGCGCGGCACCAGGCGTCCACCGCGCCCTGGTCCATCGCGGTCCAGTCGGGAGTGCGTTCCACCTGGGCGCCGCCCAGCCTGCGGCCGAGCTCCATCAGCCGCGCCCCCTCCGCGGTGCGCTCCCGCGCGTAGTGCCGCAGCGCCTCTGCGGGTGAGGCGGACCCGCGCAGCGCCTCCTCCAGGCACAGGGCGTCCTGCAGCGCCTTGACCGCGCCGCTCGCCGTGTGCGGCCGGGTGACGCCTGCCGCGTCCCCGGCCAGCAGGAACGGCGGATCCGCCGACCGGGGTGCGTGGAGGTCGGTCACCGGGTGGCAGACCATGGAGGTGTGCTCGCCGCGGGCGACGATGTCCGCCCACTCGGGAGGGAAGTGCTCATCGGCGATGTCGCGTACGTACGGTGCCAGTTCCTGCGGATCACGGGGTTCCGGCGCGGGCGGCCTCGCGTAGACGGCGTAGGCGAGCAGACGCTCCTCGGGTCCGGCCCCGCCGCCCCGGGGGATCAGGTAGAAGATGCCGTGCCCGCCGGGGTAGCCGATGGTGATCCAGGCACTCCGCAGGAGTTCGAGCTGCCGCTGATACCCGTCGAACGCGCTCAGCGGGAGCGCACCGCGCCACACCATGTACCCGGCGGGCGTCGGACTCAGCCCGGGGGCGAGGGCGTGCCGGGTCAGCGACCGGTGCCCGTCGGCGCCCACCACGATGTCGTACGGCTCCTCCGCCCCGGCCGCACGGACGAGGGCCTGCCCCGAGGCGGTCCGTTCGACGGAGGTGACCGGACGGCCCCGGTGGTAGCGGACCGAGTCGGCCTTCGCGCGCAACGACCGCCACAGCAGCCCCCAGTTGCACGGCGTGACCGGGCTCGGCTGGCGCGCGAACTCGCGGGCCGACCGCTGCCCCGGCTGCCGGGTCAGCCAGACGCGCGTGGCCACCGGTGCCGTGGGCATCGCGGCGTCCAGATAGCCCGTGGCGACGAGCTGTTCGTGCAGGGGAGGCGGGATCACGATGCCCAGACCGCGGTCCTGGAGTTCGCCGGTGCTGCGCTCGTACACGGTGACGTCCGCCCCGGCCCTGGAGCCCGCGATCGCCATCGCGCACCCGGCGATGCTGCCGCCGACCACGCCCATACGTAAGCCTGTCGCTGCCACGCCTCTGCCGCCTGTCCGTCGTCCCGGTAGGTGTCGTCCCCATGGTCGCAGTCGCCCGGTGCGGCCGGGGGAGCAACACCTGCTCGGCACAAGGGCCGCCCGCACAGCAATCGATGCTGTGCGGGCGGCCCTTGTACGTGCGTGACGGCGGAAACTAGCGCTGCGAGCTGCGGGTGCGCCGCAGCAGCACTGCGCCGCCGAGGAGCAGTGCCGCACTCGCACCGGCGGCCAGGCCGATGTCACCCGCGCCGGTCTCGGCCAGCTGCGTGTCGGGGGTGTTCGGTCCGGGGTTGCCGGCCGGCGGCTGGTCGACCGGGGGCTTGCTCACCGGCGGCTCGGAGGCCGGGGGCTCGTCGACGGGCGGCTCGTCCACCGGCGGCTCGGAGGTCGGCGGCTCGTCGACCGGCGGCTCGTCCACCGGCGGGTGCTCGTGGTCGTGACCGCTCACGTTGGCGCAGGAGTTGCCGCCCGTGGGGTTGAGCGCACCCACGATGTCGACGGTGTTGCCGCAGGCGTTCACCGGGATGTCGAGGGGCACCTGGGCCAGGTTGCCCGACAGCACGCCGGGCGAGCCGGTGGCCACGCCCTCCGCGCTCGCACCGGAGCCGTGACCGCCGTGGCCGCCGGAGCCGTGGCCCCCGGACTCGTGTCCACCCGAGCCGTGGCCCCCGGACTCGTGACCGCCGGACCCGTGTCCGCCGTGGCCCTTGTCGGAGCTGACGTTCGCACACTTGTTGCCGAAGGCGGGGTTCAGCAGGGCGATCACATTGACGGTATTGCCGCAGAGGTTGACCGGGATGTGCACCGGCACCTGCACGGCATTGCCCGAGCCCACGCCAGGCGAATTGGCGGCAACGCCGTCAGCCGACGCGTCGGCGTGCGCATAACCGCCGGCGGCGGACAGGATGCCCGACGCCGCCGCCATGACGATCATGCTTTTATTCAGAACCTGTCGCATTACTTGCCCTTCTTCGGGATATTCACGTGGGCAGTGAGCCCGCAGAATCATCGCGCGGTGCCGCATGTGTGCCGGGGCGGTGGCCCCGGCGGCAACTCATTCCATCTACGCGGACTACTTCATAACGACAGGGGAGTTGCGTGGGAAACTTGGAGAGTCGTGGAAATTATGTAACCACTCGAATGGGTAACGCACATACGTTCACTTGACGGTGGGTGCCTGGGGATTTCCGGCATTCGGGTGAACGGGGAGAACCAAACCAGGGGCGGAGAGTTGGGCAGGGCGCTCCGCCACGGGGCAATCGGTACGAGAAGGGTTCATCGTGATCAAGAAGGTTCTGGCTACGGGTGCCGTCGCCGCCTCCATCCTCGGTCTCTCGGCGACGAGCGCCATGGCGATCGGTGACGACACCGGCACGACGTCGATCAACGGCAACGGTGCCGTGTCGGAGTTCGGCAACAGCGTGACCAAGGGTGACCAGAGCCCGCAGCTCAGCCTGGTCCAGGGCTCGCTGAACAAGCCCTGCATCGCCCTGCCGCTCAAGGCGAACGTCGGTGGGCTCCTCGGTGCCCTCGCGGTCGGGGTCCAGGACATCAACGTCCTGTCGAGCCCGCAGAACCAGCAGTGCACCGAGAACTCCACCCAGGCCAAGGGTGACGAGGCGCTGTCGCACATCCTGTCGGACATCCCGGTTCTCGCCGGAAATGGCGCCGGCAACGGCTGATTTGGGCCGCACCAACCGGCCCGGGCCGCCGACACTCCTCCATCGTGCGGCCCGGGCCTGCGTCATTCGGGGGGTTTTTCAAGAAACTGCTTCCAGAGAGTTTCGATAACGCCCGCCAATCGTTACGGATTACAGAAACGGGGCCACGAGCGCATTTTCAACAGCGTTCGTGCGGCACGAAAGACGTGACCGCTCAGGGCTCCGCTGCAGAAAGGGATGAAAGTGAAGTACACCAAGGTTGCCGCCATCGCCGCCGGAACGCTCATGGCGCTGGGCTCCGCTGCACCGGCCATGGCCGACTCCGAGGCCGAGGCCATCGCGGCCCACTCCCCGGGTGTCCTGTCGGGCAACGTCATTCAGGCCCCGATCAACATCCCGGTGAACATCTGCGGCAACACCGTGAACATCATCGGTCTGCTCAACCCGGCCTTCGGCAACGTCTGCATCAACGACTGACGTTTCCCGGTCGAGTCGATGGCCAGTCATCGGCAGGCCCCGGACCGCATAGCCGCGGTCCGGGGCCTTCTCATTTCCGCCGACGAAAAGTATGCCCTGTGCAGTTGCCCGTTCGCGGGCTGATCGTTATGCCTGGTGAAAGCGGCGGAAGTCACAGGTAAAGAAGACTTGTGCGACGCGGGGACGCGACCGAAACAGACGCCGCTCCAGAAGGGAACCCGAAAGTGAAGTACGCGAAGACTGCCGCCCTTGTCGCCGGTTCCGTGGCCGCTCTCGGAACGGCCGCTCCGGCCTTCGCCGTTACCACCGCCACGGCCCCCCACTTCAGTCTGACCAGTGGTGTGAACGAGATCACGTCCACCACGCCGCAGCTCGCGGACCAGGTGGTGAACCCCGTGGTGGGTGCGGTCGGCGACACCACCGAGGCGGTCCAGGAGGACGGCACGGTCAGCAAGCTGGCGGACGGTGCGACCGGTGCGGCCAGGAGTGCCGGCCCGCTCCTGGGCGGGCTGCCCCTCGGCGGCTGATCCGTTTCGCGGGACGCGTTCCTTCCCGATGCGCGTCATTCCCGTTGCCCTTTTCCGCGTAATCCTGCGGTGACCTGGACGAATTAAGAATCGTTCGAGTGAAACGGCACAACCAAACCCGCCGGAACGAGTTGTTCACCATGCTCCGGACAGGCGGGCAACAGAAGAATCAGAAGGGCTAGTTCCATGATGAAGAAGTTCCTGGCGTCGGCGGCAGTCGCTGCCTCCGTCGTCGGCGTTTCCGCCGCTGCGGCCCCCTCGGCCATGGCGATCGGCAACGACCAGGGCACCACGTCGGTCAACGGCAACGGCGCCGTGCAGTCCTACGGCAACAGCAGCACGCACGGCGACATGAGCCCTCAGATCGGTCTCATCCAGGGATCGTTCAACAAGCCCTGCATCGCCCTGCCGGCCAAGGCCAACATCGGCTCGCTCCTCGGTGCCGTCGGGGTCGCCGTCCAGGACGTCAACGTCCTGTCCAGCCCGCAGAACCAGCAGTGCACCGAGAACTCCACGCAGGCCAAGGGCGACGAGGCCCTGTCGCACATCCTGGACGACATCCCGATCCTCTCGGGCAACGGTGCGGGCAACCACTGACCACCG
This sequence comes from Streptomyces sp. NPDC056452, assembly GCF_042796085.1. NCBI lineage: Bacteria > Bacillati > Actinomycetota > Actinomycetes > Kitasatosporales > Streptomycetaceae > Streptomyces > Streptomyces sp. NPDC056452. Next base: position 235,172 of record NZ_JBHTRI010000004.1, read on the forward strand.
ATAACTCCCGTCCTGCCCTTCCGCAGTTCATGACCTGAGGGGCCGGCTCATCCGTGCGGCAACCGTTCGTCGGGAGCCCGGGTGAACCGGCCCCTCAGGGCTGCCCGCCCTCATGCACCCTCCGGTCTGCAGGTCGGGTAGCCCGATAGTGCGGGAATTGGGCCGGTTGCCCCAGTCGCGGCCGACGCGGGCCGCCCGTTCGGGTAGGTGGCCCTCATGGACCAGTACGACAGTCACCATCCGCCCGGCCGTGACCCCCGGCCGGAGGGCGCCACGCCCATCTACGACAGGCTGCTCGCCGAATGGTGCGAGGCGGCCCGGCGTGAGGCCGTGGGGCGCCCGCAACGCCCGGCGTCCGGTGGGCCGGTGCGCGGCAGGGCGAGCGCCTTCGTCCCGGCCGCGCGCACAGCGGAATCCACGGGAAACAGCAGGTAGGGAACGTCGACCCGGCGCCGGTTCCAACTCGTTTGAGTGGTGTAGCGGAACCGAAACCTCCGCTTGGGGTTAGTCAGTACGTTCCACAACGGGACGCTCCGAAAGGTGAAGCTTGATGAAGAAGATGATGGCCGGCGCGGCTGTGGCTGTGTCCCTGGTCGGTCTGTCCGCCGCCGCGGCCCCCTCGGCCATGGCGATCGGCAACGACCACGGCACCACCACGGTCAACGGCAACGGCGCCGAGTCGAAGTTCGGCAACAGCGCCACGCTCGGCGACCAGAGCCCGCAGCTCAGCCTGGTGCAGGGCTCGCTCAACAAGCTCTGCGTCGGCCTGCCGGCCAAGGCCAACGTCGGTGCGCTGCTCGGCGTGATCGCCGCGGTCGCGGTCCAGGACGTCAACGTCCTGTCCAACCCGCAGAACCAGCAGTGCGCGGACAACTCCACCCAGGCCAAGGGCGACGAGCCGCTGTCGCACATCCTGAACGACATCCCGGTGGTCTCGGGCAACGGCGCGGGCAACAACTGACGCCACTGAGCGCGACGATGCCCACCACTCCACGGGGGGTGGTGGGCATCGTCATGTCCCGGTGCGGCGCAGGTGCCGGCTCAGGTCAGACTGCGTACCGGCAGGAGGCAGTGGGCCGAGGTCCCGATGACCTCCGGGTCACCCACGAAGGACCGCAGCAGCTCCTCGTCGACCGGCAGGCCCGGAGCGGCCGCCGGCCACGGGCGCGTGGCGAACATGCCGTGCACCTGGCCCTCGGCCTCGGCCACCGCGAGCCACTCGCGCGGGACGGTGTACTGCGCCTTGAAGTGAGGCATCGTCAGGACGGCCTGGCCGGACTGGATGAGGAGCTTGACCGGAAGGTTCGGCTTCTCGGTGGCGTCCAGGGTCTCGCCCCCCACCCGCAGTCCGCTGCGCTCGAGAGCCACGCGCATGGCCTTCTCGCCCGTCTCCGGTCCGTCCTGCCCGTCGCCGAGCGAGTAGGTGAGGAGAAAAGCGACGTCACGGCCGGTCGTGGCGTTCTCGCCGCTCCAGGCGAGGAGGATCTGTGTGCCCAACTGGGCTTGTGCGAACGTGCCGGTGGCGGTCTGGGGTGAGGTCATGTCCGGCACCCTAATGGCCTGAGACCGGTTGTTGTGCATGCGTATCACCTGATCGAGGGAGATCCCCTGTCAAGCCGGACGAACGCCGCAGCCCGGTGCTCGGGTGCGAAAACCCGTTGACGCCGCAGGGCGGCCCCGCGCTAGGCTGTGCGGAGTTCAAGGAATCAGGAGGTGAGGACATTGATGACTGTCGTTGCGATGGGCGCTGCCCACAACCAGAAGAGCATCGTTCTCACCCCCGTGGCCACCGGCTGACCTTCACCTTTCTTCTCCGCGCCCGAGCGCGCGGTGCCGGGGCCACCCTTGTGAAGGGTTTCCCTTGTCTTTCCCCATTCTTCCGGTTTCCGTTTCGTCGCACCCGCTGGCTCCGTACGGCTGGGACGACGACTGGGCCGCTGCCTTCGCCCCGTACGCCGAGCAGGGACTCCTGCCCGGCCGCGTGGTCAGGGTGGACCGCGGGCAGTGCGACGTGGTCACCCCGGACGGCACACTCCGGGCGGACACCGCGTTCGTGGTGCCCCGCGATCCGATGCGGATCGTCTGCACCGGCGACTGGGTGGCCGTCGACCCCGACGGCGACCCGCAGTTCGTCCGCACCCTCCTTCCACGGCGCACCGCCTTCGTACGCTCGACGTCCTCGCAGCGTTCCGAGGGCCAGGTGCTCGCCACCAACATCGATCACATCGTCATCTGCGTCTCGCTCGCCGTCGAGCTGGATCTCGGACGGCTGGAACGGTTCCTGGCGCTGGCCATGTCCAGCACCTCCGGTGCCGCCCTGCTGGGTGACGGGACACAGGCCGAGGAGTACGAGGCGCACCCGCTCGTCGTGCTCACCAAGGCAGATCTCGTCCCGGACGCCGCCACGCTCTCCCATCTGGTCGAGGACATCGAGCGCATCGCCCCCGGAGTGCAGGTGCTGCCCGTCAGCTCCGCCACCGGTGAGGGGGTCGACGTGTTCGGTGCCATCGTCTCGGGCGGTACGAGCGTGCTGCTCGGGGTCTCCGGCGCGGGCAAGTCGACCCTCGCCAACACGCTGCTCGGCGAGGACGTCATGGATGTCCGGGCGGCGCGCGACGTGGACGGCAAGGGCCGGCACACCACCACGACGCGCAACCTCCTCGTGCTGCCCGGCGGCGGCGTGCTGATCGACACCCCCGGGCTGCGTGGGGTCGGGCTCTGGGACGCGGAGGCCGGCGTCGGCCAGGTCTTCTCGGAGATCGAGGACCTGGCGCGGCAGTGCCGCTTCCACGACTGCGGCCACGAGGCCGAACCGGGCTGCGCCGTGCTCGGCGCGATCGAGGACGGGACGCTGCCGGAGCGGCGTCTCGACAGCTACCGCAAGCTGCTCAGGGAGAACCACCGGATCGCGGCCAAGACGGACGCCCGGCTGCGCAGCGAGACCATGCGCGAATGGAAGCGCAGGGGCGCGGAGGGCCGGGCCGCCATGGCGTTCAAGCGGGAGGGCCGTATGCGGTAGTGCGGGCGGCCACCTGCTTCGACGTCCGAAAACCGCGAGTGCGCCCTCGGGAGGGGGCGCACACTGGACGGTGTGATGGACGAAGAGACCAGGTACGAGGCGGTGAGCCGCCGCGACGCGCGCTTCGACGGAGAGTTCTTCTTCGCCGTCGCGACCACCGGCATCTACTGCCGGCCGAGCTGCCCCGCCGTCACCCCCAAGCGGAAGAACGTGCGGTTCTACCCGACCGCGGCCGCGGCCCAGGGCAACGGCTTCCGGGCGTGCAGACGCTGCCGCCCGGACGCCGTGCCGGGCTCCGCCGAATGGAATGTGCGTGCCGATGTCGTCGGCCGCGCCATGCGGATGATCGGCGACGGCGTCGTGGACCGGGAAGGCGTCCCCGGGCTCGCCGGGCGGCTCGGCTACAGCGCACGTCAGGTCCAGCGCCAGCTCAACGCCGAGCTGGGAGCCGGCCCCGTCGCCCTCGCGCGCGCCCAGCGCTCCCACACCGCCAGGGTCCTGCTGCAGACCACGGACCTGGCCGTCACCGAGATCGCCTTCGCGTCCGGCTTCGCCAGCGTGCGCCAGTTCAACGACACGATCCGGCAGATCTACGCCCGCACCCCCAGCGCTCTGCGGACCGAGGCCGGTACGGGCACCGGCGGGGGGCTGCGCGAGGGGCGAAGGGCCGGAATCCCGCTCCGGCTCGCGCACCGCGGCCCGTACGCCGCCCGGGAGGTCTTCGACCTCCTCGGGGCCGAGGCCGTGGCCCGGATCGAGGAGATCGGCGGAGCCCCCGGCGCACGCACCTACCGGCGCACCCTGCGGCTCCCGTACGGCGCCGGAGTCGTGGCCGTCGACGAGGCCTCCGCCGGGCCGTGGCTGGAAGCCCGCATCGCGCTCACCGACCTCCGCGACCTGACCACCGCCGTACAGCGGCTGCGCCGGCTCCTCGACCTCGACGCCGATCCGTACGCCGTCGACGAGGCCCTCGGCGCCGATCCGCGTCTGGCGCCGCTCGTCGTGGCCCGCCCGGGTCTGCGCTCGCCGGGCGCGGCGGACCCGGAGGAGTTCGCCGTACGTGCGCTCGTGGGCACGGAAGCCGCCGAAGGGCTGGTGGAGCGGTACGGGAAGGTCCTGGACGTACCGTGCGGCGGCCTCACCCATGTCTTCCCCGAACCGGGTGTGCTGGCCGTCCGGGCGGAGGATCCGGCCCTGCGGGAGCTCGCGGGCGCCCTTGCCGAGGGAACCGTACGGCTCGAAGCCGGAGCGGACCGGGACGAGGCGGAGCAGGCGCTGCTGCGGCTGCGGGCGATCGGACCGGAGACCGCGGCGCTGATCCGCATGCGGGCGCTGGGCGATCCCGATGTGGACCCGCACGGGACACCCGCGACGGAGGGTCTGCGGCCGTGGCGGTCGTACGCCGTACGCCACCTGGAGCGCGCGGGCCGAGCGGGACTCCTGGGGCGGTAGGCGCAGGCCGGTCAGCCCCAGATCACGGCGCCCAGCCACGCCCCGACCACGAGCAGGCAGACGAAGAGCTCCAGGAGCACCGAGTAGCCGGTCGCCCGCATGACCGACCTGAGCGAGGTCCAGCCCGCCCTGCGGGTGCCCAGCCGCAGCCGTTCCGCCCCGTAGATCGCGCCCACGTAACCCAGCAGCCCGCCGATCACCGGCACCACGAAGAACCCCGCGATCGCGGCGACACCGCCGATCATCAGCGTCTTGCGGGGAGCCCCCGACTCCTGCGGGCGGCGTGACGGCAGCAGCGCCTTCAGCGCCTGGTTCAGCAGGAGCAGACACGTCGCCCCGATCAGTACCCCCCACGCGAGCGGCGTCGTGTCCGTCAGCGCCCACCACAGCACCGCGGCCCAGATCATCGCCTGCCCGGGCACACCCGGCACCAGCACACCGACCAGGCCGAGCACCATCACCGCGCCCACGGCAACGAGCTGCCACACACTCATTCGACCAGCGTGCCGGAGTCCGCCCGGTCCCGCCCGTCAGCGCAGGTCCGACAGGGGGCGAACCCCCGGGCGGTCAGCGCGGCGCCCGGGCCACCCAGCCGCGTTCGTACGCGTGCCAGCCCAGCTGCAGCCGCGTCGACACCCCGGTCAGCTCCATGAGCCCCTTCACCCGCCGTTGCACCGTCCGCAGGCCCAGTTCCAGCTGTTTCGCCACACTCGCGTCCGTCAGACCGGACAGCAGCAGGGACAGGATCTCCAGATCGGTGGGGTCCGGCCCGGGGCCTTCCTCCTCGCTGACGCCGCTCTCACCCAGCCGCAAGGGCATCGCATCGCGCCACACCGCCTCGAACAGTCCCATCAGGGACTCCAGCAGACCACTGCCATGGACGACCAGCGCGGCGGGCTCGGCCCCGCGCCCCGTCAGCGGCACCATGGCCAGCGAAGCGTCGGCGACCACCAGTTTGGTCGGCACCCGGTCGACCACCCGGCACTGCTCGTCGCGGCTCAGCGCCGCCGAGAGCTCCACGATCCCCGACGGCAGCGCGAGCACATCGCGCTCGACGACGACCCGGTAGGACACTCCGCGCATCGCCGCGCGTTCCTCGGACTCGTTCTCCATGCCCGTGACCGCGATCGGCTTCCCCGTGACCAGTGCGCAGACCTCCGAGACGGCGCCCAGCTGCAGCTGATGGAAGCGATGCGCCACCGCACTCGCACCGGTCACCACCTCCACCAGGTCGTGCACCGCCGGCTCGGCCGCCTCCGCCCGGTACTCCTCGGCGAGCAGCGCCGACGCGAGCTCGGCCTGCTCCAGTTCGTGCCGCTGCTGAGTCAGCAGCGCGCCCAGAGCGACCCCGGGCGGCGCGGCCACCCAGCGGTCCGTCCGCGACGAGGACTGGGCGGCGAGCCCCTGCTGTTCCAGCCGGCGCAGCGCCCGCTCCGTGTCCGCCTCCGGCAGCGCCAGCCGGCGCGCGAGATCGGAGAGCTCTGCGGCGCCCGCCGCGACAAGCGCCCGGTAGGCCGCTTCCTGTCTCTCGTCGAGACCTATCGCTGCCAGCATCTTCCGACCCTCCCCGGGATGGTGTGCGCGCGTCTCCGCGCCTTTCCGGCCGACCGGCCATGGCGGGAAACAGCCACGGCGCAAACCCGCCGGACACATCATCCCCCGTACCACCGGTGCCTCTGCCAATGTGGCGCCACCGCAGCACCAACAACCTTTCGAATGTGGCGCCTTGTGCTGCTACGTTCCGGAATGATCTGGGGAGAGCGATGCGCCCGATATCGCGCACGGCGCTGGGAGCGGCCACCGCCGCCGTCCTGGCCGTCACCGCGATCGCACCGTCCGTGGCGGCGCCACCGGACGACTCGACCGCACAGAGAGCGCTGACCGGCAGCGCGGCCGCGACTGCCGAGGACGCCCCGGTCACCGTCACCCTCGTCACCGGCGACAAGGTCCTGGTGAGCACCGACGGTTCGGGCAACGCGTCGGCAACGGCCATGGCCCGGGCGGACGGCACCGTACCCCTGGTGCAGACCCGGCAGTCCGGCAAGGACCTGTACGTCTACCCCGACACCGCCGCGGACGCCCTTGCCTCGGGCACCGTCGACGAGGAACTCTTCAACGTCACGGGACTGATCCGCCAGGGCTACGACGACGCCCACTCCACGACCGTCCCGCTGATCGCCACCTACACCGGGCAGGCCGCGCGCAGCACTCCCGTCACCCCGCGCGGCGCCGAGCGCGGACTCGACCTCGCCGCCGTCGACGGTGTCGCGCTCAAGGCAGACAAGAAGCAGACCGCCGCCTTCTGGGCCGACGTCACCGGCACGCGCGCCCGCTCGGCCGCCGGCCTGAAGAAGCTCTGGCTCGACCGCAAGGTCCAGGCCACCCTCGACCGGTCGACCAAGCAGGTCGGCGCCGACCTCGCCTGGGCCGCCGGATACGACGGCAAGGGCACCAAGGTCGCCGTCCTGGACACCGGTGTCGACGCCGAGCACCCCGACCTGAAGGGCCGGATCGCCGCCTCGGAGAACTTCACCGACTCCGACACCACCGACGACCGGCAGGGCCACGGCACCCACACCATCTCCACCGTGGGCGGCTCCGGCGCGGCCGGCGACGGCAGGAACAAGGGCGTCGCCCCCGGCGCCGACCTGCTGGCCGGCAAGGTCCTCAACGACAGCGGTTCCGGCGCCGAGTCCTGGATCATCGCCGGTATGCAGTGGGCCGTCGACCAGAAGGCCGACGTCGTCTCCATGAGCCTCGGCAGCCAGACCCCGACCGACTGCACCGACCCGATGAGCGTCGCAGCCGAGGAGCTCGCCCGGAACAAGGACACCTTGTTCGTCATCGCGGCCGGCAACTCCGGTCCGACGCTGAACACCGTCTCCTCGCCGGGCTGTGCCCCCGGCGTGCTCACCGTCGGAGCCGTCGACCGCGACGACTCCACGGCCCAGTTCTCCAGCCGCGGACCCGCGATCGGCTCGCACACCCTCAAGCCCGAGATCTCCGCCCCCGGCGTCGACATCTCGGCCGCCGCGGCCGGTGGCCGCGGGGTGTACGCGTACCGGACGATGTCGGGCACGTCGATGGCCACCCCGCATGTCGCGGGCGCCGCGGCCATCGTGAAGCAGCGCCACCCGGACTGGACGGCACAGCAGATCAAGGCCGCTCTCGTCTCCTCCGCGAAGAGCGACATCCCCGGCGACGTACGGGAGACCGGCGGCGGCCGCCTCGACGTCAAGGCCGCCATCGACACCACCGTCGTCGGCGCGCCCGCGCTCCAGGGCGGCACGTTCAACTGGCCGCAGGACAAGAGCGACCGCACCACGGTCGACGTCCCGTACACCAACTCCGGCACCGGGCCGGTGAAGCTGTCGCTGAGGGTCCAGGGCGTCACCGGCAACGACGGCTCGGCGGTCCGCTCCTCGGTGGCCGGGCTCGACGCGAGCAGTGTCACCGTCCCGGCCGGAGCGACCGTCACGGTCCCGCTGCGCATCGACCCGACCGCGAGCCTGAAGGCCGCCCAGTACGGAGATGTCACCGGGCGTGTGCTGGCCACCGGCGCCGGCGGCGTCAAGGTCTCCACACCGTTCTCGCTGTACGTCGGCGCCGAGACGGTCACCCTGCGCGTCAAGCTCATCGACCGCACCGGGAAGCCCGCCGCCGGATCCTCCTCGCTGGACGTCATCGGCACCGACACCGCCGACGGTGAGCGCCGATTCAACGACGGCGCGGCCGACCAGGTGTACCAGGTGCGCCCCGGCGCGTACTTCGTCTCCAGCTTCGTCACGACACCGGACCTGAAGGACGCCACCGGCAGGATGGTCGACTCCGTCGGCTACCTCGCCAGGCCGCAGCTGAACGTCACCAAGGACACCACCCTGGTACTGGACGCCCGCAAGGCCCACCGGATCCAGGTGAGAACCGAGGACCGCACGTCCGAGAGCCGCTCCACGACCCTCGCCTTCGGCCGCAGCTGGGACGACACCTGGCTGCACTCGGGTTCCGTCACCGGCAGCCGCATCATCAAGGACTACTTCGCCGACGTCCAAGGCCGGGCGAGTGACGGCGACTTCGAGTTCACCAGCTTCTGGCGCGCGTACGCCCCGCAGATCGAGAAGTTCTCGGTCGTCGGCGGCGCCGAACTGCACCCGCAGACGGCGAGCACCGGCGCCGTCAACCTCGACGGTACGGGCGAGGCCGCACTCGTCGATGCCGGCACCGGCACTCCGGACGAGCTCAAGGCCGCCGGTGTCGAGGGGAAGATCGCTCTGGTGAAGGTCGCCGACGACGGATACATGACCGTCCAGGCCCGGAACGCCAAGGCTGCCGGCGCGAAGGCACTCATCGTGTACCGGTCCTCCGCGGGCAAGTGGCTGCCGTCCCTCGGCTTCGGTTCGGCGCCCGTGCCCTCCCTCGCAGTCGAGGCGGGCGAGGCCGCCGGTCTGACTGCCGCCCTTGCGGACGGCCCCGTGAAGCTGCGCTGGAAGGCCACCGCCACCAGCCCGTTCGTCTACAATCTGGGCTTCCCCGAGACCGGCCCGGTCACCTCGGACCGTACGTACAAGGTCCGTGACAGCAAGCTCGCCAAGTCCACCGCCACGTACGAGGCGATGGGCATCGCAGCCGACTACGACGACTCGCTGGTCTTCGGCCGGCCGTACGGCGGACGCTACTCCGGCGTGTTCAGCACCGTCGCCGTCCCGGGCAAGCGCACCGAGTACTACTCGGCAGGCGACAGCACCTGGGAGCGTTTCGTCTCCTCCAGCCTGCCCTGGGGCGAGACCATGTTCGACAAGCCCCGTACGTACAAGGCGGGCCAGCAGCGTACGGAGAACTGGTACCGCGGCATCGTGGGCCCGTCGACGCCGCTCAGTCTGCAGGGTGAGCAGCAGCTCGCCGCCGAGCGTCAGGACAACCTGATCGGCGTCGCCCCGGGCTTCTGGGCCGACACCGAACACGGCGCGATGCAGGGCTCCTTCGGAGACCTGGGCGGAATGACACTCACCAGTGGCGGCGAGGTGCTCGGCCGGTCCGGCTACCCCTCCGGCGTGTTCACCGTCCCGGCCGAGGACAAGGCGTACGAACTCACCCTGGTGACGTTCAAGTCCGGTCAGCCGGCGGCCGTCTGGAAGCGGTCGACGCACACCGAGACCACGTGGAAGTTCCGCTCGCACCGCGAGGAGAACACCTACTCCCAGGGCATTCCGATGCTCTTCCCGGGCTACGACCTGGCGACGGACGGGCTGAAGACCCTGGCGGCGCAGGACGGTCAGAAGATCGAACTGAGCGTTACCGGCCACGCGGGGTACACGCCCGGCAGGCTGACCGCCGCCAAGGTCTCCTACTCGTACGACAACGGTGAGACCTGGACCGCCGCCACCACCGCGGAGAAGCGCGGCACTTGGACCGCGACCGTGAACCACGCGGGAGCGGCGGGCAAGCCCGTCACCCTGAGGACGGAACTGACGGACGCCAACGGCAACTCCGTCATCCAGACCGTGACCGACGCGTACGCCGTGCGCTGACGACACCCTGACCGGTCCGCCGGGCGTCCTTCCCGTGGGGGGTGGGGCCGCCCGGCGGACCTTTTTCCGGCGGTCAATTCCGGGCCTCTTTTCCGGATGAACCGTTTTCGCACAGCCCGCGCGGTGGACAATAAGGGCATGAGTCAGCAGGGGGAGACGCCCGCCGCCCACGAGGACGACTGGTGGCGCAGGCTGTACGACGAGACCGCGCCGGACACGGGGCCCACCAGCGCGGCCGACAGTCTCGACGACCGCTTCGACTCCGCATCGGATGCGGTGGGTCCACCGGAGGACCGCGCAGACCCGGAAACGAACGATGGCCCGGGAACGGGAACGGGCGCAGGTCCGGGTGCCCCGGCGCCGGATGCCTTTTCCGTCAAGGAGGGCGCCGCCGTCCCGGTGCCCGATCCCCGCCTGCCCACAAGGCCGTCGGCTCCCGGGGCGCCGCCCGCCGGCGCACACCGGCAGGAGCAGCCCGCACCCAAGGCGCCCCCTGCACCTCAGCGATCCGCCGCGGACGGCGTGCCCGCGCCCCAGCGATCCGTACCGGCCGCACCGCAGAAACCTGCCGGGCCGCCGCATCCCGCGCCGACGCGCACGGTGGCGTGCCCCGCTCCGTGGGAACCTCCGGCCGGAACCGCGCAGCCGCGGACCTTCGCCGCCCCGCCACCACCCGAGGCGCCCCCCGAACAGCCCGCGCGCCCCGTCACGGCGTCCCGCCCCGTCGTCGGCCACATCGGGGACCGGCCGCCCACCTACGACGCCGAACCCGTCGCCCTGCCCGTATCCGGCCCCGGTGACCTCGACGGGCTCGTCGCCGACACCGTGCTCGACGGCGCCCGGTACGGGACGTACACCCTGCGGGCCGCCTCCGTACGCGGGGACTCGGCGCGCTTCCGGGGCGAGCCCCGGCGTGACGCCCTGCTGACGGCACGCTTCGGTGCCGGTGACGGGTCCCTCGTCCTGGTCGCCGTCGCCGGCGGTGCCCGGGCCGCCGAGTACGCGCACCTCGCCGCCGCCGACGCCTGCCGCTGGATCGGGGGCGCCGTGGGCCGCAGCCACACCAGGCTCTCCGACGACATAAGGGCGGGACGCAGGGGCGATCTCAAGTCGGGTCTGCACCGTCTCACCGACCGGACCTACGGCAAGCTGCGCGCCCGCGCGGCGGAGCTGGGCATCGAAGCCGACGCCTACACCGTGGGCCTTCGCTGCCTGCTCCTGTCCGCGGACCCCGAGTGCCGCACCCGGGTCTTCTTCGGCATCGGCGACGGGGGACTGTTCCGGCTCCGTGACGGTGCCTGGCAGGACCTCGAACCGCCGGCACCACCCGCCGGTGCCGGCCGGGGGGAACCCGTCGTCGGTTTCGGCTCGGCCCCCCAGGCCGGTGCGGAGAGCGAAGAGGGGCCGGGCGGCGACCGGCTGACGATGGACCTGCAGATCACGACGCCGCCGTCCCCGTACATCGAGAGTCCGGTGCCGCCGCCCGCCGAGCCCTTCCGCTTCCGTGCCTCGGTCGCCCGTCCGGGGGACACGCTGCTGCTCTGCAGCAACGGTCTGGCCGAACCGATGCGGGGCGAGCCCGCCCTCTCCGAGGAACTCGCCGAGCGCTGGAGCGCCACCGGGCCGCCGGGACTGGCCGCATTCCTCGCGGACATCCAGACGAGGGCCAAGGGGTACGCCGACGACCGCACGAGCGCCGCCGTCTGGGAGGCGTGACGCCGCACGCCATGGGTTGATGGACTTCGGAGTCCGACGGCCGGCTGTCCCGGTCCCGGAGCCGGGACAGCCGCATGTGCGCCGAGCACACGCAGAGAGGGCGCACACCCATGGCCAAGCAGAACGTGTCGGAACAGTTCGTCGACATTCTCGTGCGGGCGGGGGTGAAGCGGATGTACGGCGTCGTCGGTGACAGCCTCAACCCCGTGGTCGACGCCATCCGGCGTAACGCCGCCATCGAATGGATCCAGGTCAGGCACGAGGAGACCGCCGCGTTCGCCGCCGGTGCGGAGGCCCAGATCACCGGCACCCTGGCGGCCTGCGCCGGGTCGTGCGGACCGGGCAATCTGCACCTCATCAACGGCCTCTACGACGCCCACCGCTCCATGGCCCCGGTCCTCGCCCTCGCCTCGCACATCCCTTCGAGCGAGATCGGGCTCGGCTACTTCCAGGAGACCCATCCCGAGCTGCTCTTCCAGGAGTGCAGCCACTACAACGAGATGATCTCCAACCCGCAGCAGATGCCCCGGCTGCTCCAGACCGCCGTCCAGCACGCGATCGGGCGCGGCGGGGTCAGCGTCGTCTCGATGCCCGGCGACATCGCCTCCCGGCCCGCCCCCGAGAAGTCGATCGAGCACGCCCTGGTCACCACGCGGCCCTCCGTACGGCCCGGCGACCAGGAGATCGAGAAGCTCTGCCGGATGGTCGACGAGGCCAAGCGGGTGACGCTCTTCTGCGGCAGCGGCACCGCCGGCGCGCACGCCGAGGTGATGGAGTTCGCCGGGCGCGTCAAGGCACCGGTCGGGCACGCGCTGCGCGGCAAGGAATGGATCCAGTACGACAATCCGTACGACGTCGGCATGAGCGGGCTGCTCGGTTACGGCGCCGCCTACGAGGCCACCCACGAGTGCGATCTGCTCATCCTGCTCGGGACCGACTTCCCGTACAACGCGTTCCTCCCGACCGATGTGAAGATCGTCCAGGTGGATGTGCGTCCCGAGCACCTGGGCCGTCGCTCCAAGCTCGATCTGGCGGTCTGGGGCGACGTGCGCGAGACCCTGCGGTCGCTCACACCGCGCGTGAAGGCCAAGACCGACCGCACGTTCCTCGACCGGATGCTGAAGAAGCATGCCGACGCGCTCGAGGGCGTGGTCAAGGCGTACACCCGCAAGGTCGAGAAGCACGTTCCGATCCACCCGGAGTACGTCGCCTCCGTGCTCGACGAACTCGCCGACGAAGACGCCGTGTTCACCGTCGACACCGGCATGTGCAATGTGTGGGCCGCCCGCTATCTCACGCCCAACGGGAAGCGCCGGGTCATCGGTTCGTTCAGCCACGGTTCGATGGCCAACGCGCTGCCGCAGGCGATCGGCGCCCAGTTCACCGACCGGAACCGGCAGGTCGTGTCGATGTCCGGCGACGGTGGATTCACCATGCTGATGGGCGACTTCCTCACCCTGGTCCAGTACGACCTGCCGGTGAAGGTGGTCCTGTTCAACAACTCCTCGCTCGGCATGGTCGAACTGGAGATGCTCGTCGCGGGGCTTCCCTCGTTCGGCACGGCCAACAAGAATCCGGACTTCGCGGCGGTCGCCCGTGCCTGCGGGGCGTACGGGGTGCGGGTGGAGAAGCCCAAGCAGCTCGAAGGCGCCCTCAAGGACGCCTTCAAGCACAAGGGTCCCGCACTCGTCGACGTGGTCACCGACCCGAACGCGCTCTCCATCCCGCCGAAGATCAGCGCCGACATGGTGACCGGCTTCGCGCTCTCCGCCAGCAAGATCGTGCTGGACGGCGGGGTGGGGCGGATGCTCCAGATGGCCCGCTCCAACCTCCGGAACATGCCCCGCCCCTGACCTGCGGCACGCTCAGGCGGGTGTCAGCCGCACCGTCAGGATCTGGAAGGGCCTGAGCGACAGCACAAGACCGTCCTCGCCGGCCACGGCCTCCTCCACCGGCCGCTCCAGCAGATCAGTGATCTGCGCCCGCACCACGGGGAAACCGACCCGCAGAGTGGTGTCCGCCCGCCCTCCGGCCGACTCGTACAGCCGCACGACGACATCACCGCCACGGTCCTCGGCGAGCTTCACCGACTCCACGGTCACCGCCGGATGCCCCGTCGTCACCAGCGACGGCACGGCCGGGGCCACCGCCGCCCGCAGCGGCAGATTGAGCGCCAGCCCCTCCCGCACCGCGTCGGTGACCTGCGCGCCGGGCGCCAGGGCGTAGCGGAAGCGGTGCGTCCCGAGATCGGCGTGCGGGTCGGGGCTGTGCGGTGCGCGCAGCAGCGACAGCCGTACGGTCGTGCCGAGCCCGGCCTCGTGCGGGGTCCGCGTCACCTCGTGGCCGTACGTCGAGTCGTTGAGGACCGCGACGCCGTAGCCCGGTTCGGCGACGCGCAGCCAGCGGTGTGCGCAGATCTCGAAACGCGCCGCGTCCCAGCCGGTGTTGTCGTGCGTCGCCCGGTGTACATGACCGAACTGGATCTCGGCCGTGGACCGTTCGGCGTGGACATCCAGCGGGAAGGCCGCCTTCAGGACTTTCTCCGACTCCTGCCAGTCCACCTCGGTGTCGATGTCGAGCCGGCGGCTGCCCGCGGAGAGCCGCAGCTCCTGCACGATCCGGGACGCTCCGAAGGAGCGCACCACACGGACGGCGGACCGCAGCGGCCCGGCCTCGACCGTCTCGACCAAGTCCGCGTCCGTCAGGTCCGTGCGCGAGCGGCGGTAGTGCCGGTCGATGTCCCAGGCGTCCCAGTGGTTGGGGTGATCCGGATGCAGCTGAAGGAGGTTCGCCCGGTGGCCGGGGGCGAGGACGTCCCGGCCGGCCACCAGGTCGCGCACCGAGGCGATCAGCCCGTCCCGGTCGACCGTGACCCGCAGGAGCCCGTTGTCCAGAACGATTCCGCCGTCGTCCGCGGTGCCGGTCGCCGTGGCCGCGTGGTCCGGCACCACCGAGCCGTCCAGCAGCCCCGCACCCAGTGCCGGCGTCTGTGCCGCCACTGCCGTACGCCCGTCGCCCAGCTCCTGCACATGGGCGCCCGACGGCAGCACTCCGCTCGCATCCGCGTCCAGTTCGAGAACGTGACTGCGGTCGTACGGCGAGGCGTTGAGCGCCACGAGACCCTCCGGCGGGCCGAGCGCCGTCACCGCCTCGGCCACCGCGTCGGCGAGCTCCGCCCGCACCTCCTCGTACGTGTCGCGGGCCTCGCGGTGCACCCAGGCGATGGACGAGCCGGGCAGGATGTCATGGAACTGCAGCAGCAGAACGGTCTTCCAGATCCTGTCCAGCTTCTCGTACGGGTAGCGGTAGCCGGGGTTGCGCAGGGCCGCCGCCGTCGCCCACAACTCCGCCTCGCGCAGAAGGTGTTCACTGCGTCGGTTGCCGCGCTTGGTGGCCGCCTGGGAGGTGTACGTCCCCCGGTGCAGCTCCAGGTACAGCTCGCCCGACCAGACCGGTGCCTCGGTGCCGTACTCCTCCTCGGCCGCCGCGAAGAACGCCGAGGGCTTCTCGATCTCGACCCGGGGCGAGCCCTCCAGATTCCGGAGCCTGCGGGCCTTCTCCAGCATCTCGCGGGTCGGCCCGCCCCCGCCGTCGCCCCAGCCGAACGGCACCAGGGAGCGTGAGGCGCGGCCCTTCTCGGCGAAGTTCTGTTCGGCACGGGCGAGTTCGCGTGCGTGGAACTGGGCGTTGTACGTGTCCACCGGAGGGAAATGCGTGAAGACCCGGGTTCCGTCGATGCCCTCCCACCAGAACGTGTGGTGCGGCATCCGGTTGTGCTGGTTCCAGGACAGCTTCTGCGTCAGGAACCACCGGACCCCGGCCAGCCGGGCCAACTGCGGGAAGGCCGCTGTGTAGCCGAAGGAGTCCGGCAGCCAGATCTCCTCCGTCTCGACCCCGAGCTCCTCGGTGAAGAACCGCTTGCCGTGCACGATCTGGCGGGCCAGCGCCTCACCGCCGGGCATGTTGGCATCGGACTCCACCCACATCGAGCCGACCGGCGCCCACTGACCGTCCGCGACCGCCTGCTTGATCCGCTCCCAGATGTGCGGCTGATGCTCCTTCACCCAGGCGTACTGCTGGGCCTGGGAGCATGCGAAGACCAGCTCCGGATAGTCCTGGGCGAGGGCGGTGACATTGGCGAAGGTGCGCGAGGCCTTGCGCACCGTCTCGCGCAGGGGCCACAGCCACGCCGAGTCGATGTGCGCGTGCCCGGCCGCCGACACGCGGTGCGCGCTCGCCGAGGCGGGCCTGGACAGGGCCTGGGCCAGTTCCGCCCGGGCCGCCGCCGCCGTGCCTGCCACATCGTGCAGATCGAGCGCGTCCAGCATGCGTTCCAGCGCCCGCAGGATCTCGTGGCGCCGCGAGCGGTCGGCGGGCAGTTCGCCCATCAGCTCGGACAGCACCTCGATATCCAGGACGAGATGCCAGACGTCCTCGTCGAGGACGGCGAGGTCGGCGGAGGCGAACGTGTAGAGGGGACGGTCCCCGGCGGTCAGTACGTCGCCGAGCGGGGTCGGTTCGAAGCCGTGCTCCAGCACGGCGGGGTTGGCCGCGGCCTCCAGGAGCAGGGCGACCGGCTCGCCGCCCTTCGCCGCCGCGGCGATCGTGAGGTGCCGGTTGCGCGGATGGATGCCCTTGAGGGGGACGCCGTCGGCGGCGTACAGCATCCCCTCCGCCTGGAATCCCGGCCCCTGGCCGGAGAACCCGGGATCGACGACCACCTCCACCCGGCGTCCCGACCACTCCTCGGGCACGCTGCCCCTGAGCCGGAACCAGGTCGTGGACCACGGCGTCCCCCACGCCGTTCCGGTCACGAAGGGCGCGTACGCCTGATCGAGAGCGTCGGCCACCGGTACGGGTTCGCCGGGGGCGTGCCAGGCGGAGAGGGCCAGAGGGATCCGGGCCGCGTACTGGGCGGGGCGGACGAACTGCTGGAGCGCCCGCTCCAGACGGCCCTCCACCAGGGTGCGGTCGTCGTGCATCACGGCTCCTCGGGGTCGGTGCCTGCGGGGTGTTACAGGGCTTCACTTCCCCGTACGGCGCCCGTGATCACCTCAGCCGCAGGGTCCCGGGCGCGGTCCGTTCCGTGATGACGTCGACCAGCGTGTCGAAGAGCGTCGGGCCCCGGCCGGCCAGCGCCTCGGCCAGCGCGTGCTCGGCAGCGGCCCTTCCGGTGGGGTGCACACGGGGGAGCGTGCGCCGCAGATGGCGTGCGGTCTCCTCGTGGCCCAGCGCACGGGCGGAGAGCGCGTGGTCGCGCCATTCGATGACGAAGGCGGCGTCGTCCGGGGTGCCCATACCGCCGCTCAGACAATCGGCGAACGAGTCGAGACCGCGGCCGAAATAGCCGCCGGGGCCGTTCACCGCCTCGCCGACCACGTCCCAGAAGCGCTCCAGGCCGGTGACCTCGGAGCCGTCGATCACATAGATCACGGTCATGCGTGGAGGGTACAAGCGCGGTTCTCCCGCCGCCGGTCCGGTGATCCGCGCCGCAGGTGGGGGACGACGGCGCGGACCGGACCGGGGGATTGCTGATCAGCAGTCGTGGTCGACCAGGTCGAAGGACTCGTAGTGGTCAGCGGTGTAGTAGTCCTCCTGGACCTCTTCGCCCGTCACGATCCGACGGGCCCCGCGGGTCGGGGAGCCGGGCGTGATGACCGTGTACTCGTGGTAGTAGCCGGTTCCCTGGCTCGGCAGGATGCCTTCCCGGTTCTGGAAGACGGTGCCGTCCTGGTCGTACGGGAAAGGGCCTCCCGCGTCGATGAGATCGAGGGTGTCGTGCGCCTGCGACGGCAGGGCGGAGTAGCAGATGCTGCCGACCGCGGTGACCGAGGGAGCGGTCGCGGCCGTCGCGGTGACCGGGCCGCCGACGAAGAGGACGGACAGGAGGGCGGCGATGCCGCCGAGCGTGGTGATCCGTGGGGGGATTCGCATGGGCACCATGATGACGCGCGTAGATCCCCATCCGTCAACGCCGACTCATGTGAATTTTTTGGAAGTTAACCGTGGGTACGAAAACGTAACGCACCCGCCTTCCGGCCGGGGTTGCGCCGGTGTCCGTTCACCTGTTGACGCCCGCACAAGCGTGAGTGCCCGCCTGTGGGGCATGCATCCCGTGAAGGTGTTCGAGGGATGACGACTCGAAGGAGGTCGATTCACTGTGCGCGCGGGGGACATGACGAAGCGACAGGAGAGCCGGCCGGTGCGGCTGCACCGGAGACTGGGGCACGCGGATCTGTCGGGCGTGGGGGAAGTGAGAGGCGCCTTGCGGGAGTTCCTGCGCTACCGCTCGCGTCCCGAGGACACCGACGTGGCAGAGCTCCTGCTGAGCGAACTCGTGACGAACGCCCTGATCCACACCCGCACCGGCGCAGTGGTCACGGTGACGGCGGCGCCCAGGCGATTACGGGTGGAGGTGCGCGACTTCCTGGCGGAGCAGGAGCCCGAGCCGTACGTACCGAACGCCGACGACGGTACGCACGGCAGGGGACTGCTCCTCGTGCAGAGCCTGGCCGACTCCTGGGGAGTCACCGCGCAGGCGCTGGGCAAGGTGGTCTGGTTCGAGCTGAACAGCGAGAAGCCCTGAGGCCTAGCCGAACTGCTGCTCCAGATCCTTGAGCTTCTGCTCCAGCGAGTCGAGCCGGGGCAGGGTCTGGGTGTCGTCCTCCGCTGTGAGGTCGACGGTCACGGGTTCACCGTTCGGGTTCTGTGCCGAAGTACTCCTGGATTTCTGGCCGTTGACGGCTTGCAGGGATGGCCGGGGACGCAGGGGCAGCTGTCCCGGCTCTGTTATGGCAGGCTCCGCGACGGCCGGTGTGCCGCCGCCCTGTGCGGGTGCGATGGCCTGGACGTCCACTTCGTGGGCGTTCCTGCCGATGCGTCCCCAGGCCCGGTTCTGCCGGTTCAGGGCCTTGATCTGCGCCCGGTCCAGCTTCGCCTGGTCCTTCCTGCGGTGCCGGTCCTGTTCCTTCTCCCGGCGGTCCTCGCGTACCTCGTCGACCGCCTCGTCCAGGGTGCGTACGCCCTCGAGGAGCATCAGCGACCAGGCGCCGAAGGTCTCCCTGGGCGCCCGCAGCCACCGTACGATCCGGATCTGCGGCAGGGGCCGCGGTACCAGCCCCTGCTCCCGCAGGGCGGCCCTGCGGGTCTGCTTGAGCGCCCGGTCGAACAGCACGGCTGCCGAGAGGGACATCCCCGCGAAGAAGTGCGGGGCGCCCGCGTGGTCCATCCCGCGCGGCGCGTGCACCCAGTTGAACCAGGCGGCAGCGCCGGCGAACGTCCACACCAGCAGCCGGGAGCCCAGCGCCGCGTCACCGTGGCTGGCCTCCCGCACCGCGAGCACCGAACAGAACATGGCGGCCCCGTCGAGGCCGAAGGGGACGAGATACTCCCAGCCCCCGGAGAGGCTGAGGTTTTGCCGGCCGAAGCCGACGAGTCCGTGGAAGGAGAGGGCGGCGGCAACCGCGGCGCAGCAGAACAGCAGCACGTACGAGGCGGTCGCGTAGAGCGCCTCCTTGCGCCTGCGGCGGTCCTCGCTGCGTTCCCAGGTGTCGTCGGCCGCGGCCTTCTCAGCGGCGCGCTTGCCGCGCGCGACCACCGTCACCGCCGCCATGACCCCCACGAGCAGTACGGCGCCCGGAAGCAGCCAGTCAAGCGATATGTCGGTCAGTCTCATGCGCGGTCCCTTGCGTCGCGTAGGGCGTTTCGGACGCCATCGTGACGGAAATACCGGACCGCTCAGGGGGGTTTCGGGGCAAGTGAACGCCATTGGGGTGGCTGGGCTCACCGTTGGACGGAATCTTCTCGAACATCCGTATAGGGCAAGCGAGTTGCGTTCGAATTCAGGTCGCCCGGACGGGCGGTGTGAGCCGACGCCCTCAGGGAGCGGGCGTCAGCTTCCGGACGCGGTCGGCGTCGCAGGTGCGCGGGCAGGTGACACAGGTGTCCTCGGGCCGCAGGGTGTAGAAGAGGCAGCAGCTCGCCCGGTCGCGGGTCGGCAGTGCCTCACCGTCGGGGCCGGTCAGCTCGCGGAAGCCCGCGGTTCCCACGTACGGCTTGGTGGTGCCGGGCAGCAGCAGCTCCAGCTCGTCCATCGCGCGGCGCTCCTCGCCGAGCAGATGGGCGATGTACCAGAGGCCCTCGACGATCTCGTCCGTCGCCATGCCCCACAGGGCGCGCTTGCCGCGCCGCATGCGCGGCCCGAAGCCGTCGAGCACGGGGCCGAGGTGCTCCGCCACCGCATCGCGGACCTCGGCCCGCAGTGCCGACTCGTCCGGCACGATCCGCGCGCCCGGCAGCGTCGCCGCCGGATCGTCCGGAAGGCAGGCGAACTCGCGCACCCGGACGGTCAGATGCCCCAGGGCCCGCTGGAAGGAGACGTCCCGGACGGGAATCCGCGGCACCCGGCGCTGCAGGAACCACGGAACGGTCACCAGCAGACAGGCGGGCCAGGCGTAGCGGTGAAGTCCGAAGCTGGCCACCACGTCGGGGCGTGCCTGGGTGCCGTAGTCCCGGAGCACCTGCGCGTTGTCCCAGGCCAGGAAGGCGTCCAGGGCGGCGCCGCCCTCGGCGAGCTCGGCGGCGCCCACCCAGCCCGCGCCCGACGGCGCGGCCGCGTCGTCGGCGAGCACCTCGGCCCGCAGCCCGGGAAAGACCTCGGCCAGGCGTACGTACGCCGCCGTCACGGGGGACGGGGCGGGGGCGGTGAGCAGGGTGGGGACGGTCATGCAGGGACCACCGAATCACGATCGTTTGCAGGTAAGCCTAACCTTACCCGAATTGATCGATGTTTGAACTGCGGCCTCCTCCGCCTATCGTGCACAGAGGGCAGGCCACGTGCGAGCCGGGCCCGTGGCAGGCCGAGGAGGTCCGGGTGGAGCAGGGCAGAGCGCGCGAGGGCGTACGCCCGCCGTACGCGTCCGCGGGGACCCCGCAGGACGTCCGTGTGCCCGAACAGGCACGCGGCGAGCACACCCACAGCGAGCCGCCCGCCCCCCGCGTGGTCCAGCGGCACTCCGTACGCGGCCAGATCCTGGACGCCCTGCGCGCCGCCCTCGTCGACGGCGAACTGGCACCGGGGCAGGTCTACTCCGCCCCGGCGCTCGGCGCGCGGTTCGGTGTCTCCGCGACGCCGGTGCGCGAGGCGATGCAGCAGCTGGCCATCGAGGGCGCCGTCGAGGTCGTGCCCAACCGCGGCTTCCGGGTCAGCGAGCGGGGCCCGCGCGAGCTGGCCGAGCTCGCCGAGGTGCGCGCCCTGATCGAGGTCCCCGTGATGCTGCGGCTGGCCCGTACCGTGCCGGCGGGCAACTGGTGCGTGCTGCGCCCGCTGGCGGACGCCACGGTCGCCGCGGCGGCCGTCGGTGACCGGGCGAGCTACGCCGAGAGCGACCGCGCCTTCCACCGTGCCGTTCTCGCGCTCTCGGGCAACCAGCAGCTCGTGGCGGTCGCCGACGAGCTCCACCGCCGTTCCCAGTGGCCCCTGGTCAGCAACCCCGCCACCCGGCGGGCCGACCTCCTCGCCGACGCCTCCGAGCACACCGCGCTGCTGGACGCGCTCATCGCGAGGGACCTCACGGTCGTGCAGTCACTCGTGCGCGAACACTTCACGGGCGCCGAGGGCTGACCCCGCGCCGTCCCCGGCCGGGGACGGCGCACCGGCCGCGAGCGTCAGTTGGCCTCCACGGTCTCCGGGGCCGGTGGCTCGAGCCGGGGGGCCAGCCACGTCGGTACGCCACCGAGCAGCCGGAACAGCCGGCCCGCCTCGGCGCGCAGCCGCCCCGCCTCGGGTTCCGTCTCGGCGTCCGCGAGCGAGAGCAGGGCCGGGGCGGTACCGACGAGATAACCCAGCTCCTCCCTTATCCGCAGCGATTCCGCGAAGCCGTGCCGTGCCTCCGCGAGCTCGCCCTCGCGCAGGGCGAGCGAGGCCAGGTGCCGCCAGGTGAACGAGAGCAGCAGCTCGTCGCCCTGGGCCGTGGCCCCGGCATGGGCCCTGCGGTACGCGGCCCGGGCGGACTGGGGGGCGTCGGAGATGTTCTGGGCGATCAGGCCCCGGCGGAAGTCCAGCAGGGGGCGGCCGGGGGCTCCCGGGGCCAGCAGCGCCGCGGCCCTGCTCAGCGCCACGCTGGCCTCGTCGGCCCGGTCCCGTACCCCGAGCAGGGTCGAGGCGTACGCGAGGTAGCCGCGCTCGCAGGCGGCCGCCCCGCGCTCGGTGTCGTCGTGGGCGAGTGCCTCGGCCGTGCGCAGGGCGTCCTCGGCCTCGGTCCAGCCCGTACTGGTGTAGAGGCACTGCTCGGTCAGCAGAGAGGTCCGCTGGAGAGCGGCTGCGGCATCCGTGGCCGCGTGGTGTTCCAGCAGTGCGGCCGCGTCCGTCCAGCAGGCGCGTGACCGCAGCCGCCATACCGCTGTCTGGAGCGGCGGATCGTCATCTGCTGTCGTTCCGGAACCAGACATGGCGGTATGCGCCACGTTGCCCTCCCCGAGCGCGCCCTTGAGCTGTTGAGTGTGGCCGCATCTCAGCACGGAATGGCACGCCGGGCCAAGGGGTGGGATCAATGTCAGGTGAAAGATTTCACAATCGACCGGACCGCGACGGTGCCGTGACGGCGCCCGGAGGTCAGCTCATACGCAGGGCGAGGAAGAAGTCGAGCTTGTCCTCGAGGCGCGAAAGGTCACGCCCCGTCAACTGCTCGATTCGGCCGACGCGGTAGCGCAGCGTGTTGACGTGCAGGTGCAGCCGGGCCGCGCAGCGGGTCCAGGAACCGTCGCAGTCCAGGAAGGCCTCGAGCGTCTCGATGAGCTCCGCGCGGTGCCGCCGGTCGTAGTCGCGCAGCGGGTCCAGCAGACGGGCGGTGAAGGCCCGGCGGACGTCGTCGGGTACGAAGGGCAGCAGCAGGACGTGCGAGGCGAGCTCGTGGTGGCCGGCCGCGCAGACCCGGCCGGGGCGTGCCGCCGCGACGCGGCGGGCGTGCCGGGCCTCCTCCAGCGCGCCGCGCAGTCCTTCGGCCGAATGCACGGCGGCGCTGACACCCAGTGTCAGACGGCCGTCGTCCGCGAGCCCCGCCGAGAGCGGTTCGCGGACGGTGGCGAGGAGGGCGTCGGCGTGCAGCGCGTTGTCCCGCCGCTGCGGGGCCTCCTCGGGCGCGTCCTGGCCGGAGCCGGAAGCGGGCTCCGCCGCGGGCGCGGAGACGGCGGGCAGCGGAACGAGGGCGATGGCCTCGTCACCCGTGTGGGCCACGGCGATCCGGTCCGTGGAGTCGGGTCCCGCCACGGCGGGGTCGACGAGGATCTCCTCCAGCAGCGCCTGGGCGACCTGGCCGCCCGGCAGCTCCGGGCCGGAGTCCGTGCCCTCGCCCGCCCACTCGACCCGGGCCACCACGACCTGCCAGTGCGGTGCCGTACCGAGGCCGGGCAGCAGGACCGGGGCCGCGACCCGCAGCCTGGCCGCGATCTCGGCCGGGGGCGCGCCCGTCTGGACCAGCTCCAGCACCTCCTGGGCGAGCCTGCGCCGCACCGTACGGGCCGCGTCGCGGCGGTCCCGTTCGACCGCGATCAGCTGCGTGACGCCCTGGAGCAGGTCGAGCCGTGCCGCCGGCCAGTCGCTCGCGTCGGCCTCCACGGCCAGCAGCCAGTCCGAGAGCACCGACTCCCGCGCGTCGCGGGACGGCGCCGGGACGGTACCCCGGCCGTTGTTCCGGATCGGGAACAGCGAATACGTCGTACCGCCCACCTCGGCGCGGTGCGGGCCCCGGCGGCCGGTGCGGGTGGCCGCGAGGTGCTGCGCGGCCAGTGCCGCGGCAACGGGTCCGGACAGGGGTTCGCCGGCTCCGGCGATCCGGCGGCCCGTGGGGGAGAGGACCCAGGCGCGCAGGTCCAGGTCGGAGGTCAGCAGGTCGAGGACCACCTCGGGACCGCCGCCCGCCGGGCCCGAGGTCATCAGCCGGCGGTGCCGGTCCACGACGGCGGCGAGATCACCGGCACGCTCACCGGAGACCTGACGCACCACATGCTCGGTGATCGTTGCAAATGCGACAATTTCATTGACCGCGAAGAGCGGAAGCCGGTGGTGCAGGCATGCTTCGACGAGATCGTCGGGAATGGCCCCGAGCTCCGCCTCGCCCGCGGCGAGACCGGCGACCCCGGCACCCGCCAGGATTCGGACAAACGGCTCCGAGTCCGCCGCGTCCCGGCGCCAGGCCAGGCCCGTGAGGACGAGCTCCCCGCCGGAGAGATAGCGGCTCGGGTCGCGCAGATCGGTCGTCATCACGCCCCGGACCGAACGGTCCAGCTCGTCCTCGCCGCCGAGCAGCCGCAGGCCCAGCGCGTCGGTGTCCAGCAGTGCGCGCAGCCGCATCTCGATTGCCGCCGATCTTTTTCGTTGGTCCGGGGGACAGCTGGGGATACCTGTGAGTTGCGGTGAGGTTCATGTTCCCCACCATTCGTTCGAATCTACAAGACAGGGATGAGGACCAGCCAATTCCTTCATGGTTTCGGTGACTGCACCGAGTGGAGCAAGGCTTGTGTACTGGGTCACACACCGCGTCAACAACACAGGAACGACCAGTCGAGGGCCGGCCGTCCCCAGCCCCCAGCCGAACGACCCGATTGAGAAGAAGAGAGCCACTCATGGACTTCCTTCGCCCCGCCAGCTGGGAGGAGGCGCTCGCCGCCAAGGCCGAGCACCCGACGGCTGTACCCATCGCGGGTGGAACCGATGTGATGGTCGAGATCAACTTCGACCACCGGCGGCCCGAGTACCTCCTGGACCTGAACCGCATCGGTGAGCTGTCCGAGTGGCAGGTGGGCCAGGACGACGTCCGGCTCGGCGCCTCCGTGCCGTACAGCGCCATCATGGAACACCTCAGGACCGAGCTGCCCGGCCTCGCCCTCGCCTCGCACACCGTCGCCTCGCCGCAGATCCGCAACCGCGGCGGCGTCGGCGGCAACCTCGGCACCGCGTCACCCGCCGGTGACGCCCACCCGGCCCTGCTCGCCGCGGGCGCCGAGGTCGAGGCCGAGTCCGTACGAGGCACCCGGATGATCCCCATCGACGCCTTCTACACCGGCGTCAAGCGCAACGCCCTGGAACCGGACGAGCTGATCCGGGCCGTGCACATCAAGAAGGCCGACGGCCCCCAGCAGTACTCCAAGGTCGGCACCCGCAACGCGATGGTCATCGCCGTGTGCGCCTTCGGCCTCGCCCTCCACCCGGAGACCCGCACCGTCCGGACCGGCATCGGCTCCGCCGCACCCACGCCCGTGAGGGCCAGGGAGGCCGAGGAGTTCCTGAACGCCGCGCTGGAAGAGGGCGGGTTCTGGGAGAACGGCAAGATCATCACCCCGTCCGTCGCCAAGCAGTTCGCGCAGCTGGCCTCCGGCGCCTGCAACCCCATCGACGACGTACGGGGCACCGCGGCCTACCGCAGGCACGCCGTCGGCATCATGGCCCGCCGCACGCTGGGCTGGACCTGGGAGCAGTACCGCGGCACGGGCCGCACCCTCGAAGGAGCTGCTTAACCATGCGAGTGAATTTCACGGTCAACGGCCGCAAGCAGGAAGCCGACGACGTCTGGGAGGGCGAGTCCCTCCTGTACGTCCTGCGTGAGCGCATGGGCCTTCCGGGTTCGAAGAACGCCTGTGAACAGGGCGAATGCGGCTCCTGTACGGTCCGCCTGGACGGTGTGCCCGTCTGTTCCTGTCTGGTCGCCGCCGGACAGGCCGAGGGCCGCGAGGTCGTCACCGTCGAGGGTCTCGCGGACTACGCGAAGCACCGCGAGGACGCCCACCCGGGCAACGGCTGCGCCTCCGGCGCCTGCGGCACGACGCTCGACGCCGCCCAGCGCTGGCAGGCCAAGCCCGCCGACGGACAGAGCGGCGAGGCCACCGAGCTCTCGCCGATCCAGCAGGCGTTCATCGACGCCGGTGCCGTGCAGTGCGGTTTCTGCACCCCCGGCCTCCTGGTCGCCGCCGACGAACTGCTGGAGACCCACCCCTCGCCGTCCGACCAGGACATCCGCGAGGCGCTCTCCGGCAACCTCTGCCGCTGCACGGGTTACGAGAAGATCCTCGACGCGGTCCGCCTCGCGGCCGCCCGTCAGGAAGAGACGGTGCGATAGCCATGGCTCTGCATCCACGGGCCGCCTCCGTGCCGGCCGGTACCCCCACCAAGATCACCCAGGGCTCGAAGACCAGGGGCGGCATCGGCGAGTCCACGCTGCGCCCCGACGGCACCCTGAAGGTCACCGGCGAATTCGCCTACTCCTCGGACATGTGGCACGAGGACATGCTGTGGGGCCACACGCTCCGCTCGACCGTCGCCCACGCCGAGATCAGGTCGATCGACATCGGGGAGGCCGTCGCGACGCCCGGCGTCTACGCCGTGCTGACCTACGACGACCTGCCCGCCGCGATGAAGAACTACGGCCTGGAGATCCAGGACACGCCCGTCCTCGCCCACGGCAAGGTCAGGCACCACGGTGAGCCGGTGGCGCTCGTCGCCGCCGACCACCCGGAGACCGCACGCCGCGCCGCCGCGAAGATCAAGATCGACTACGTCGAACTGCCGGTCATCACGGACGAGGCGTCCGCGACGGCACCCGACGCGATCCTGGTCCACGAAGGCCGCGACGACCACCACATCGGCCATGTCCCGCACCCGAACATCGTCCACCGCCAGCCGATCGTCCGCGGCGACGCCGACGCCGCGGCGAAGCGCGCCGATGTGATCGTCAGGGGCGAGTACACCTTCGGCATGCAGGACCAGGCGTTCCTCGGCCCGGAGTCCGGCCTCGCCGTGCCCTCCGAGGACGGCGGCGTCGAGCTGTACGTGGCCACCCAGTGGCTGCACTCCGACCTCAAGCAGATCGCCCCGGTCCTGGGCCTGCCCGAGGACAAGGTCCGGATGACGCTCTCCGGCGTCGGCGGCGCCTTCGGCGGCCGCGAGGACCTGTCGATGCAGATCCACGCCTGCCTGCTCGCGCTGCGCACCGGCAAGCCGGTCAAGATCGTCTACAACCGCTTCGAGTCCTTCTTCGGACACGTCCACCGGCACCCGGCGAAGCTCCACTACGAGCACGGCGCCACCAAGGACGGCAAGCTCACCCACATGAAGTGCCGGATCGTGCTGGACGGCGGCGCCTACGCCTCCGCCTCCCCGGCGGTCGTCGGCAACGCCTCCTCGCTCTCGGTCGGCCCGTACGTCATCGAGGACGTCGACATCGAGGCCCTCGCGCTCTACTCCAACAACCCGCCCTGCGGCGCCATGCGCGGCTTCGGCGCGGTCCAGGCGTGCTTCGCGTACGAGGCGCAGATGGACAAGCTCGCGGCGAAGCTCGACATGGACCCGGTCGAATTCCGCCAGCTCAACGCCATGGAGCAGGGCACCCTCCTGCCGACCGGGCAGCCCTGCGACTCGCCGGCCCCCGTCGCCGAGCTGCTGCGCCGGGTCAAGTCCCGGCCGATGCCGCCCGAGCAGCAGTGGCTGGCGGTGGACGCCGAAGGCAGCAGCGTCGACGTGCGCGCCCTGCCCGGCGGGCTCTCCAACACCACCCACGGCGAAGGCGTCGTACGCGGGGTCGGCTACGCGGTCGGCCTCAAGAACGTCGGCTTCTCCGAGGGCTTCGACGACTACTCCACCGCCCGGGTGCGGATGGAGGTCATCAACGGCGAGCCGGTCGCGACCGTGCACACCGCGATGGCCGAGGTCGGACAGGGCGGCGTCACCGTGCACGCCCAGATCGCCCGCACCGAGCTCGGCGTCAACCAGGTCACCATCCAGCCCGCCGACACCCGTGTCGGCTCGGCGGGTTCGACCTCCGCCTCCCGCCAGACGTACGTCACCGGCGGCGCCGTGAAGAACTCCTGCGAAGCCGTCCGGGAGAAGGTGCTGGAGCTCGGCCGCCGCAAGTTCGGTACGTACCACCCGGCCTGGGCCACCGCCGAACTCCTCCTGGAGGGCGGCAAGGTCGTCACCGACGGCGGCGAGGTACTGGCCGACGTGGTCGACGTACTGGAGGACGAGGCGATCGACATCGAGCTGGAGTGGCGCCACCGGCCCACCGAGCCGTTCGATCTGCGGACCGGCCAGGGCAACGGCCACGTCCAGTACTCCTTCGCCGCCCACCGCGCGGTCGTCGAGGTCGACACCGAGCTCGGCCTGGTCAAGGTCATCGAACTGGCCTGCGCCCAGGACGTCGGCAAGGCGCTCAACCCGCTGTCGGTCATCGGCCAGATCCAGGGAGGCACCCTCCAGGGCATGGGCATCGCCGTCATGGAGGAGATCGTCGTCGACCCGAAGACCGCGAAGGTACGCAACCCGTCCTTCACGGACTACCTGCTGCCCACGATCCTCGACACCCCGACCATCCCGGTCGATGTGCTCGAACTCGCCGACGACCACGCCCCGTACGGGCTCCGCGGCGTCGGCGAGGCCCCGACCCTGTCGTCCACCCCGGCCGTCCTCGCGGCGATCCGGAACGCGACGGGTCTGGAGCTGAACAGGACACCGGTACGACCCGAGCACCTCACCGGGACCTGACGGCCACTCAGAACCCTCCGGGCGGTGCGCGCCTGCCGTGAACGTCACACTTCCCCGCGCCGCGCACCGTCCGGAGTCCAACGCACAACCGCTCCACCTGCAAGAAGAGTTCGTCCTGGGCCGTCCCCCGGGTCGTGCCGCCGAGCAGCATCCCAAATCCCGCAGTCACGAAGCTCCACGCGGGTGCCCCTGTGAACCTTGGGAGTCAGGCAACATGACCCAGCAGTCAGTGCAAGTCAAGACAAGTGCGGAGGACGCGGGCCCCGGCTCGCGTGTCCCCGCCGGACGGTCCTGGCTCGACCGTTACTTCCACATATCCGAACGGGGATCGACCGTCGCGCGCGAAGTGCGCGGCGGCGTCACGACCTTCATGGCCATGGCGTACATCCTCCTGCTCAACCCGCTCATCCTCGGCGGCAAGGACGTCGACGGCCAGCTGCTCAGCCAGCCGGGACTCATCACCGCCACCGCGTTCGCGGCGGCTGCCACCACCCTGCTGATGGGCTTCATCGGCAAGGTGCCCCTCGCCCTCGCGGCCGGTCTCAGCGTCTCCGGCGTACTCGCCTCGCAGGTGGCCCCGGCCATGTCCTGGCCGCAGGCCATGGGCATGTGCGTGGTCTACGGGCTGGTGATCTGTCTGTTGGTCGTCACCGGCCTCCGCGAGATGATCATGAATGCCATCCCGCTCGCGCTGAAGCACGGCATCACCATGGGCATCGGCCTCTTCATCGCCCTCATCGGGCTCTACAAGGCCGGCTTCGTCCACAAGGGCACTGCGACCCCGCTCTCCCTCGGCCCCGCCGGTGAACTCGCCGGCTGGCCCGTCCTCATCTTCGCCGTGACCCTGCTGCTGATCTTCATGCTCCAGGCGCGCAACATCCCCGGCGCGATCCTGATCGGCATCGTCGTCGGCACCCTGGTCGCGGTCGTCGTCAACGCCGTCGGCGACATCGACGCCAAGTCCTGGAGCAGCGGCCCGCCCGAGCTGGCCGGCAGCGCGGTCTCCTCACCGGACTTCTCCCTCTTCGGGGACGTCGAGTTCGGCGGCTGGGGCGACGTCGGGGTGATGACCGTCGGCATGATCGTCTTCACCCTGGTGCTGGCCGGCTTCTTCGACGCCATGGCCACCATCATCGGAGTCGGTACGGAAGCGAAGCTCGCCGACGACAAGGGCCGGATGCCGGGCCTGTCCAAGGCGCTCTTCATCGACGGTGCGGGCGGAGCGATCGGCGGCGTCGCCGGGGGCTCCGGCCAGACCGTGTTCGTCGAGTCGGCGACCGGGGTCGGGGAGGGCGCCCGCACCGGGCTGGCCTCCGTCGTCACCGGGCTCTTCTTCGCCGCCTGCCTCTTCTTCACCCCGCTCACGGCCATCGTGCCGGCCGAGGTGGCCTCGGCCGCCCTGGTCGTCATCGGCGCCATGATGATGCAGAACGCCCGGCACGTGGACTGGAGCGACCGATCGGTCGCCATCCCGGTCTTCCTCACCGTGGTCCTGATGCCGTTCACGTACACCATCACCACAGGTGTCGCGGCGGGCGTCATCTCGTACGCCGCCATCAAGCTCGCCCAGGGCAGGGCCCGTGAGGTCGGTGCCTTCATGTGGGTCCTGACGCTCATCTTCGTCGTCTACTTCGCCCTGAACCCGATCGAGAGCTGGCTGGGCGTCCACTGACGCCACCGCCCCTCCGCACCCCTGTCAGAAGGAGACACGCCATGCTGGACATCGCCGAAGAACTCCACCGGTGGGTCGGGCAGGGACGCGCGTTCGCCGTGGCCACCGTGGTGGCCGTCGGCGGCAGCGCGCCCCGGCAGCCGGGCGCAGCGCTCGCCGTCGACAGCGAGGGCACGGCCATCGGATCGGTCTCCGGCGGATGTGTGGAGGGCGCGGTGTACGAACTGTGCCGGCAGGCGCTCGAGGACGGCACCACCGTGCGCGAGCGCTTCGGCTACAGCGACGACGACGCCTTCGCGGTCGGGCTCACCTGCGGCGGCGTCATCGACATCCTGGTCACCCCGGTGCGCGCGGACGATCCCGCGCGCCCGGTGTTCGCCGCCGCGTTCGCCGCTGCCGCCGGGGGTTCGGCGGCGGCGGTCGCCCGGGTCACCGACGGGCCCGCGGAGCTGCTCGGCCGCCCGCTGCTCGTCCACCCCGACGGCAGGTACGAGGGCGGGCTCGGGGGGCATCCCGAGCTCGACCGCACGGCCGCCGCCGAGGCACGGGCGATGCTGGACGCGGGCCGCACCGGCGAGGTCACCATCGGCGCCGACGGCTCGCGCTGCGGCCGCCCGCTCGCCCTGCTCGTCGAATCGAGCGTCCCGCCGCCCCGGATGATCGTCTTCGGGGCCATCGACTTCGCCGCCGCCCTCGTCCGGGCCGGCCGCTTCCTCGGCTATCACGTCACCGTCTGCGACGCCCGGCCCGTCTTCGCGACCGCGGCACGCTTCCCGGAGGCCGACGAGATCGTCGTCGACTGGCCGCACCGCTACCTCGCGGACACCGAGGTGGACGCGCGCACGGTCCTCTGCGTACTCACGCACGACGCCAAGTTCGATGTACCGCTGCTGGAACTGGCGTTGAGGCTGCCGGTCGCCTATGTCGGCGCGATGGGTTCGCGCCGCACCCATCTGGAGCGCAACGAGCGACTGCGCGAGGCGGGCGTGACCGAGAGCCAACTTGCCGCCCTGCACTCGCCGATCGGGCTGGACCTCGGAGCGCGTACGCCCGAGGAGACGGCCCTGTCGATCGCGGCCGAGATCGTCGCCGACCGGCGCGGCGGCAGCGGTGTGCCGCTCGCCGGCGCCCACACCCCCATCCACCACGAGGACGGACCACCGCTGGCCTCCGTGGCCTGAACCGGCCGCCGGACCGCGGTCGTGCCGGGCGGATTGCCGCCACGGCGGGTTCACGCCAGGCGTGAACCCGCCGTGGCTGTGTCCCGGCAGGTAGATCTGCTGCATGACATTTCTACCCTCCTCCGTTTCCGGCCGGGCGAGACCCGCTCGCGCGGGACGCAGGGCTCTGCTCATAGCGACCTCGGTCGCCCTCGTGAGCGGCGTCATGCTTCCCGCGGCGGGCTCCGCCACCGCAGCCCCGCAGCCGTCGTCCGCCGGCGGCCGCTCCGAGGCCCCGGCCCGGAGCTACGACATCACCCTCGTCACCGGTGATGTCGTCCACTACACGGACGGCGCCGGCGACCAGGACACTGTGACCGTCGACCGCCCCGACGGCGCGGCGGGCGGCGTGCACATGCAGCAGGCGGGCGACGACATCTACGTCCTGCCCGACGAGGCGACCGCCCTGATCGCGGCGGGGAAGCTGGACCGCCGGCTCTTCAACGTCTCCGCCCTGGTCGAGATGGGGTACGACGACAAGCGCTCCGGCGGCATCCCGCTGATCGCCACCTACCCGGCGGGCCCGGCCCGTTCGCTGCCCGTGGCACCGCGCGGCAGCAGGACGGTCCGCACCCTCGAATCGATCCACGGTGCGGCGCTGAAGGCGGACAAGGACGACGCCCGCGCCTTCTGGAGCGACATCGCCCGTACGGAGAAGAGCCGTTCGCTCGACAACGGCATCGCCAAGCTGTGGCTCGACGGCCGGGTCGAGGCCTCGCTCAAGGACTCGGTGCCGCAGGTCAACGCCCCGCAGGCATGGGCCGCCGGCTTCGACGGCAAGGGCACCACGGTCGCCGTCCTGGACACCGGTATCGACGCGACGCACCCGGACGTCAAGGACCGCATCCTGCAGTCCAGGAGCTTCGTACCCGGCGAGGAGGTCGTCGACAAGCACGGCCACGGTACGCACGTCGCGTCCACCATCGCGGGCTCGGGCGCCGCGTCGGACGGTGCCAACAAGGGCGTCGCCCCCGGCGCCGACCTGCTCGTCGGCAAGGTCCTCAGCAACGAGGGATCCGGCGCGGACTCCGGCATCATCGAAGCCATGGAGTGGGCGAAGGCCGAAGGCGCCGACGTCGTCTCCATGAGCCTCGGATCCAGCATCCCGGACGACGGCACCGACCCGATGGCGCAGGCCGTCGACGCGCTCTCGGCCGACGGCGGACCGCTGTTCGTGATCGCCGCCGGCAACGCGTACGGCGCCGGCACGATCGGCGCACCCGGCTCCGCGGCGAAGGCACTCACCATCGCCGCCGTCGACAAGCAGGACAACCGCGCCGACTTCTCGTCCATGGGCCCGCTGGTGAGGTCGCACGGCCTGAAGCCCGACCTGTCCGCCCCCGGCGTCGACATCAACGCGGCCGCCTCGCAGGCGATCCCCGGCATGACCGAGATGTACCAGCAGATGTCCGGTACGTCGATGGCGACGCCGCACGTCGCCGGCGCCGCCGCCATCCTGAAGCAGCGGCACCCCGACTGGTCCGGCCAGCGCATCAAGGACGCGCTGATGACCTCCTCGAAGCAGCTGCCGGACTACACCCCGTACGAACAGGGGACCGGCCGCCTCGATGTGAAGGCGGCGATCGACACGACGATCGAGGCCACCGGCTCCGTCGAGGTCGCCTCCTACGACTGGCCGCACGCCACGACCGACCCGGTCGCCGAGCGGAAGATCACCTACCGCAACTCCGGTGCGCAGGACGTCACCCTGAACCTGGCAACCGGCACGGACTCGGCCGCCTACAAGCTCTCCGCGTCCACGGTCACCGTCCCGGCCGGCTCCACCGCCGACGTGGTCCTCTCGATCGACCCGGCCCAGGTCCCGAGCAACACCCAGTTCTCCGGCCAGGTCGTCGCCAAGGACCCGGCCGGCACAGTCGTCGCGCACACCGGCTTCGCGGTGAACAAGGAGCAGGAGCTCTACGACCTGACGCTCAAGCTCCGCGACCGCGAGGGCAAGCCGATGGACGGCTACGTCGTCCTCGGTGAGCTCGGCAGCCCGGACCTCGGCGTCGTCGCGGTCTCCGGCGAGACCACGCTGCGCCTGCCGCCCGGCAACTACTCCACCTGGGCCTCGGTCGACGTCAAGGGTGACCGCGCCGACTCGAAGGCCGTCGCCTTCCTGGCGGACCCCGAGACCGTCCTGGACAGGCCCACCACGGTCACCCTGGACGCCTCCAAGGCCCGCAAGGTCAGTGTGCGCACGCCCAAGGAGACCGAGACGCGGCAGCTGCGCTACGACATGGCACGCACCGCGCCCAACGGCGTCGTCCTGCGTGACGCGTTCCAGATCCCGCTGACCTACGACCAGTTGTGGGCGAGCCCCACCGAGAAGGTCACGCAGGGCAGCTTCAGCTTCCTGACCCGCTGGCGTCAGGGCGAGAAGATGATCGACCTGTCGGCCGACGGCCGTGATGTGCCGGTCACCGTGCAGGGCGGCGCGCTGCTCGCCGAGAACAGCGAGCAGAAGCTGACCGGCTTCTTCGCCGGCAACGGTGCCGCGGCCGACTACAAGGGCCACAACGTCAGGGGGAAGGCCGTCGTGGTCACCCGCAGCGATGCGGTCAGCCCCGCCGACCGGCTGGCGAACGCGCTCGCCGCGGGCGCCAAGGCGCTGTTCGTCGTCCACGACGGCAGCGGCGTCCTGATGGAGAGCTACGTCCCGTACGGCACCGAGACCACGATCCCGGTGGCCACCGTGCAGCGGATCGCGGGCGAGACGCTGATCAAGGCCGCCGAGCGCGGCCGGAAGCTCGACATCGACCAGCGCAGGTACACGAGCTACGTGTACGACCTGGTCGACCGCCACGACGGAACCATCCCCGACCGCTCCCTGGCCTTCGCCCCGTCGACCGGTCAGCTGGCGAAGGTGGAGAACACCTTCTACGGCCACAAGGCGACGCTCGGCGGCGGCTACCGCTACGACATCCCGGACTACGGTCCGGGCCTCGGCTTCGAGGAGTACGAGAAGTTCCCGGGCGTCCGCACCGAGTGGGTCACCCCGCTGCCGGGTGACTCCTTCTGGTACGAGAACCACTCGGTCCTGAACGCGCAGGCGACAGGTTTCGCCGCCGAGATGCGCAGCGGCGACCTGGACTACACGGCCGGCCGCAGCTACGAGGCCGAGTGGTTCGCGCCGATCACCCGTCCGCGGCTCGGCACCGGCTACTGGGGTCCGTTCCGCACGACGTACAACGACATGCAGTTCAACATCCCGATGTGGAGCGACTCCGGTGCGGGCCACTCCGGTTCGATGCCCGAGGACGAGTACGACACCACGTCGTACGCCTTCTACCAGGGTGACACGCTGCTCAGGAAGGGAGCGGGCCGCGCCGGATACGCGGGCGACCTCTCGGCGGAGAAGCTCCCGTACCGGCTGGTCCTGGACTCGGTCCGGGACGGCGACCTGTGGAAGACCTCGACCCGGACCCACAGCGAGTGGAGCTTCGTCTCGGGCGCCCTGGACGAGAACGGCCCGTACCAGTCCGACATCCCGATGCTCCAGCTGGACTTCGACGTCGACACCGACCTGGCCGGTGACGTCAAGGGCGGCCGGTGGACCGAGCTGGGTCTCGCCTCCGGCACGCAGGAGTGGATGGGCGGCGCGGTGAAGGCCGACAAGGCGTCGCTGTCGGTCAGTTACGACGACGGCAAGACCTGGGTGGCCGCGCAGCTGCACAAGGACTCGGCGGGCAAGTGGACCGCACGGTTCAGGACGCCGGCGAAGTCGGGCGGCTTCGTGTCGCTCAAGGCGCACACCGAGGGACCCGGCGGCCTCGCTGTCGACCAGGAGATCATCCGGGCCTTCGGCCTGAAGTGATCTGCTGAGGGACCCGTCCGAGGTGGCTCCGCACCCTGCTCAGGGGTGCGGAGCCACCTCGCTCTCACGTTCTCCCGCCGGTGGCGGTCCGCCCGAACCGGGCGAGACAGTGCCAGACCTTCTTGAGGTCCTGCCCGTCGTGGAGGCCGGTGCGGGCCGCGTCCCCGATCATCCGCGGGTCGAGGTACCCGTCGACCGCGAGCGCGGCTCCGAGATCGACGTACTCCTGTCCTCGGTAGCCGGGCCGGCGCCGCAACTCCTCGACGCCGATCCGGAACCCGTCGTGCCATTCGACGGGACAGGGCAGTCTCCGTGCGGCGGACTCCACCGGCGTACCGCGGTAGGACGGGTCGAGGACCAGCGCCTCCACATGGCGGTCGAGACGGACGGGCCCGTGGACCTGGGCCTCGATGTAGTCGTCCAGCGCGTCCTTGCGGTCGGCCTCGGCCAGTTCGATGAGCCGCATACGTGCCGCCACCCCGAAGTCCGCAGGTTCCAGGAAGCTGTCGGGATAGCAGAACGTGGTGCGGTCGAGCGTCCCGGAGGTCAGCCTGAAGTGCGCGGAACCGAACCGGGGCGCCGCACCGACGGTCGAGCGCCGGAATTTCAACGCGCCGTAGACGGGCCGCTCCTGGGCGTGCGCGTCGTCGTAGGCGCCCCCGAAGATCCGGCTCTCCCAGCGCCACCGGTCACCGCCCGGGTGCGCGGTGAGCCCTCCGTTGCTCGTGCCGGTGACGAACTGGGACACGTACACGCCGTCATCGGCCAGCAGATCCAGAACCGTACGGCCGTCGCCGCCGGCCCGGTCCGGGTGGAAGTTCAACGTCACAGCCAGTGCCGGGTCCAGCGGCGATCCTGTCGACAGGGAGGCCACGTGCCGAAGGGCGCGCTCCGGTGCCCGCGGGGTGTCGGTACTCACCGCCCCAGTCTGCCCGGTCGTGCTTCCGCCCTGCCGCCCGGTCCCGCGCAGGCGAATCAGTGCAGCGGGCGGGCGCCCGTGTCGCCGTCGGCCGTCCGGAGCAGCCGCAGGAACGCCTTCAGGCCGGTGATGATCTCCTGGTTGTCCGTCAGGCGGTTCACCGTGGCCTCGAACTCCCGGGCCAGCGCCGCGATCTTCCGGTCGGCGACGTCCGCCCGCTCGTACACCGAGACGCCCACCGCGTCCACGGTGCCGCGCAGTGCGGCGAGGGCGCGGTACTGCTCCTCCGCCTTCTCCTCCAGGACCCTGGTCCCGCTCTGCACCTGCTCGACCTGCTTGCGCAGTTCCAGGACGTCGTCACGCGGGAAGGTGACGTCCTCGACGAGGGTGCCCAGCCGTCTCCGCAACTGTCCGAAGTAGGCGCCCGCCGGCCTGAAGACGGTGCTCAGCAGGAAGAACCCGGCGAACCAGTATCCCGTCACCGCTCCCGTCGCCACCGTGACCGCGACGACCAGGGCAGCCGTAAGGATGTGACCCCCCACGGCCACCCGCAGCATCATCCGGGCGATCCGCGCCGCTTCGGCATCGCGTGCCTCGGGCACGTCCAGGCCCTTCCCGCGGCTGACCCCGATCTCGGCGAGGACCGACCGGGCCCGGAAGTACAGGTTCCATGGCACCGTCAGCAGGAGGAGCAGCCACAGCAGGCTCAGCACGCCGGCAGCCGCTCCCAGCAGCAGCGAAAGTGACATGCCCGACGTGTAGGCCAGCACCAGTGCTCCGGCCAGTGCGGCTGTCGCCAGCACCGCCCCCACGAACCGTCCCATGCCGTCCCCCCGACCGAGCCGCGCGTCCGTCCGCCCGCTCTCCCGTCATCGTCCCGGGGGAGCGGGGTCCGGGCATGAGTACCGGTACTCAAAGGGACGGGCGGACCTGTGCGCGGTGCGCACGGGCCCGCCCGCGGAGCTCCGGTGACGGAGAACCGGGGGATCAGAGCCCGGCCTGCAGCGCCTCCCATGTGTCGGGGCCGACGCTGCCGTCCACGTCCAGACCCCGGCCCTCCTGGTAGAGACGCACGGCCGTGTCCGTCGCCGTGCCGAAGTTGCCGTCCATGGCGACCGTCGATCCGAGCGCCGCGGTCAGGGCCCGCTGCACCCGCTTCACGTTGTCGCCGCTCGCACCCTTGGTGAGCGTGGGTGTGGTCCCGGCCGACAGGAGCGCGGTCCACGTCTTCGGGCCGACCGTCCCGTCGGCGGACAGCTTGCGGGCCGTCTGGAACGCCTTGACGGCGTCCTGCGTGGCCTGTCCGAAGACGCTGTCCTCGGCACCCGCGCTGTACCCCTGCTTGTTCAGCAGGTACTGGATGGCCTTCACCTGGGGACCCGTCGAGCCCGACCGCTGGGTCGCGTACGAGGTGAAGTCCAGCCCGACACCGGCGCTGCCCCCGCCGCCCCCGACCAGCTGCATGTAGTAGGTCCAGTTCCAGTTGACGCCCGGGTCGGTGTGGTCGTTCCCGGGTGCCTCGCTGTGCCCGATGATGTGGGCCCGGTCCTTCGGGATCCCGTACCGGTTGCACAGGTATGCGGTCAGCGCCGCCGAGGAGCGGTACATCGAGTCCGTGAACCACGACGGGTCGTCGATGAAGCCCTCGTGCTCGATGCCGAGGGACGAGGCGTTGGCGCTCTTGGCGTGCCAGCCGGTGTCCTTGTCGCGCACCATCTGGGTGATCTGGCCGTCGGAGGAACGGACCACGTAGTGGGCGCTGACCTGTGAGGCGGGGTTCTGGAACCAGCTGATCGTGCCGGCGTACGAGCCCTGCGTGACGTGGATGACCACCTTGTCGATGGTCGCCGTCCGGTTGACCGCGTAGTTGGCGGCGTTGGCGGGGACCCACAGCGCCGAGGGGTAGTCGGGGCTCTGGGCGGTCACCGCGGCCGCGGCCAGGGAGCCCTTCTGCGGGGCGACCGGACGGGAGGTTACCGAGACCCGTTCGCCACCGGGAACCGTCGCCCGCAGCCCCTGGGCGAGGAAGGTGTAGACGTTGTCCGCGTAGAGCGCGGACACGCCGCCCTTCGCCCCGCTGTAGCGGGCGACGGCCGGGTACCAGGCATCGATGTCACGACGCTCGGCGCTGTCCAGGCCGAGTGCGTCGGCGTGGCTCCGCAGGAGGGCCGCGCCGCCCAGGATGTTGGCCTCGGTGTCCTGGCGCAGCTCGGCCGCGGATTCGCCGGTCAGGGCGGAGGCCTTCTCCAGGGAGCGGTTCGCGGGGTTGCTGACGAGGTGCATCACGCCGTAGCCGCCCGCCTGGCTCGGGCGTCCGTCATGCCCGTCCAGGTGGGTTTCGCCGTAGCCCACGGCGGCGAGCAGGTCGCGCGGTACGCCGAACCTCTCGGCTGCCCGGGTGAAGGCCTGGTTCATGGGATCCGCCGCGGCCGCGGCGGGGGCCGGGTGGCCGGCGGCGACGACGGCGGTGACGGTGAGAGCCGCCAGAACAGCTGCGCGACCCCGGGTGTGGCCGGCGGGGCTTCTGGGCATACCTGCTCCTGGTCTGTGGGGAGAGGAAGGACCCCCGTGCCCGTGTGGGGTGGGCCGAGGGCGCGAGCCCGCACAGGCTATCGACCGGGTCAGGGCATGACAACGCGCCGCAAGCGTGTTCAAATCCCTTTCACTCCAATGGAGTTGGGGAGATTCCGGCACCCCCGACGGGGGTGCCGGAGCCCCGTGCTGCTACCAGCGGTCCCGGTGGATGACGTCCGCCACCGGGCGGCGCCGGACGGGCCCGAAGTTGCCCTGCGGCCACCCGACGGGAATGGCGGCGAAGGTCTCCATGTCCTCGGGGATCCCGAGCGCCTCCTTCCACTCCTGCTCCAGCATCAGATGCCAGATGGTCACGTTGGCGGCGAGCCCCAGGGCCCGTGCGGCGAGCAGGATGTTCTGGACGCCGGGATAGACGCAGGAACCCTCGGCGAGTGCCTGGAAGCGCGTCTGCGTGTCCGTCATGTGCGCAAGCCCCGCCGGGCCGAGCGACTCGGCGTAGACCCGCAGGCCCTCGTCGTCGAACTGCGGCTCCGGGAACCGGTAGCAGGGGATGATCAGCGCCGGTGTGTCCGCGAAGTGGTCGCGCTGGTACTCGATGGCCGCCACCATCCGGCCGTACGCCGCGTCGTCCATACCCTTCGGCGCGTACTTGCCCGTGGTCGCGAGGTACGCGTCGACGCAGCGCTTCCACAGCGGGGCCAGACGGGCCATCACCTCGCGGTCGGTGACGACGACGTACTCGTAACACTGCATGTTGCCGCCGCTGGGTCCCCAGACGGCGGCCTGTATGAGCTTCTCGATCGTCTCGTCCGGCACGGCGTCCGGCTTGAGGCGGCGCATGGCGCGCATGGTGGACATGGTCGGGAAGAGCGCGGGTCCGTCGAGGGCGGACGCGTCGGACTGAACCGTTTCGAAGGTCATGATCGCGGAGTGTACGCATCAGGAAGCCCTGCGGGGACCCCCGTTGGGGGCAGGCTCCGCAGGGCCGCCCGGCCGGACCGTCCGGGCAGGTCAGCGGCGCCGGAGCCGTACCACGGGGATGTCGCGGGCGGTGCCCTGCTGGTACTTCGCGTACCTCGGGAAGACCTCCACCAGATGCGGCCACACCCGGGCCTTCTCCTCGGGCGTGAGGGTCTCGGCGAGCGCCGGGAAGCGCTCCGTGCCGACCCGGATGTCGACGGCGGGTTCGGACAGCAGGTTCAGGTACCAGAGCGGATGGCTGTCCGAGCCGCCGTTCGACCCCACGATCAGGTAGTCGTCACCGTCGCGCCCGTACATCAGGACCGTGCGCCGCACCGCCCCGCTGCGCCTGCCCACGCAGTCCAGCAGCAGGCACGGGACGCCGAGCTGGGTGGTGCCCTTGGTCCCGCCGGACGACTCGTACAACTCGGCCTGCTTCGCCACCCAGTTCGTCGGGCTGAGCCGTACCGGACCGTCGTGCTGCTCCGTCGCCATGACCGCTTCTCCCTCTCGTGCCCCTGTGTGCACCCATCGTGTCACCCCTCCCCGCGGCACGTCGGATTCGCACACCTGGTCGTCCCCCCTCCTCACGGGGGAACGGGGGCCGGAATCCCGGCCGTGAAGGCGTATAAAGGGTGCCTCCGGAGCAGCCGGCGTCCCCGATGGCCGTCCCACCCCCACGCGGCCGGCGTCACCGCGTACGAGAGCGGAGGAGCGTCCCCATGAGCACCTCGGAAGAGATCAGCGCCTTGCTCGTCACCACATTCGGAGCGGATCCCCTGGCCATCCGGCCGGAGGTGCCCCTCCGTCAACTGCGCCTGGACTCGCTCGCCCTGGAGGAACTCCGGCTCCTCATCGAGGAACGGATGGACATCGACCTCGAGGATGTCGTCCTCTCGTCGCGCGACACCGTGGGCCAACTGGTCGCGGCAGTGTGCAGCAAGGCCGGCGCGTGACGGCCCGGCGGCCGTTCGCCCGCACGTCCGCCCGTCCTGGGACCGAGCCGTTCAGTGCCGCCGTCACCGGGATCGGTCTGGTGACCGCCGCCGGTGTGGGGGTCGAGGCGGCATGGCGCGGGGTGTGCGACACAACCGTCGCCCCCTCGGTCATGCAACGGCCCGAACTGGCCGGTCTGCCCTGCGACTTCATGTACTCGATCACGGACCTCGACACCAGGGCCGTCCTCGGCGTCGCCGCCCAGCGGCTGATGGACCGCTTCTCGCAGCTCGCCGTGATCGCCGCACGGGAGGCCGTCGCCGACGCCGGACTCGACCCGGCGGTCTGGGACAGCGGCCGGGTCGCCGTCGTCATCGGCTCGGCCCACGGCGGACTCCCCTTCTACGACGAGCAGCACACGACCCTCACCGAGCGCGGCGCGCGACGTGTCTCCCCGAAGCTCGCCCCGCTGTCCGTCGTCAACGGCGCCGCCAGCAGCGTCGCCATGGACCTGGGCGTCCACGGCCCCAGCCAGGCGGTCTCCACCGCCTGCTCCTCCGGCACCGTCGCCATCGGCACCGCCCACCAGATGCTCCGCACCGGGGCCTGCGACATCGTCGTCGCGGGCGGCGCCGAATCGGTCTGCTCCCGGCTGCTCATCGCCAGCGCCTGCCAGATGCGGGCCGTCTCCACCCGCCGCGACGACCCCCAGGCGGCCTGCCGCCCCTTCGACACCCACCGCGACGGCTTCGTCGTCGGCGAGGGCGCGGGGCTCCTCGTCCTGGAACGCCCCGAGCACGCACGGGCCCGCGGGGCCACGGTCCGCGCCCTCGTCGCCGGCTACGGGGCATCGAGCGACGCCCACTCCGCCGTCGCCCCCGACCCGGACGGGCTCGGCATCGAACGGGCGCTGCGCACCGCCCTGGCCGACGCGGACATCGACGCCTCCGACATCGGCCACGCCAACGCCCACGGCACCTCGACCGTCGCCAACGACCTCATCGAGGCGACCATGCTGCGCCGGGTCCTCGGCGAGCACCCCCTGGTCACGTCCACCAAGGCGATGACCGGTCACACCCTGGGAGCCGCGGGCGGCATCGAGACCGCGCTGACCGTCCTGGCGCTCCAGCACCAGCTCGTACCGCCGACGGCCAATCTCGACGCACCCGACCCCGCGATCCCCCTCGACGTGGTGAGCAAGGAGGCCAGGCGGGGCGCGTTCGACTGCGCGGTCAAGACCTCGCTGGGTTTCGGCGGTCACAACGCGGCGCTCGTCCTCACCAGGGCCTGAGGGGAAGGAG
Source organism: Streptomyces sp. NPDC056452 (assembly GCF_042796085.1). Lineage (NCBI taxonomy): Bacteria > Bacillati > Actinomycetota > Actinomycetes > Kitasatosporales > Streptomycetaceae > Streptomyces > Streptomyces sp. NPDC056452. The sequence goes on from NZ_JBHTRI010000004.1 coordinate 276,778, forward strand.
CACCATGCCCGAGGAGATCATCCGGTCCCTGTCCGTCCACGGGCTGCGGTACGCCTATCGCATCCTGCCCCGCGCCGAGCCGGCCCACGGCCCGGGCACCGAACCCGTACTCGTCCTCGGCGGCGCGCTGCAGGGCATGTTCGGCTGGCCGCAGATGGACGACCACCTGGGCCCGGTGGCCGACGTGGTGACCGCGGACCTGCCCGGCATGGGTACGGCGGACCCGCTGCCCCCCGGCGACTGCGCGGGCATCCTGCGTGCCGCGGTCACCGGGATCATCGACGACATCGGCGCGCCCCGGGTCAACCTGTTCGGCTTCTCCTACGGCGCGGCCATCGCCTTCGGCTGCGCGCGGCACGACCCCGGCCGCATCGCCCGGCTCGTCCTCGGCGGCGTTCCCGCGCACATCGGCTCCGCCCAGCGGAGCTACTGGCACCGGGCCACGGAGCGGCTGGCCGAAGGCGACGCGCAGGGGTTCGCGGAGCTGGCCGCCGACGGACTGATGTGTCTGGACCCGGACCGTCCGGTGCACCGCAGGGAACTCGCCAGGCGCTACGTACGCCGCTCGTTCCTGCACGCACTCAGCCACTCGCCGCACGCCGCCGACTCGCTGCACCGGGCGCTGGGGGACAGGCCCGACTTCTCCGGGGGACTGTCCGGCGTACCGGCCCTGGTCTTCGCCGGGGAGCACGACACGGTGACCTCGCCCCGGCGGCAGCGGGAGTTCGCCGCGACCATCGAGGGAAGCCGCTTCCTCACCTTGCCGGAGTCCGACCACTGGGTGGTGCTGGAACGCTCCGACGAGGTCGCCGCACTCGTCACCCGCTTCTTCACCGACGATCCGGCGGACGGGCCACCGGATCCGCAGCCCGCCGCCCGCGCACTCCCGCGCCAGGTCACGGCCCCGGGCGGCGCGGCAGCGACCCGCGCGGACGCCTGAACGCGGTCCGCCGAACGGGATCCGGGGACGGCCGGTGCCGGCCGTCCCCGGATCCGGTCAGTGCTTGTGGCCGCCGTTGCCGTTCACGTCGACCCGCACGATCTGCGGGTCGTGGTCGCTCGCCTGGTCGGCGAACTCCGCGTTGATGTGCACCACGTCGTAGTCGAGACGGCGGATCCCGGGGCTGGTCAGAATGTGGTCCAGCGTCTGCGAGTTGCCGTCGAACACGTAGCTGTACTGCTCGCTCCTCGGCAGCGTAGTGATCAGCGGCTTGAGCACCTTGCCGCTGGTCAGCGCGTCCATCGTCGGCGAGAACGCGAAGTCGTTCAGATCCCCGAGCGTGATCACCTGGGCCGACCTGTCCGCCTTCAGCAGCGAGCGGACGAAGGTGTTGACCTCCGCGGCCTGCTGGACCCGCTTCGTCTCCGAGCTGCGCACCGGTTCCTGGTAGCGCCCGTGCAGGGGCTGGTCGCCGCCCTTGGACGCGAAGTGGTTACCGATGACGAAGACCGGCTTCCCGCGGAAGCGGAACTCGCCCACCAAAGGCTTGCGGCTGTCGTCCCAGGCGGCGCTCGTCGGGTTGATCCGGCCGGGCGAGACGGAGAGCGTGGCACCCTTCTTCGTCTTCACGGCCGTCACGGCGGTGGTCGCGTCGCCGCCCGCACGGTCCACGAAGTCGACCCGCTGGGGGTTGAAGAGGAAGACGTTGCGGATGTTGCCGCCGGGCTCGCCGCCGTCCTTGCCGTCCTCGGGTGCGACGTAACGCCACGCGTACCGCGGTCCGCCCGCGGCGACGATCGCGTCGGTGAACCGCTTCAGCGTCGCGTCGGAGCCGACCGTGCCGTCGTTCGCCGCTCCGTTGTCGTCCTGGATCTCCTCCAGCGAGACGATGTCGGGGGAGGCGAGGCTGACCGCGACACCCTCGGCGAGCGTGTCGAACTTGGCCTGCTCGTCGAGCGCGTCGAGGTTCTCCACGTTGTACGTGGCGACGGCGAGCTCCTTGCGCTTCTGCTTCCGTGTCACCTCGCGCCGCAGCCCGTTGTCGGTGAGCGTGCCGAGCTCGGTGGCCTGGAGGTTGTACCCGCCGAACGACGCGTAGTCGATGACGCCCGTGGTGGAGCCGGAGAGCTCGTCGCCCACGTCCGCCACCGGGACCGGCTGTGCGGCGTTCAGCGACATCACCTTGATGCGGCCGGTGTTCTGGTCCTCGTACGAGGCGTAGAGCGTGCCGCCGCGCCGGGTGCGGTTCTCCTCCGGCTTGACCGTCACCCAGACCTCGTCGTACGCGGTCGTCGCGCCCGTCACCCGGGTGTCGGCGATCGTGGCGCGGGCGCCCTCGACCGACTCGTACAGGTCCAGGGCGTACGTGGCCGGGTCCAGGGCCAGTGCGTCGATCGACCCGCCGCCTGCCGACGGCACGTAGGCGTCGGGCACCGAGGCCGCGTCGAGGACGACGGGCGCCGGAAGGGCGTTGCCCGAGGACAGGACCGTGGTGCTGGGTGCGGTGAGCTGGGTGAGCGACTGGGTGGTGGAGGACGGGTAGTACTCGGCCACCTTGCCGCTGACCAGCACCGAGTCGCCCAGGGCGACGGCCGGGGCGGCGGAGCCGGTGTACACGAACAGGCCCTCGCTCGTACGGGCGTCGGCGTCCGGTGCGGTGTCCTGGATCCAGAAGCCGCGCGAACCGCTGGTCCGTACGCCGGTGACGACGCCGGGGACACCGGTCACCGCCTGGCCCACGAGCGGGGAGACACGGGTCGTGCCCTGGATGTCGTGCACCCGTACGGTGCCGGGCTCGGTCGGCCCGCCGGGCTCGCCCGGCCCCGATCCGCCCGAGGTCTCGCCGGCCGCGTTGACGGGCGTCGGCGTGCCCGCGGCCAGGTCCGCCGCGTTGTCGTCGGTGTCGGCGAGGGACGTACCGCGGGCCACGGAGGCGGTGGCCGAGGTGCCCGTCGCCGGGCCGCTGCCCTCGCGTACGACTGCCGAGCCGTAGCCGACGAGGTCCACGATCCGGGTGTCGACGGCGCAGTCCGCGGCTGTCTTGCAGGTCAGCGGTGTCGTGCCCGAGACCAGCGCGACGGTGCCGCTCGCCGCGGACATCGCGACCGTGCCGGTGGCGTCGGCGGTCGGCAGTGCGACCGTGCCGCCGGTGCCGGCGGCCTGCGCGACGAGGTAGCGGCCACCGGGCGCGACCGCGCCGGACAGCTCGGAGACCTGCCACAGCGAGCCGGCGGACGGGGTGCCCGGCAGGTACTGGACGCTGAAGCCCGACAGGCCGAACGGGCTCGAGCCGGCATTGGCCAGCTCGATGAAGTCGCGGGTGAGCGTCGCACCGGAGTTGCCGCCGCCTCCGTACACCTCGGAGATCACGGCGGTGGAGGACGGGGCCGCGAAGGCGGCGGGCAGCGCGGTCACCGAGAGGGTTACGGCGACGGCGCCGGCCAGCAGGGCGGAGCCGGGTCTGGCTATGTGCACGGGAACTGCCCCCAAGTTGTAGTGAGGTGGCAAAAGCTATGCGCGTAGACCAGGAGTGACAAGGCATCACGAGGTTAATTCCTGGAAACGCCCGGGTGCGCGGGCGTCGCGGCCGGTCCGTGTCAAGCGCCGAAACGGTGCCGCCACACGCTCTCAACACCCCTTCAACGCAGCGCAATACGCCCGCAACACATGTCCGTGGACAGTCGTCCCAGCATGCGGGCAGTGGTTTGACCGGCTTACGCCGTTCCGGCTACGTTGCGCGGCATGCAGCGATCCGCACACCTGACGACGCGAGGTCATGTCGACCTGAAGCGCGTGTGCTCCGCGGCGTGTCACCGGGCCTGAACACACGGAGCCCGCGCGAACCGCCCACGGGGACACGCTCCCCCTGCGCGCCGCGGGCGCCCCGCCGCACGGGACAAGCGGAATCCGGACCGGACCGATACCGGCCGGTTCCGCCACGAGGAACCGCCCCGCACCTTCGCCGGGGCGGGACCGCACCCGTACCGCCCGCTGCCACCGAGGACCTGGACGACACCTGTGAAGAGTCTGCCTGCGCCCGCCCGCCGCACCGGTCCGCTGCGCCGCTCGGACATCCCCGCGGCCGGAGCCGCCCGCCGTGCCTCCGGAACGGGAGCCGTGCTGAGCGCGATCCTCGACCACGGCCCGGTGGCCCGCTCCACCGTCGCCCGCGTCACCGGCCTGTCGCCCGCCTCGGTGACCGGACACGTGGGACACCTCCTGTCCCGCGGTCTGGTCCGTGAGAGCGAGGAGACCACCGGCCCGCGAGGGCTCGGACGCCCCCACATACCGGTGGAGATCGACACCGGCAGGTTCCTGGTGGCCGGGGCCCATATCGCCGTCGCGCACTCGACGGTCGCACTGATGGATCTGCGCGGCCGGGTGGTGGCCGAGGACCGCCGGCCGCACCTCAGCACCGAACCCCGCGGCATCCTGGCCGACCTGGCCACCCGGCTGCCCCGGCTGACGGCCGCTCACGCGGCCGGCCGGACCGTGCTGGCCCTGGGCGTGGCCACCGGCCACCGGGTGGACTCCGCCGCCGGAGTCGTCGTGGAGCATCCCCATCTCGGCTGGCGCTCCGTTCCCGTACGGGAGATCCTGACCGCTGCCACCGGGCTGCCCGTCCATGTGGACAGCCACTCACGAGCGTTGGCGCGGGCGGAGCAGATGTTCGGGGAGGTCTCGACGCGGGCCAGCACGGTGCTGCTGTTCATCGGCGCGGTCGTCGACGCCGCCTTCGCCACCGCGGGCGAGTTGCACCGTGGCCCGCGCTCCGCAGCGGGCAGCGTGGCCCATCTGCCGCTCGGGCCGGGCGGATCGGGTGACGCGGAGCCCTGTAGCTGTGGCCGTACCGGATGCCTCCAGTCCGAGGTCTCCGAACGCGCGATGATCCGCCGGGCCGCCGAACAGGGCCTGCACGTCGCGTCGTTCCGTGAACTGCTGGACCACGCGATGGCGGACGAGCCGCGCGCCGTGGCGCTGTTCCGCCGCCGCGCCCGGCTGGTGGGCCGGGCCGCGGCACTGCTGCTGGACATGTTCGACCCGGAGTGTCTGGTGGTGGTCGAGCCCGGAGCGGGCCGGCTGCCGCAGTGCCTCGCCGATCTGCGGGCGGAGGTGGCCGAACGCTCCGGCGTGTGCGACGACCCCGAACGCGCAGTGGTGCCGAGCAGTTTCACCGGATCGGTGCTGGCCACCGCGGGGGGCGCGGTCGCGCTCGGCGCGTTGTACACCGACCCGCTGGGGCCCTGGCCCGCACTTCCCGCGGTGTCCTGACCGCCTCCACGAATACCGACTTAATTCAGATCGTTGCATTGTTGACCCGCCCTCGCCCCGAACGGGAAGATGGATTCATGACCAGCCGACAGCGGAATTCGAGGAATGTGCCCCAGGTGGCACGTTCCTGCCGCGCGGCCGCGCCGGTGAGCGATATCGCCCGGCGTTCCTGTTGTCGCCCCTGTCCGGGTAACCGATAACCCTCAGAAGAATTTCCGGGCGGTCCGCACTCCGTGCGTGTTCACCTCACCGCCCGTCTGTCCGCGCACCCATTTTTTCCGCCTTTCCGACCGGGGAGAGACGTTGACCGTCACTGTGTCTTCGTATGCCGCTGTCCAATCAACCGAACCCGCCGCGCCCGGCATTGCCCCGGAACGCTTCAAGCAGGCATTCCGCAGGTATCCCGCAGGTGTGGTCGTCGTCACCGCCGACGCCGGCCACGGGCCGGTCGGCTTCACCGCCACCTCGCTCACCTCGCTGTCGCTCGCCCCGCCGCTGGTCTCCTTCGGCATCGGGACATCGGCCTCGTCCTGGCCGCACATCGAGCGGGCCGCCACCGCGGTGGTGAACTTCCTCGGCGTCGAACAGGAGGCGCTGGCCACCACGTTCGCGACCAGTGGCATCGACCGCTTCGCCGCGCCGACCCGGTGGAGCCGGCTGGCGGGCGGCGAGCCCGTGCTCGACGGGGTGACCGGCTGGCTGCGGCTCACCGTCCAGCACATCGTCCCGGCCGGCGACCACCGCGTCGTCGTCGCCCGGGTCGAGGAGTCCTGGCTGGACGAGGGGCGCAGCCCGCTGCTGTTCCACGACGGCTCCTACCACTCCATCCGCCCCACTCGCGATCAGTGATCAGGAATTCACCATGACACGTAACGACACCCGGCGGACCCTTGCCCGCCGATCCTTCCTCGCACTGGCGGGCGGAACCGTTCTCAGCCTCGCCGCCTGCTCCCCGCAGAGCAAAGCCGTGGCCGGCGCGGAACCTGCCGGCGCCCTGCCCACGGGAGATCCGCCGGCCGGCACGAAACTGACCATCGCGGTCCGTACGGCCCGACTCCAACTGGAGCCCGCGGGGCTCGCCGAGGAATTGAACTTCACGGTCACGGAATGGCCGAACCTTTCCGCGGGACCCGACATCATCCAGGGATTCCGTGCGAAATCGATCGACCTGGCCACCAATGCGGGAATCCCGCCGATCCAGGCGCACGCCATCGGTGTCGGAGCGAAAATTGTCGGGGTGCAGGTCCGCAAGAAGCCGACGTACGTCTTCGCCACGGCACCCGGATCGTCCATCAGGAAGGTGGAGGACTTCCGGGGCAAGAAGATCGGGTTCTCCCAGGGGCAGGCCCAGGGCGTAGTGGTCCTGCGCGCACTGAAGGCGGCAGGTCTGAGCAACAGCGACGTCGAGCTCGTCGCCCTGCCCAGCACCCAGTTCCTGACCGCCCTGCAGTCCAAGCAGGTGGACGTGGCCCCACTGGGCGAGCCGACCATCACCAAGTACCTCAGCCAGTACGCGAAGGACGGCGCCCGCGGGGTGAAGACAGAGGTCGTCGACCTGCTGACCGTGCTCTGGGCGCCGAACGAGGTCCTCAACGACCCGGCGAAGGCGGCGGCGGTCCGCAGCTTCATACCGCTGTGGGCGCGGGGCCAGGTGTGGGCGTGGGAGAACAGCGACGAGTGGATCGACACGTACTACGTGAAGGACCAGGGCGTGACCAAGGAGGACGGCAAGCGCATCGTCGCCTCCCTCAACAAGCCTCACTTCCCCGCCAGTTGGGACGAGGCCATCGCCTGGGAGCAGGAGACCGCCGACCTGCTGGCCGAGGGCGGCTTCGTACCCGAGCAGAAGGCGTCCGAGCTGTTCGACCGCCGCTTCGAAGGGCTGGCGGCCGCGGCCGTGGCCGCCGAGTACCGGGAGGGGTCATGACGGATCTGCTGTCCAAGGCACGCGAGGCCCGGCCGGAGGCCGTGGAGGCTCCGCGGGCAGCCGCGGAGGCCGCGCCCGCAGCCCGCGGCACCCGACGGCGGCTCGGCCCCGGCCGGTCCCTGCCCTTCGGGCGGCTGATCGGGCCCGTGCTGCTCGTCGCCGCCTGGTGGGCGGCGTCCGCCTCCGGCTATCTCGACCCCCGCATCCTGTCCTCGCCCGGCACCGTGCTCGCCACCGCGGGCGACCTGGTCTCCACCGGCCGGCTCCAGGACAACGTCCTGATCTCGCTCCAGCGCGCCGGACTCGGCCTGTTCTTCGGGGTGTCGGCCGGTGTGATCCTGGCCGTGGCGGCCGGACTGAGCCGCAGCGGTGAATACCTGCTGGACGGCCCGCTCCAGATCAAGCGGGCGATCCCGTCCCTGGCCATGCTCCCACTGCTGATCCTCTGGCTCGGCATCGGCGAGCAGATGAAGGTCACCGTGATCGCGCTCGGCGTCGCGGTGAACATGTACATCAACACGTACGCCTCGCTGACCGGCATCGACAGCAAGTACGTGGAACTCGCCGAGGGGCTCGACCTGGGCCGCTGGCAGTTCATCCGCAAGGTCGTCGCCCCGGGCTCGCTCCCCGGCTTCTTCGTCGGCCTGCGCCTCGGAGTCACCTCGTCCTGGCTCGGCCTCATCGTGGTCGAGCAGATCAACGCCACCAGCGGTATCGGCTACATGATGTTCCAGGCCCAGCAGTACGCCCAGTCCGACGTGATCATCGTGGGGCTGGTGGCCTACGGGATCTTCGGCTTCGCCTCCGACGCGGCGGTACGCGCAGTCGAAAGGAGGGTCCTGTCATGGCGACGCACACTGGCGGGCTGACGGAGGTCCTGCCCGGCACCGAGGGTGAGCGGCCCGCGGTACGCACGACCGGGCTGGTCCGCAGGTTCGGCGACCGGGTCGTCCTGCAGGACCTCGATCTGACCGTGGCGCCGGGGGAGTTCACCGCGCTCCTCGGCCGCAGCGGTTCCGGCAAGTCGACCCTGCTCAGGGCCGTGGCCCGCCTCGACCACACGGTCGAGGGATCCGGTGAACTCCTCGTACCCGAGCGGGTGTCCCTCTCCTTCCAGGACTCCCGCCTGCTGCCCTGGCTGCGTGTACTCGACAACGTCATCCTCGGTCTGCGCGGCCCGAAGGCCCGCGAGCGGGGCCTGACCGCGCTGGCCGAGGTCGGTCTCGAAGGCCGCGACCGCTCCTGGCCCCACGAGCTGTCCGGCGGCGAACAACAGCGCGCCGCCCTGGCCAGGGCCCTGGTCCGCGACCCCGAACTCCTCCTGGCCGACGAGCCGTTCGGGGCCCTGGACGCGCTGACACGGATCAAGATGCACGGCCTGCTGCGCGAACTGTACGAACGCCACCGCCCCGCCGTCCTCCTGGTGACCCATGACGTCGACGAGGCCGTCGAACTGGCCGAACGGGTGCTGGTACTCGAGGACGGCCGGATCTCGGTGGACCTCAGGATCGACCTGCCGTCCCCGCGCTCCCGTCGCGACCCGCGCTTCCAGGAGTACCGCGACACCCTGCTCGGCGCCCTCGGCGTGGCGCAGCCCCAGCTCACGAACTGAATCCCGAGGAGAAGACACCATGCCGCGCAAGCAGCTCCATCTGAACGCCTTCCTGATGTCCACCGGCCACCACGAGGCGTCCTGGCGGCTCCCCGAGAGCGCCGCCGAGGCCAACTCCGACCTCGAGCACTACAAGAACCTGGCCCGCATCGCCGAACGCGGCCGTCTGGACTCCCTGTTCCTCGCCGACAGCCCCGTCCTGATGGGCGACCCCGGCCGCCGCCCCGCCGCCAAGCTGGAACCCACCGTCCTGCTCACCGCACTCGCCGGGGCGACCGAGCACATCGGGCTCATCGCCACGGCCTCCACCAGCTACAACGAGCCGTACAACCTGGCCCGCAGGTTCGCCTCGCTCGACCACGTCTCCGGCGGCCGGGCCGGCTGGAACATCGTCACCACCGCCGGGGCCGACGCGGCCCGCAACTTCGGTCTGGACGACACCCCGCTGCACCGCGACCGCTACCGGCGCGCAGGTGAGTTCGTCGAGGTGTCGACCAAGCTCTGGGACAGCTGGGCGGACGACGCCGTCGTCGCCGACAAGGAGAGCGGCGTCCACGCACTGGCCGAGCGGGTCCGCGCCATCGGCCACAAGGGCGAGTTCTTCCGGGTCGACGGTCCGCTGAACGTCCAGCGCCCTCCGCAGGGCTACCCGTTGCTCGTCCAGGCCGGATCCAGCGAGGACGGCAAGGACTTCGCGGCCCGCTACGCGGAGGCGGTGTTCACCGCACAGCAGACGCTCGAGGAGGGCATCGCCTTCTACAAGGACGTCAAGCAGCGCGCCGAAGCCCTCGGCCGCAACCCGGACGGCATCAAGATCCTGCCCGGCATCGTCCCCGTCATCGGGGACACCGAGGCCGAGGCCCTGGAGCTGGACGCCGAGCTCGACCGGCTCATCGTCCCCGAGTACGCCAAGCGCCAACTGGCGCAGAAGCTGAAGCTCGACCCCTCCGAGCTCCACCTCGACAGGGAACTCCCCGACTCCATCCCCACCGAGGACGAGATCGAGGGAGCCAAGAGCCGCTACACCCTCATCGTGGAGCTCGCCAGGCGCGAGAAGCTGACCGTGCGTCAGCTCATCGGCCGGCTCGGCGGCGGGCGCGGCCACCGCACCTTCGCCGGAACGGCCGAGCAGGTCGCGGACACCATCGAGCACTGGTACGACAGCGGGGCGGCCGACGGATTCAACATCATGCCCGCCGTGCTCCCCTCCGGTCTGGAGGTCTTCGTGGACCGTGTCGTCCCCATCCTCCAGGAGCGGGGCCTGTTCCGCACCGAGTACACCGGTGCCACCCTGCGCGAGCACTACGGTCTGCCGCGCCCCGCCAACCGGCTGTTCGACACCGTCGACACCTCCGAGGGCCACACCGGCATCGGCCTCGCGGCGGCGGCCCGGTGACCGACTGTCCGCCACCGCAGACCGGCACGTCCCCGCAGCCGCCGCCCGGCTGGGCGCGGCGGCTGCTGGGGTACTGCCTGCGCCACCGCACCGACCTGCTCCTCGCGTTCGGAGCGGCCCTGGTCGCGGCCGTCGCCACCGCCACCCTGCCCCTCGTCCTGCGCCATGTCGTGGACGGGGTGGCAGGGGGCACCACCGGATCGCTCCTCCCCTGGACGCTCCTGCTCGCCGGCCTCGGCGCGATGCGCTTCGCGGCGAGCTTCACCCGCCGCTACCGCTCCGGCCGGCTCTCCCTCGGTGTCCAGTACGACCTGCGCAACGACGCCTTCGCCGCACTGCTGCGGCTCGGCGGCGCCCAGCAGGACGACCTGCGCACCGGACAGGTCGTCAGCCGGTCCATCTCCGACATCACCCTGATCCAGACGCTCCTGCAGTTCCTGCCCAACCTCACGGGCAACGTCCTGATGTTCCTCTGCTCCGTGATCTTCATGGCGGTGCTCTCGCCGCTGCTGACCGTGGTCGCCCTGGTCGTCGGACCACTGCTCTACCTCATCGCCCTGCGCAGCCGCCGCGACCTGTTCCCCGCCAACTGGCACGCCCAGCAGGAGGCCGCCGAAGTGGCCTCCTCCGTGGAGGCCACCGTCACCGGCGTCCGCGTGGTCAAGGGCTTCGGCCAGGAGACACGGGAACTCAACGGCCTGGAGGAGCGCGCCCGCACCCTGTTCGCCTCCCGCCTGCGCGTCGTCCGCTTCACCAGCCGCTACAACCCCGCCCTCCAGGCGGTGCCCGCACTCGGTCAGGTCGCCGTACTCGCCCTCGGCGGCTGGATGGCCCTCCACGGACGGATCTCGCTCGGCACCTTCCTCGCCTTCACCACCTACCTCGGCTCCTTCGTCACCCCCGTACGCCAGGTGGCGACGCTGCTCACCGTCTGGCAGCAGGCACGGGCCGGCGCCGAACGCGTTCTGGAGGTCGTCGACGAAGCCCCGGTGATCACCGACGCACCCGGCGCCCGCGACCTCCCCGACCGGCCACCGGCCCTCTCCTGGCAGGACGTCACCTTCGGCTACGGGGACGGCGCCCCGCTGCTGGACGGCTTCACCCTCGACGTCGAACCGGGCGAGACCCTCGCCCTGATCGGCTCCGCCGGCTCCGGCAAATCCACCGCGGCCGCCCTGCTGCCCCGGTTCTACGACGTGCCCTCCGGATCCGTACGGGTGGGCGGCACCGACGTCACCGAACTGACCCTGGCCTCACTGCGCTCCCGTATCGGATTCGTCTTCGAGGAGAGCCTGCTGCTCTCGGACACCGTGCGCGCCAACATCGCGTACGGCGTCCCGGACGCCACCGACGAGCAGATCCGCCGGGCCGCCCGGACCGCCCGCGCCGACGAGTTCATCGAGCGGCTGCCCCACGGCTACGACACCGTCGTGGGCGAACAGGGGCTCACCCTCTCCGGCGGCCAGCGCCAGCGCCTCGCCCTGGCCCGCGCCCTGGTCGGCGACCCGGCCGTCCTCGTACTCGACGACGCCACCTCGGCCATCGACGCCCGGGTCGAGGCCGAGATCCACGCGGGCCTCCACGAGGCCACCCGTCGCCGCACCACCCTGATCGTCGCGCACCGCAGATCGACCCTGGAGCTCGCCGACCGGATCGCCGTACTGGACGGCGGCCGGATCACGGACACCGGCACCCTGGACGAACTCCGCTCGCGTTCGGCCCTGTTCCGTACCCTGCTGTCGACCGCCGAGAGTCCGCAGGCCGCGGAGCAGGCGGCCGACGCACCAGCGGGCCCTGCGGCCGGCGGGGTCACCGCGCACCTGTGGCACCGCGCCGAGAGCGCCGACACCGCCACCGAGGAGGGCACCGCGGTCCGGGCCGCCCAGGCCCTCGCCGAAGCGGCGGCCACCTCGGGACCCGGCCGGGGCGGGCCCGGCGGCGGAGTGCTCGGCTCCGCCCCGCCGAGCGCCGAACTGATGGCGGGCCTTGCCAGGCTGCCGCTGCCCGCGGCCGACCCGAAGGTGCCCACCGCACAGGCGGTCGCCGCCGACCCCGACTTCCACCTGGGCACCCTGCTGCGGCCCTTCCGGCTGCCGTTGCTGCTGGGGCTGCTCCTCGTCGCCCTGGACGCCGCCGCACAGATCGCGGTGCCCGTCCTCGTACGGCACGGAGTGGACCACGGTGTGGCACGCCAGGCCGGAGGAGTCCTGCTGGCCGCCGCCGCGGCAGCCGCGCTCGTCGTGGCCGTGAACTGGCTGATCGGCGTCGCCCAGGTCCGTACGACGGGGCGCACCGGGGAACGCCTCCTCTACACCCTTCGTGTGAAGACCTTCGCGCAGCTCCAGCGCCTCGGCCTCGACTACTACGAGCGGGAGCTCGGCGGCCGGATCATGACCAGGATGACCACCGACGTGGACGCCCTGTCGAACTTCCTGCAGACCGGGCTGATCACCGCCGTCGTCAGTCTGCTGACCATCCTCGGCGTCCTCGTCGCGCTCCTCGTCATCGACGCGGGCCTGGCCGTCGTCCTGCTCGTCGCGCTGCCCGTACTGATCGGCGCGACCGCACTGTTCCGCCACCACTCCGTACCCGCCTACCGGGAGGCCAGGGAGCGCATCAGCGCCGTCAACGCCTGCCTCCAGGAGAACGTCACCGCCATCCGCGTCACCCAGGCCTTCGGGCGCGAACGGCGCAACGCACGCGACTTCGCCGAACTGGCGTGGTCCTTCCGCACTTCGAGACTGCGCGCCCAGCGCTACATGGGCACCTTCTTCCCGTTCGTCGAATTCCTCGGCACCCTCTCCACCGCCGCCGTGCTCGTGATCGGCGCGGGACAGGTCAGGGCGGGTGAGCTGAGCGCGGGAACCCTCATCGCGTTCCTGCTCTACGTCGAGCTCTTCTTCTCGCCGATCCAGCAGCTCTCCCAGGTGTTCGACGGATACCAGCAGGCCGTCATCGGCCTCGGCAGGCTGCGCAGCCTGATGCGGACCCCGGCCGGCACCCCGCCCGCCGAGAGCCCCCGGCCCGTCCGGGAACTGCGCGGGGACGTCGAATTCGACGGGGTCTCCTTCGGGTACGCGGGCGGCGGCGGCCAGGAGGTGCTGCACGGGCTCTCCCTGCGCATCGCCCCCGGTGAGAGCGTCGCCCTGGTCGGCGCCACCGGCGCCGGGAAGTCGACGGTCGTCAAGCTGCTCGCCCGGTTCTACGATCCGACGGCCGGCACGGTCCGGGTCGACGGCCAGGACCTGCGCGACCTCGACCTCCCCGGCTTCCGCCGCAGGCTCGGCATCGTCCCGCAGGAGGCCCACCTCTTCAGCGGCACCGTCCGCGACGCCATCGCCTACGGGCGTCCCGACGCCACCGACGCCGAGGTGGAGGCGGCGGCCCGCACGGTCGGCGCGCACGAGATGGTCGCAGGGCTGCGGCTCGGCTACCTCCAGCCGGTGGGGGAGCGGGGCCGGGGCCTGTCCGCCGGGCAGCGCCAACTCCTCGCGCTGGCACGCGCCGAGCTCGTCGACCCGGACATCCTGCTGCTCGACGAGGCCACCGCCTCGCTTGACCTGGCGACCGAACGCCGTGTCGTGGCGGCGACGGAGGCACTGGCCAGGCGCCGGACCACCGTGGTCGTCGCCCACCGGCTGACGACCGCCGCACGGGCCGACCGGGTCGTCGTCATCGACGCCGGCACCGTCGTCGAGTCGGGCACGCACACCGAACTGCTCGCCGCGCGCGGCGCCTACCACCGACTCTGGGAAGCCTTCCGGCAGACCGGGAACCCCGCCCCGGCGGACCACCTCACCACCGATGAACTCGTCAAGGAGAACGCAGGATGACCGACTACCGCACCCTCGGACGCACCGGCGTCAAGGTCAGCCCGCTGGCCCTGGGCACCATGATGTTCGGCGCCCGTGGCAACACCGACCACGACGACAGCGTCCGGATCATCCACCACGCCCTGGACTCGGGCATCAACTTCGTCGACACCGCCGACGTCTACTCCGCCGGTGAGTCCGAAACCATCGTGGGCAAGGCCCTGGCGGGCGGGCGGCGCGACAACGTGGTGCTCGCCACCAAGTTCCACGGCAGCCTCGGCGAAGACCCCAACCAGCAGGGCAACAGCCGCCGTTGGATCATCCGCGAGGTGGAGAACAGCCTGCGCCGGCTCGGCACCGACTGGATCGACCTCTACCAGGTGCACCGCCCCGAACCGGACACGGACTTCGACGAGACCCTCGGCGCGCTCTCCGACCTGGTGCACCAGGGCAAGATCCGCTACATCGGCACCTCCACCTTCGAGCCCTCCGCGATCGTCGAGGGCCAGTGGCTCGCCGAGCGCCGGGGCCGCGAACGCGTGGTCGCCGAGCAGCCCCCGTACTCCCTGCTCGCCCGGGGCATCGAACGAGAGGTACTGCCCGTCGTCCAGCGGTACGGACTGGGAGTGCTGTCCTGGAGCCCGCTGGCCGGCGGCTGGCTCTCGGGCCGCTACCGCACGGGCGCAGAGCAGCCGGCCTCCAGCCGCGCCGCACGCCAGGCCGCCCGCTTCGACATCACCGCACCGGAGAACGCCGCCAAGCTGGCCGCCACCGAGGCCCTGGCCGAGCTCGCCGAAGAGGCCGGACTCACCCTCGTACAGCTCGCCCTGGCCTTCGTCCTGGAACACCCGGCCGTCACCTCGGCGATCATCGGGCCGCGCACCTTCGAGCAGCTGGACAGCCAGCTGGGTGCGGACAAGATCAGGCTCGGCCGGGACGTCCTCGACCGGATCGACGAGATCGTCCCGCCCGGCACCAACCTGTCCGTCCGCGACTCCGGTTACACCCCGTCCGTGCTCACCGACTCCTCGCTCCGGCGCCGTTCGGGGCTGAAGGAGGGGTAGACGGCCAGGGAGAACGAGTGCCCGGCCGGATCCGTGTAGACGCGGACATCGCGCGGACCGCTGTTGCTGTCCTTCGTGTCCACCGGCCGGGCGCCCAGGCCAATCGCCTCGCGCTCGGCCTCGTCCATGTCCCCCTCCTCGACCAGGATGCGCAGATGCGCCTGCTGGGAGTCCTCGGGGCGGGGCCAGCTGGGGGGCGCGTAGCCGTGGTCGCGGCGAACGGCCAGGTGCACACCCGGGTTGCCGACCACCTCGACGAAGTCCGGATCGCTGCCCACCCGCATCTCGGCGCCCAGCAGATCGGCGTAGAACCCGGCGAGCTCCATGGGCTCGGCACAGTCCAGGACCAGAACACTCGTTTTCCCGACAGTCATGTCCCGCGGGTACCCCCGGTAGGGCGGAACACGCCGGACCCCACCGACGGGTCCGCCGGAATCAGGAGCCGCGGCCTAGGGTTCGGACCATGGCAGAGAGCGTGGCGCACCGGGACCCTGGCTCTCCTCCCGGACCTTCCGATCCCCGTCGTTGGCGCGCCCTCGCCGTCTGCCTGGTGGCGGGCTTCATGACGCTCCTCGACGTGTCCATCGTCAATGTGGCGCTGCCGTCCATCAAGGAGGGCCTCCACACCCCGGAGTCCGACCTCCAATGGGTCCTGTCCGGCTACGCGCTCGCGTTCGGGCTCGTCCTCATCCCCGGCGGACGCCTCGGCGACGCCCGGGGCCGGCGCACGATGTTCATGTGGGGCCTCACCCTGTTCACCCTGGCCTCCGCCGCGTGCGGGGCCGCCCAGTCCAGCCTCTGGCTCGTCATCGCCCGGCTCCTCCAGGGCGCGGCGGGCGGGCTGCTCTCGCCGCAGATCTCCGCCCTGATCCAGCAGATGTTCTCGGGCCGCGAGCGGGGCCGGGCCTTCGGCATGTTCGGCACCGTCGTCGGCATCTCCACCGCGGTCGGCCCGCTCCTGGGCGGGCTGCTGATCCAGGGCGCGGGGGCGCAGGAGGGCTGGCGCTGGATCTTCTACGTCAACCTGCCGATCGGAGCCGTCTGCCTGCTGCTGGCCCACCGGCTCCTCCCGGACACCCCGTCAGCCGGCCGGGTCGGGCCGCGCGACCTGGACCCGGTCGGGGTGCTGCTGCTCGGCGCCGGGGTGCTGGCCCTGCTGCTGCCGTTCGTCCAGGCCCAGCAGTGGCCGGGCAACGGGAAATGGCTGCTCGTCGTGGTCGCCCTGGTCCTGCTGACCGCCTTCGTCGGTTGGGAGTCCCGCTGCGCGAAGAAGGGCGTCCAGCCCGTGCTGGACCTCGCGCTCTTCCGGCTCCGGTCCTTCTGGCTGGGCTGTCTGATGATCCTGCTGTACTTCGCGGGCTTCACCTCGATCTTCTTCATCAACACGCTGTATCTGCAGTCGGGCCTGAACTACAGCGCCCTGGAGGCGGGCCTCGCGATCACCCCGTTCGCCCTGGGCGCGGGTGGTGCGGCGACCATCGGCGGCCGGCTCGTCGGGCGGTTCGGCCGGCCCCTCATCGTCGTCGGACTGACCATGGTGGCCGTCGGGCTCGGCTTCACCGCACTGGCCGCGCACCTGGTGCCGGGCAGGGGCGCCGGACTGGCGATGGCGGCTCCGCTGCTGCTGGCCGGACTCGGCAGCGGACTCGTCATCGCCCCCAACCAGACCCTGACCCTCTCCCAGGTGCCGGTGCAGAACGCGGGCAGTGCCGGCGGCACCCTCCAGACCAGCCAGCGGGTCGGCTCGGCCATCGGGATCGCCGCGGTGGGCTCGGTCTTCTTCGCCCAGCTGGGTCCCGACGGCTGGGCGGACGCGTACGACAGCGGGCTCGTCGTCTCCATCGTGTTCGTCCTGGCCGCGCTCGTCGTGGCCCTGGCCGACGTCGGAGCGGGCCGCCGGGGAAGAAGAGGCCAGGAGACAACCGAAACACCCGACGCGCAGAGGGGAACACGATGAGCGGCGAGGAAGCAGAGCCGGGCGGGAACACCTCGTACGGCCACAAGCCCTTCAAACGGTCGCGCAGCCACTTCGCCGACCGCATCACCGCCGACGGCCGCGACGGCTGGCCCGTCGAGGCGGGCCGCTACCGGCTGGTGGTCAGCAGGGCCTGCCCCTGGGCGAGCCGCGCACTCGTCTCACGGCGGCTGCTCGGACTGGAGAGCGCCCTCTCGCTCGCCGTCGCCGACCCCATCCAGGACGACCGCAGCTGGCGCTTCACCCTGGACGAGGGCGGCCGCGACCCGGTGCTCGGCATCCGCTACCTCAGCGAGGCCTACGACGCGCGCGAGGACGGCTACCCCGGCGGGGTCAGCGTCCCCGCGATCGTCGACGTACCGAGCGGCAGGCTCGTCACCAACGACTACCAGCGGATCACGCTGGACCTGGCCACCGAATGGACGGCGCTGCACCGCCCCGGCGCCCCCGACCTCTACCCGGAACGGCTGCGGGAGGAGATCGACGAGGTGATGGAGGGCATCTATCGCGACGTCAACAACGGTGTCTACCGCGCCGGATTCGCCGACGGCCAGAGCACCTACGAGGCCGCGTACCTCGACGTCTTCCGCCGTCTGGACCACGTCTCCGAGCGGCTCGCCGACCGCCGCTACCTCGTCGGCGACACCCTCACCGAGGCGGACATCCGGCTCTTCACCACCCTGGTGCGGTTCGACGCCGTCTACCACGGCCACTTCAAGTGCAACCGCTCGAAGCTGGCCGAGGACCCCGTCCTGTGGGCGTACGTACGCGACCTCTACCAGACCCCCGGCTTCGGCGACACGGTCGACTTCGACCACATCAAGCAGCACTACTACCGCGTGCACACGGGCATCAACCCGACCGGCATCGTGCCGCTGGGCCCCGACCTGTCCGGCTGGCTGACCCCGCACCACCGGGAGCAGCTGGGCGGACGCCCGTTCGGCGACGGCACCCCGCCGGGCCCGGTGCCGCCCGGCGAGGGCGTACCGGCCCTCGGGCGCCCCTGACTCCTCCTCACTCCACACGCGGCGCGGGGGCGGTGTCCCCCGCGTTCGCCGCGGCCAGCGGGGAACGGGCCAGCACCACACAGCCCACGGCGATCAGCGCCACACCGGCCAGCTGCGGCAGCAGCCACCAGCCGGTGCGCAGGACCTCCCCGAACAGCGTCACCCCGTACGTGATGCTGATCAGCGCGTCGCCGAGCGTCAGCATCGGCTGTACGGCCGCCAGAGTGCCGGCGTGCAGCGCGTTCTGGAGGAGGAACAGCGCCCCCACACCGGCCGCCGCCGTGGCGTACAGCTGCCAGGCCGTCAGCAGGGCGGTCACGCCCCCTTCGTCCAGCTGCGCCATGGCGTCCTTCATCAGGGCAGCCGTCAGCGCGTACCCGCAGGCCGCGGCCAGACCCAGCAGCGCGGCCCTCGCGTTGCCGCCGGTGCCGAGCGCGGCGGTGATCAGCGCGGCCTCGAACAGGCCGGTGACCACCAGCGCCGGGATCCAGTCCTCGCCCGGCACACTGTCACTGCCGCCGACCGGTGCGGCGGCCGCCATACCGACGGCCAGCCCCAGCGTCACGGCGGCCACCCCGTACCAGACGGTCCGGGACACCCGGACCCGCATGACGACCCCGGCGAGCAGCAGCGTCGCCGGCAGCTCGATCACGAAGATCGGCTGGACCACGGCGATCGGCCCGGTGGCCAGCGCCACCGCCTGGCAGACGGCGGCCACGATCACCAGGGCGATCCCGCACAGCCACACCTTCTGACGCAGCAGATGCCCTATCAGCGACAGGCGCATCGCCTCGCTCTCGGGCACGTTCAGGGCGGCGCGGCGCTGGAGGACCGAGGCGGCACCATTGCTGAGTGCGGTCAGAACGGCGAAGAGGACACTGATCACGGGCACCATCATGAGGGCGGGCGGCCCCCGGTCCGTGGTGCCGCCGCCCGGCACGAGTGTCGGATTCGAGCGCCGGTGCACACCCTGGCGCGTAGCGTGCCGTCCATGGTCGCGAAGAATGCTCCCGTGCTCTCCAGCCGCGCACTCAACCGGGCAACCCTGGAGCGCCAGTTGCTGCTCCGGCGAACCGCCGTTCCGGCGAAGGACGCCGTCACCCGCCTGGTGGGGCTGCAGGCGCAGAACACCAGGCCGCCGTACTTCCAGCTCCTCGCCCGGCTCGAAGGCTTCGATCCGACAGAGCTCTCCGCGCTCATGGAGTCCCGCGAAGTCGTCAGGATCGTCACCCTGCGCTCCACCATCCACACGCACACAGCCGACGACGCCCTCACCCTGCGCCCCCTGGTCCAGCCGGCCCGCGACCGGGAGCTGAAGATGTTCCGGCACGGGCTCACCGGGGTGGACCTGGACCGGCTCGCCTCCCTCGGCAAGGAGCTCGTCGAGGAACGGCCCCGCACGATGAAGGAGCTGCGGGAGGAGCTGACGGTGCACTGGCCGGACGCCGACCCGCGGGCCCTGGCCGTCGCCGCCCGCTGCCTGTTGCCGCTCGTCCAGGTCACCCCGCGCGGACTGTGGGGACGCAGCGGACAGGTCGCACTGACGACGGTCGAGCACTGGCTCGGCAGGGCCTCGCAGCAGGCGCCCGCGCCCGACGGGACCGTGCTGCGCTACCTCGGCGCGTTCGGACCGGCTTCCGTGAAGGACATGCAGATGTGGGCGGGCCTCACCCGGCTGCGCGAGGTCTTCGAACGGCTGCGGCCCCAGCTCGTCACCTTCCGCGACGAACACGGCGTCGAGCTCTTCGACCTGCCGGATGCCCCGCGCCCCGGCCCCGACGTACCGGCGCCGCCCCGCTTCCTGCCCGAGTTCGACAACGTGCTGCTCGGCCACGCAGACCGGACCCGGATCATCCCTGCCGCGTACAAGGGGCGCAACGGCGTCGGCAACCAGGCCTACGGAACGGTCCTGGTGGACGGCTTCCTGGCCGCGCTCTGGCGCCTCGACGAGACGGCCGACGACGCGACGGTCACCGTCCAGGCACTCGGCAGACTCGGCCGGGAGCAGCGCGAGGAGATCACGCAGGAGGCCGTGGACCTGATGACGGTGATGTCGCGAGCATCCGCGTACGACGTCAGGTTCGCCCCGTTCATCGACTTCGGCGACTGAGTGCGTCAGTCCGTCCGGCCGGTGGCCGCCACCGTCACGCCCAGGCCGATCATCGCGAACCCACCCGCGCCGCCGATCATCGACAGTCGGCGGTCCGAACCCGCGAACCAGGTCCGGGCGGCCGACGCGCCCAGCCCCCACAGCGTGTCCGTGACGGTCCCGATCGCGATGGGTACCAGGCCGAGAAGAAGCATCTGAGCCGGCAGATGCCCCGCGGAGTGATCCACGAACTGGGGCAGGACCGCGGCGAAGAACACGATGCCCTTGGGGTTCGTGACGCCGACGACCACCCCGTCCGCAACGGTCCGCAGATCACCGTGCGCGGGCTGCCCGGACCTCGCGGCCGACGTCAGACGCATCTCCTTGCGGTGGCGGAACGCCTGCACGCCCAGGAGGACGAGATACGCGGCTCCCGCCAGCTTCACCACGAGGAAGAACAGCAACGACCGCTCGACCAGCGAACCGACCCCCAGCGCGACCGCCACCACCAGCATGTACGAACCGGTGACATTGCCCAGCACCGTCGCCAGCGCCGTACGGCGTCCGTGGGCCAGAGCCCGGCCGATCACGAACAGCACGCTCGGCCCCGGGATCCCGATCACCAGCAGAGACATCGCGGCAAAGGCCAGGTACTGATCGACGGTCACCATGCGTACCACGCCTTCCGGTTCGCCAGGATCTCTACGGCAGCAGCCCCGCCCGGCGCGCGGCCACCACCGCCTCCAGCCGGGTGTGCGCCCCCAGCTTCCGCATCGCGGAGCGCAGATACCCCTTCACGGTCTCCGGCCGCAGGCCCAGCCGCTCGGCCGCCGCCGCGTTCGTCGCGCCCGCCGCCACACAGGCGATCACATCCGTCTCACGCGGAGCCAGCCTCACCTGCCGGGTCGCGGCGGACCGGTTCGACCCCGCGGCCGAAGCGAGCCGCCCGCACACCGCGAGGAGCTCGTCACGCAGGGCCGGGTCGACGATCCTCGGTGCCAGGGCACGCAGTTCGCGGTGCGCCTCGCGGACGTCCTCCCACGTGCCGGGATCCGCGTGCGGGCCGGTCACCTGCTCCCGGGTGGTCGCCAGGAGCTGCTGCACCTCGTCCCGCACGGCCAGCGCCTGCTCCACATCACGGGCCGCCGACACCGCCGCGTCGAACGTGCGGTCCCCGAGCGTGAGCGCCTCGCGCAGCGCCCCGTACAGCACGCCCCGCACCTTGCGGCGCACGACGACGGGCACCGCGACGACCGAGCGCAGACCCTCCGCCGCGACAGCCGTGTCGTACTCGTGGCTGATGTGGCGCGAGGAGGCGTAGTCGGTCACCGCGCACGGCCGCGACAGCGCGATCGCCTTGCCGCCGAGCCCGCTGCCCGCGGAGATGACGAGCCCGCGCAACGCGCCTGTCTGCGCCCCGTTCAGCTCCGCGATCCGGGCGTGGCGCGCGTCGGACAGCAGCCCGCCGAAGACCACCGGCAGCCCGCTCGTGCGGCGCAGCCTCAGCAGAGCCGCCTGCATCTCCGTCGCCTCAGCCGGTTGTGGCACGCCGATGCCTCTCCGCCCCGTGGGGTCCTGCCCGCACCACCCCCGTTCGGGGGTGGTGAGATCCGGGTCACTGTTTACATGATGTTAAAGGACGGGTCCGCAATGAGGAGGGCACATGCCGGCAACCAGCGCGACGGAGACGTTCCGGGCCGCTCGGGACTTTCTGCTGGAACACCGCGAGGACTATGCGAAGGCCTACGCCGGCTTCGAATGGCCCAGGCCGGCCCGCTTCAACTGGGCGCTGGACTGGTTCGACGTCATCGCCGAGGACAACGAGCGGACCGCCCTGCACATCGTGGAGGAGGACGGCCGGCGCACAGAGGTGTCCTTCGCCAGGATGGCCGCCCGTTCCAACCGCGCCGCGAACTGGCTGCGCGCCCAGGGGGTACGGGAGGGCGACCGGATCCTGGTCATGCTCGGCAACCAGACCGAGCTGTGGGAGACCGCCCTCGCCGCGATGAAGCTGCGTGCCGTCGTCATCCCCGCGACCCCGCTGCTCGGCCCCGTCGACCTGCGCGACCGGGTGGAGCGCGGCAAGGTCCGCCACGTCCTCGTACGGTCCGAGGACGCGCCGAAGTTCGACGAGGTGCCCGGCGACTACACCCGGATCGCCGTCGGCGAGGAGGTGGCGGGCTGGCTCCCGTACAGCGGGGCCGACGAGGCGCCCGACACCTTCACCGCCGACCGTGAGACCGACGCTGACGAACCGCTGATGCTGTACTTCACCTCCGGTACGACAGCGAGCCCCAAGCTGGTCGAGCACACCCATGTCTCGTACCCGGTCGGCCACTTGTCGACGATGTACTGGATCGGCCTCAAGCCCGGCGATGTGCACCTCAACATCTCCTCGCCCGGCTGGGCCAAGCACGCCTGGTCGAACCTCTTCGCGCCCTGGAGCGCCGAGGCGACCGTCTTCATCTTCAACTACACACGCTTCGACGCTGCCCGGCTGATGGCGGAGATGGACCGCTCCGCGGTGACGAGCTTCTGTGCGCCGCCGACCGTGTGGCGGATGCTCATCCAGGCCGACCTCACGCAGCTGAAGACACCGCCGCGCGAGGTCGTCGCGGCCGGCGAGCCGCTCAACCCCGAGGTCATCGAGACCGTCAGGCGCGCCTGGGGCGTCACCATCCGGGACGGCTTCGGCCAGACGGAGACCGCCGTCCAGGTGGCGAACACGCCGGGCCAGCGGCTGAAGACCGGCTCGATGGGGCGGCCCAGCCCCGGCTTCGAGGTCGAGCTGCTCGACCCGGTCTCCGGGCGGGCGGGCGTGGCGGAGGGCGAGATCGCCCTCGTCCTGTCGGCCGCCCCCGTCGGCCTGATGACCGGCTACCACGGCGACCCCGAACGTACGGCCGAGTCCATGGCGGGCGGCTACTACCGCACCGGGGACATCGGCGCCCGGGACGAGGACGGCTACATCACGTACGTGGGCCGCGCCGACGACGTGTTCAAGGCCTCCGACTACAAGATCTCGCCGTTCGAGCTGGAGAGCGCCCTGCTGGAGCACGAAGCGGTGGCCGAGGCGGCGGTCGTGCCCGCACCCGACCCCGTGCGCCTCGCCGTGCCCAAGGCGTACGTCGTACTCGCCGAGGGCTGGGAGCCCGGCCCGGAAACGGCGAGGGTGCTGTTCGAGCACTCCCGGGCGGTCCTCGCCCCGTACAAGCGCATCCGCCGGCTGGAGTTCGCCGAGCTGCCCAAGACCGTCTCCGGCAAGATCCGCCGGATCGAACTGCGGGAGCGTACGGCGCAGGGCGCGGGCACCGAGTTCGACGAGGGGGACCTGCGATGAGCGAGCTGTCCTACGCGCACGGCACCGGCGGCACCGCACTGCTCGGCGACACCATCGGCCGCAACCTCGACCGCGCGGTCGAGGCCTTCCCGGAGCGCGAGGCCCTGGTCGATGTGGTGTCCGGGCGCCGCTGGACGTACGCCGAATTCGGCGCCGCCGTCCAGGAACTGGCCCGTGGGCTGATGGCATCCGGGGTGGCCAAGGGCGACCGTGTCGGCATCTGGGCGGTCAACTGCCCGGAGTGGGTGCTCGTCCAGTACGCGACGGCCCGCATCGGTGCCGTCATGGTCAACATCAACCCGGCCTACCGGGCGCACGAGCTGGAGTACGTGCTCGACCAGGCCGGGATCTCCCTGCTGATCGCGTCGCTCGCCCACCGAACCAGCGACTACCGGGCCCTCGTCGGCCAGGTCCGTGCCAACTGCCCGGCCCTGCGGTCCGTCCACTACATCGGCGACCCGAGCTGGGACGAACTGACGGCCACGTCGGTAGCCGTCACCGCCGAACAGCTCTCCCTCCGTGAGGCGGAGTTGTCCTGCGACGACCCGATCAACATCCAGTACACCTCGGGTACCACCGGCTTCCCGAAGGGGGCCACGCTCTCCCACCACAACATCCTGAACAACGGCTACTTCGTGGGGGAGATGGTCGGCTACACCGAACAGGACCGGGTCTGCCTGCCCGTCCCCTTCTACCACTGCTTCGGCATGGTGATGGGAAACCTGGGCATCACCTCGCACGGCGCCTGCATCGTGATCCCGGCCCCGTCCTTCGAGCCCGCCGCCGTGCTCTCGGCCGTCCAGCAGGAGCGCTGCACCTCGCTCTACGGCGTCCCCACCATGTTCATCGCGGAGCTGAACCTCCCCGGCTTCGCCGACTACGACCTCTCCTCGCTCCGCACCGGAATCATGGCCGGATCGCCGTGCCCGGTCGAGGTGATGAAGCGGGTCGTCGCCGAGATGCACATGGACGAGGTGTCGATCTGCTACGGCATGACGGAGACCTCACCGGTCTCCACCCAGACGCGCCGGGAAGACGACCTGGAGCGCCGTACCGGCACGGTCGGCCGGGTGCTGCCGCATGTGGAGGTCAAGGTGGTCGACCCGGTGACGGGCGTGACCCTGCCGCGCGGAGGGCCCGGTGAGCTGTGCACCCGCGGGTACAGCGTGATGCTCGGCTACTGGGACCAGCCGGAGCGGACCGCGGAGGTGATCGACGCGGGGCGCTGGATGCACACCGGGGATCTCGCGGTGATGCGGGAGGACGGATACGTCCAGATCGTCGGCCGGATCAAGGACATGATCATCCGAGGTGGCGAGAACGTGTACCCGCGGGAGATCGAGGAGTTCCTCTACGGCCATCCGAAGATCGCCGATGTCCAGGTGGTCGGGGTGCCGGACGCCAGGTACGGCGAGGAGATCCTGGCCTGCGTCATCCCCCGCGACCCGGCCGATCCGCCGACCCTGGACGAGGTGACCGCGTACTGCCGGGAGCAGCTGGCGCACTACAAGATCCCGCGCCGGCTGCAGATCCTGGAGACCTTCCCGATGACGGTCAGCGGGAAGGTCCGGAAGGTCGAACTGCGGGAGAGCTACGGCGCGTAGCGCGCGGCGCGGCAAGCGTGGCGTGCGGCGCCGGGTGGGGCGGCCGGGCAGGGTTTCAGGCGGCTTCGATGATGTCGGAGTCGATGCCCTTGGTCGCGGCCGCCCACTCGATCAGAAGCACCTCGTACGTCGCCGACTCCACGGACGACCAGTCCTGGCCCGCGCGGGCGTCCACGAGCGCGCGAATCGCCTCGTTCGCCTCGACGGCGGACGGGTGGGTGGGCTGGGTCGCGAAAACAGGGGTGGAAGGAGGTGAAAGCCGAGGAGTTAAGACCATGCCTTCACTGTACGTCCCCATACTGACAACAGTCCGAACATATGAGGCTCGCGGGGCACACGTGACCGAAATCATTTCGATGGCACGGTGGGGAGATCGCGGCGCATACACACGCGCGGCCAGCGGTCCAGGCCGTGTTCGGCTTCCTGCGACCTGATCCCGCGGAGCCCGTCCCCGAGCTCGTCCTCCGCCAGTGTCCGAAAACCGAGGCGTGTGTAGTAGGGCGCGTTCCAAGGGACTTCGGCGAAGGTCGTCAGGGTGAGAGCGGTCAGTCCCTCGGCCTCGGCCCAGCCGGCGAGATGGTCGATGAGGGCGCGGCCGACACCCCGGCGGGCGGCCGCCGGGTCGACGGAGATCTGCTCGATGTGGGCGGCGCCGTCCACGCGGTCGGCGATCAGGTAGCCGACGGGGAGGTCGGAGGCCTCGTCCGTCGACACCCAGCAGCGCCCACCGCGACGGTAGTTCTCCAGCAGGGCGAGCGGCGGCGGCTCGTCGTCGGCGACGGCCGGCATGCCGACCGTGCGGAACGGCTCGCCCGCGGCGCGCTCGATGTCCTGGAGCAGCGGGAGTTCCGGGCGCCGGGCGGGACGGATGCGCATGGGACCAGTATGACGGGTGGTCAGGGTCCCGTGCTGATCAGTTCGTCCGCAGGGCTGTTGACCGGCTGCGGCGTACCCGTGAGGTCCATGACGAAGAGCGGGATGGCGAGACCGTCGGCGCGTGAGCGCGCGTCCTCCGCGTAGCCGGCCAGGGAGAAGAGCACGCCCGACACCGAGGCGTTGAGGGCGTTGAGCCAGAGGCACTCGACATCGCGCAGTGCGGTCGGCCGGGTGGTGGAGTCGACCTGTGCGATGAGCCCGGATGCCCGGAGGTCTATCCGGGACGCGGGGCGCACCTCGGGCTGGACGACCTCGCGGTAGCCCAGCCACTTCAGATAGAGCGCGGCAGCGCTCACCGCGTCGCGTGCGGTACGGATCACCATCGGCCGGAACGAGGGGCGCGGGTGCGCTGCCGTGCGCGGCAGCGGGATGTGCGTGGGCCCGGGCGGCCGGGCGGCGGAGGCCGGTGCCGAGCCGTGGGGGGCCACCGGGCGGACGGGTATCCGCAGCACGGCGCCGCAGGGGCAGCTCAGCTCGGGATGCGGCCACTGGTCGCGCCGCCCGCAGGCGGTGCAGCGCACGCTCACCCAGTCGTCGTTCCAGGTGCGGTGGGTGATGGGTTCGACCGGTGCGCCCCGCAGCAGCGGCGGGGCCGTCGGGGAGCCGCACGGGCAGGGGTAGACGGGCGTGATGTACGCGTGGTCCCGGCCGCAGGCCGGGCAGTGCACCGGTAGGGAATCCACCGTCTGCCCCCTCCTGCCCCGATTGTCGCGGCGACTGCGCTCCGTACCCCCATGGTCTACCAGGAGCGAGGTCCTGGGGAGGAGGTTGGCGCACTTCGTCCCGGCGTCCTCCCTTGACGACCGTACGACTCCGCTTTAGATTGATTCCACATAGCAGAACAGAATTTCCGTAATGCGGAATTGGTGCTCTCAGGTGGCGCGACAGAGCCCGAATCCACCAGGTCCGAGCAGGAGCACTCAATGCCTCGTATGACCGCTGCCCGAGCGGCAGTTGAGATTCTCAAGCGCGAAGGCGTCAGTAACGCGTTCGGTGTGCCGGGTGCGGCGATCAACCCGTTCTACGCGGCACTCAAGGCATCCGGCGGGGTGCACCACACCCTCGCCCGCCATGTCGAGGGCGCCTCCCACATGGCCGAGGGCTACACCCGTGCCGCGGCCGGCAACATCGGCGTCTGCATCGGTACGTCCGGTCCCGCCGGCACCGACATGATCACCGGCCTCTACTCCGCCATCGCCGACTCGATCCCGATCCTCTGCATCACCGGCCAGGCCCCCACGGCGGTGCTCCACAAGGAGGACTTCCAGGCCGTCGACATCGCGTCGATCGCCAAGCCGGTCACCAAGGCGGCCACCACCGTCCTGGAGGCCGCCCAGGTCCCCGGCGTCTTCCAGCAGGCCTTCCACCTGATGCGCACCGGCCGTCCCGGCCCGGTCCTCATCGACCTGCCGATCGATGTGCAGCTCACCGAGATCGAGTTCGACCCCGATCTGTACGAGCCGCTGCCCGTCCACAAGCCCGCCGCGACCCGCAAGCAGATCGAGCGCGCCGTCGAGATGCTCAACGCCTCCGAGCGCCCGCTGCTCGTCGCGGGCGGCGGGATCATCAACGCGGACGCCTCCGAACTCCTGGTGGAGTTCGCCGAGCTGACCGGTGTTCCGGTCGTGCCGACGCTGATGGGCTGGGGCATCCTCGCCGACGACCACGAGCTCAACGCGGGCATGGTCGGCCTGCAGACCTCGCACCGCTACGGCAACGCGAACTTCCTGGAGTCCGACTTCGTCCTCGGCATCGGCAACCGGTGGGCGAACCGCCACACCGGCAAGCTGGACGTCTACACCCAGGGCCGGACGTTCGTCCACGTCGACATCGAGCCCACCCAGCTGGGCAAGATCTTCGCCCCGGACCTCGGCATCGCCTCCGACGCCAAGGCCGCGCTGGAGCTCTTCGTCGAGGTGGCCCGCGAGCTGAAGGCCGCGGGCACCCTGAAGGACCGGTCGGCATGGGCCGCGTCCACGCAGGAGCGGCGGGCCACGCTGCAGCGCCGCACACACTTCGACAACGTGCCCCTGAAGCCGCAGCGGGTGTACGAGGAGATGAACAGGGCTTTCGGGCCCGAGACCCGGTACGTGACGACGATCGGCCTCTCCCAGATCGCGGGCGCGCAGATGCTGCACGTCTACCGGCCGCGCCACTGGATCAACTGCGGCCAGGCCGGCCCGCTGGGCTGGACGATCCCGGCCGCGCTGGGCGTCGCCACGGCCGACCCGGAGGGATCGGTCGTCGCGCTCTCCGGCGACTACGACTTCCAGTTCATGCTGGAGGAGCTCGCCGTCGGCGCGCAGCACCACATCCCGTACGTCCATGTGCTGGTGAACAACTCCTACCTGGGGCTCATCCGCCAGGCCCAGCGCAACTTCGACATCGACTTCCAGGTCAACCTGGAGTTCGAGAACATCAACTCCCCGGAGCTGGGCGTCTACGGCGTCGACCACGTCAAGGTCGTCGAGGGCCTCGGCTGCAAGGCGATCCGGGTCACCGAGCCGGACCAGCTGCTGCCCGCGTTCGAGGAGGCGAAGAAGCTGGCGGCGGAGTTCCGGGTGCCGGTGGTCGTCGAGGCGATCCTGGAGCGTGTCACGAACATCTCGATGAGCGGGACGGACATCGCGTCGGTCAACGAGTTCGAGGACGTGGCGACGGAGCCCGGCCACGCGCCGACGTCGATCCGCGCGCTGACGGTTTCCTGACCACCCGGCCACCCGTCCGGAGCTCCGGCCCCGGGATTCCCGACCCTGTCGGCGGATCCCGGGGCCGGAGCCGTGTCACCGGCCGTCCTTGAAGACCAGGTAGTAGTCGGAGGCCGACGTCTCCAGCTTGAAGACCATTCCGTACCGCCTGCGCAGGTCCGCGACCGTGGTCGACGCGGGCTCGCGCAAGCACCGGGTGACAGGCGGATCGTTCTCCGTACACGGGCCGGTCTCCTCGACCGGCGTCTTCGGGCTGCTGCGCACGGTGTCCCAGGACAGGGTCTGCGCAGGGTCGAAGAGCTGGAACGGTTCCGGGGTGTCCGGGCCCGTCGGGTTCGGGCCGCGTCCCCGGTAGTAGGAGACGAGGCGTGTGCGGTAGTCGTCGTGACCGAACGGGATCGGGCCCGTGGGAAACGCGGAGACGTCGTGGTCGCCGGCCGTGAGGACAGCGTCCAGGGTGTCACCGATCCGCTTCGGGTCGGCGCCGTAGTAGGCGGTGATCTTCAGGGAGCAGCGGATCCTGTACCGGTCGTCGCCGGTCTGGAAGAACCACTCCTTCGCCGCTCCGCCGATGCACAGGTCGTTCACCGTCGTCAGGCCGAGGACCAGGGGAGTGTTCTTGTCGTAGGCGCGGACGGCGGTCCGGAGATAGGTCTCGGCCTCCTTCCGGGCCTCCTGCGCCTCTGTACCGCCCGCCAGTTCGCGCACCTCTTCGGGGCTCGTGGCGCGGTCCTCGGCGGAGCAGGCGGGGACGGCGAGGACGAGGAGGAGGCCGAGGAGCCCTCCGAGGGACCTGCGCCCGCCGGATGCGGCGCGCGGTAACCGCGTCGTAGTCATGGGGCCATTGTCATGAGGCAGGCGGCGCAATCCATCCGTACCCGTACTCAGACGGGTCGTCCGGAGACGTCAAAAGGGGGCGAGGCGCACGGAGTTGTCC